>NZ_JBIKRX010000010.1:0-57333 GCF_044348915.1 Flavobacterium sp. | reverse complement strand
CATATTGCCACTTTTTTATACCGAAATATACACTTTTTGGCAATTTAACAGAGCCTTTTTTAATATTATTTTATCACAAGTTATTAACAATCAGATTGTTAATTTGTTTTTAAGGAATGACTATTTAGTTTATCTCCCAAATCAAACAAAGTATCTACAACTAAATCCGCATTTTGAGGACTTTCTTCAAAAATGTAATCATAAATAGATTGCATAGAAAATATAGAATCTTCTGACCATTCTACGGGTTTCATTTGCGTTTCAATTTGCTTTTTGCCTCGGTGGTTGAAAAACCAACGGCCCCTGAATCTGAGGCAATCATTATTTCGTCTAAATGATTTTTATATTGTTTTACAGAGAGTGGCTTACCGGAAGTTGTATATGTAAAAACATCCTTATCAAGTAATTCTTCTATTTGATTTAGCAATGTCAAATCAGAAACATCTAAAATCCTGTGAACAATATTGTTGCGTTGTGTGATCAGATTCATAACTTTATTTTTAGATTATAAAATTCATTTATACTGCTAAAACTTAACGTCTATTTTTTCAGAAATCAATTGGTCATTTTGATAATATTCAAAAAACCACTCATTGCCTTTAGAAACTAAGGCTCCTTGAATATCGCCTTTTTTAGCCATATAACTATTGGCATTCGAAGTTTTATAGACCTTCATCACCACTTTTGGCTCACTATCGATTAGTTGATAACCGTAGGAAGTTGGTTGCGCATAAAGCAATCCGCTTGATTTTTTATCTATTGTTGTAGTCGCTGCAGTTGTAGTTGGCACAGCAACAACAGGAACGGCGACAGCAGCTGGAGCTGGAGTAGTAACTGGAATCGCAACGGCCGCGGCCGCAGGAAGCATTGTCACTGAAGGAACCGCCGAAGTTGGAGCAGGAATGGCAGGAGCAGCCATTACAGGTACCGATTGAGCAGTCAAGCCTCCTTTAGGACTAAAATTTGTATTCCCATTGTAGGCATAATTCAAACCATACACGTTGTCAAATGCTAAATTCAAAGCATCCGCATACGCAGCTTCAAACTCTTTTTCTCTACTTTTTCCGATAGGTGATTTGTAAACCTCGGTACCATAGCAATCTTTAAAAGTAATAAAAAGTTTAGTCACCAAAAAGGCATTATCCTTCTCTACATTAATATACAAAAGGCTGCAACGATCCGTAATATCACCTGGGATAGTTTCGGTGGCATAAAAAGCCTGGAAATGCGCTTTTTGCAAATTCATTTTTGTAATTGTCTGAAGTCGGTATTGGTTATCCGTTTTTTGAAAATCATATTTCAAAGGGATAATCACACCTTTATAATCATTTATAGATTGCGCAAAACCAAAGTTGGCAAACAAAAGCAACAGTATCAAAATATTCTTTTTCATATATATAAATTTAAATTTTTTAGCGGTCAAATATGTTATCGCCTTATTTCTTATTAGTGTTTGTTTGCAACAAACTCCTTAATAGTGGCGATTTCATAATTATAGGTGTTTTTTAAGTTCTATTAAATGGTTAATCTGTTTAATGTTTTCGGCCACTGGAACATTATTTTCATTAAAAAAAATAGCATCCAAACCAGCATCCAATGCGCCTTGCACATCGGCTTCGATGCAATCTCCAATCATAATGCTATTCTCCTTTTTTGCTTGCGCCAAATCTAAGGCATAATCAAAAATTTGTTGATTGGGTTTTTTCACCCCAGCCATTTCCGAATTGGTCATGGTTTTGAAATAATGCGAAATATACGAATTATCTAATTTATTTCCCTGAATTTCTGCAAAACCATTGGTGATGATATGCAAATTATATTTTCCCTTTAAATAATCCAATATTTCGATGGTCCCATCAAACAAATGATTGAATTTTGGTAAATAATGAATATATTCTACCGATAGTACCTCAATTACTTCATCGGAAATAGGAAAATGAATCAAGTCAAATGCATCCTTTAATCTACCGTAACGAAGTTGCTTTTGGGTAATTTCATCTTTGCGATAGCGTTCCCAATATTCCCGATTTATTGGCACGTAAAACTTCAAGAATTCGTTCATATCCACATCCAACTCCTGCATTTTGAAAACGGTTTCAAATGCTAAGGCTGAATTCTTTTCGAAATCCCAAAGCGTATGATCTAGATCAAAAAAGACGTCTGTAATAGTACTATTCATTGTTTTCATTTCTTAAAAAATTCCTTCATCGTTAAAGCTAAAAAAGCCATTCTCGGTAACAATAATATGATCGAGCACATTAATATCCAAATTTCTCCCTGCTTCTTTTAACTTTTTGGTAATCTGTTTGTCGGCATCACTCGGAATCAATGTTCCCGAAGGATGGTTATGGCATAAGATTAATGCAGTAGCACCCAATTCGAGAGCGGTTTTAAAAACCAAACGCACATCGACTAAAGTTCCTGTGATTCCCCCTTTTCCTTGTTGCGATTTCGAAAGCACTTTGTTCGAATTATTCAAATACAAAACCCAAAATTCTTCGTGTGGCAATTCGCCAATGATGGGTTGCATCAATTCGAAAATCATTTTACTTGAAGAAATTTTCTTCAATTCGATGGCCTCTTCTGCCCTTCTGCGTCTTCCTAATTCCATCGCGGCCATAATCGAAATGGCTTTGGCCTCACCTATTCCCTTGAATGTCATCAACTGCGAAATGGTTAATTTCCCCAAAGCATTCAAATTGTTGTCGACACTCGCCAAAATCCTTTTGCTCAATCCCACCGCCGATTCGTTTCGGCTTCCAGAACCAATCAAAATGGCAATCAATTCAGCATCGCTCAAAGCACTTTTGCCTTTCAGCATTAGTTTTTCACGAGGTTTATCGTCTTCGGACCAATTCGTTATCGGAAAATTAGTTTGTTCCATTTTTAAGTTTGCAGTTTGCAGTTTACAGATTTCAGGTAGTTGCTAAACTGCCGTCTGAAATCTGCTACTTGATTACTAAATCTTTCACCTCATCAAAATTTAATCCGCCATAGTTTCCGGAGCTCATCAACAACAAAGCAGAATTCTCTAGATTTTGATTGAATAAAAAGGTTTTAAATTCAGCTGGATTCGTATAAATAATCAAATCTTCCCTATTGAAAGCCTTGGCGATTTGCTCATAAGTCACTTCTTCGAGTTGCTTGATTTTTACCGCATCTGGCGAATAGAAAACCACCGCAACATCAGCATATTCTAATGCGCCTTCATATTCTTTCAGAAATTCTGCATTTAAACTGCTGTAGGTGTGCAATTCCAAACAAGCCACCAAAGTTCGGTTTGGATATTGTTCTTTCACGGCTTTTGTGGTGGCGGCTACTTTGCTTGGTGAATGGGCGAAATCTTTGTATGCAACTTTCCCTTTCCCTTCTGCAATTTTTTCCAAACGTTTGGATGCGCCTTTGAAACTCGCAATCGCTTCATAAAAATCAGCTTCGTCAACACCCATATTTTGGCAAATCCATTTGGCTCCAGCCAAATTGTTCAAATTATGTGCTCCAAAAACTTCGATTGGCATTGCGCCTTCTGGGGTTTCCAAAAGTGTAACTCCATCTTTCACTTCGTATTTTGGGGTCGTGTATGGTATTTTTCGAATTGGATTCGTGGCAGCTTCAGCCACTTTTTTCACTTCAGAATCTTCTTCATTGTATACTAAAATCCCTCCATTTGTAATTTTGGCTATGAAGGTTTCAAACTGTTCCACATAGAAATCATAAGTTGGAAAAACATTAATATGATCCCAAGCGATTCCAGAAATCAAGGCGATATTCGGCTGATACAAATGGAATTTTGGTCTTCGGTCTATTGGCGAAGACAAATATTCATCGCCTTCGAGAACGATAAAATCATTCTCTTCGGTAAGATGAACCATCGTATCAAAACCTTCCAATTGAGCCCCAACCATATAATCGACTTCAATATTATGATAATGCATTACGTGCAAAATCATCGAAGTAATCGTAGTTTTTCCGTGTGAACCACCAATCACCACGCGGGTTTTGTTTTTGGATTGTTCGTACAAAAATTCTGGATAGGAATAAATTTTCAAACCCAATTCTTGTGCTTTTAGCAATTCTGGATTATCGGCTTTGGCGTGCATTCCGAGAATTACGGCTTCGATATCTTGAGTTATTTTTTCGGGAAACCAACCCATTTCGGCTGGCAAAATTCCTTTTTTGGCCAAACGCGTTTTCGAAGGTTCAAAAATGGCATCGTCGCTTCCCGTAACTTGATATCCTTTGTTGTGTAAAGCCAAAGCCAGATTGTGCATCGCGCTTCCGCCAATGGCAATAAAATGAGTTCTCATAATTTCTTAGTTCTTTATATTTTAATTTTAGCCGCTTTTTCAGGCTGATTCATTTTATTCTTGTACAAACTAGCTAACATTTTATTGCCCGTTTTAGTACTTCCCGCAGCAATTGCTTTTTTATATTGTGTTTCTGCCGATGGGTATCTTTCGAAATGTTCTTCAATTTGGCCTCTGGACAAGAACCCGTCAACAGGCGACAATTTAAGCAATTCATTCGAATATTTAATGGCTTTTGTTTCGCTTCCACCTACAATTCCAGGTAATTGAATGTATATCATCACCAATGCCCAACGTGCTTCAATGTGTTTTGGATTCAACGCAATTGCTTTTTCGAAAGATGCTTTCACTTCACCAATCAGACCGAGAGCCCTGAATTTATTGGATTCTTTGGCTTTCATCCCAAGTACACCACCGTATTTGAAATAATAATTGGCTTCGGACGGCTTCAATAGTTTTAGCTTTTTATAATATACAATGGCTTTGTCCCAAGCTTTTTGATGCCCGGCAATGTCTCCCAAGTATTCTAACGTTTTTAAATGATTAGGATTTTCTTTTAGAGAACTCTCAAAAACAGGTTGTGCCTGTTCGTATTTTCCTTCTTTGAATAATTTCTCGCCTTTATCGAAATTGGGTTGAGCCAAAATTAATAAAGGGAATACCAAAAAGACCACTATTATTTTTTTCATCTTTCAAAAATAAGAAAATACAGGAATTTTCGTTAGTATTTAAGTAAAATTTAGTAAATTGTAACAGAAAATATTGACTGTTATTGAACATCAATACCGAAAACCTACAATGAAAAAAATCTTATTTGCTTTCCTTCTGATTTCAACGTCATTCTATGCTCAAAATTATGAGAAAAACTGGAATAAAGTAATCGAAAATGAAAATAACGGCAAAATTAAATCGGCCAATGCCATTGTCAACAAAATTCACAAAAAAGCTATTGCCGACAAAAACGAGGTGCAAATCATCAAGTGTTTTTTCTATGAATCGAAATATTTACAAGTAGTTGATGAAAATGCGCAAACCAAAATCATAAACAATTTAAATGCCGAAATAGAGAAAGCTTCCATCCCTTCGAAAGCGATTTTAAATTTGGTTTATGCCAAGTGTTTGAGTGATTATCAAAAGCAAAACTACAACTTAGTTTATAGCAGAACCAATACTTTAAGTCTTGATGATGATTTCTCAACTTGGACACGTACTGATTTTACCAACAAAATCAACACTTCTTTTGAAAACACTTTAAAAGATGAAGACATTCTAAAATCAACTTCACTAGCCCAATATGAAGAAATTTTCGATATCATAACTTTAGAAGAATTCAAGAAAGAAAGCATATTCGATTATCTCCAACAAGAAAATATTTCTTTTTACACCAAAAAAATAGAACAATGGAGTATTCAAAAAAGAAAATTCATAATACACGAAAAGGAACTCTTGGGAAAATCGACAGATTTCATAAAATTGAATTTCGATTTTATAAAAGATGAAAACCTAAAAAAAGTACTTGTATTGTATCAAAAGCAGGAAATCAATGCTGCAACTTTAGAAAATCAATTCGACAGAATGCAATTTTGCAATACTTATTTACTAGATTCTAAAGATGTATTTATGAAGTCATTAATTCTTCTTCAAAAAGAATCCAAAGACCTAATCTTGACCCAAAAAATACAATTCGAAAAAGCCGTCATTCTCAACAATATAGCTTCGAAAGTAGCGCATCCCGATTACAAAATACAAGCCATTGCAACACTTGACAGTATTATAAAAATCAACAATCGTTCGAATGCGCAAAAACTAGCTTTACAAAAAAAGCAAGATATAAATTCCAAAACACTTAACATCCAGCTCCAAAAATACAGTCATCCCGATGAGAATACCAGAGCTTTTATTTCGTACAAAAACTTGGATAGCCTATCTATAACTATTTATGAAATTGACCAAAAAACCATAAAAGAGTTTCATAATTCTCGTTACAACAAAGACATTTTTGCCAGTACGATCATCAATGACAAAAAAGTGGTAGCTGCCAAAAATTATCTTTTAGAAAATAAAAAAAACTATCTTGAATATACCACGGAAGTACTTTTGCCCCAACTCAAGACAGGAAGCTATTTAGTTCGCTTTGAAAGTGAATCTGGTACAAAAGGCAAAAAGACATTTGCCTATGAAACAATTACCGTTTCCAATATAGCCTTATTGGCTTGGCAAAAAGACAAGGAAGAAAACTATCAAGTTCTAGACAGAAAAACAGGCAAACCGCTAGAAAATGTCAGCCTAAAAACCCCAACATTTTCAATTAAAACAGGAAAAAATGGGATTGCTGTTTTCGAAAGAAAAAACACCAATAGTTACGATTATAGATACGAAAATATTGAATTGGTTCACGAAGGAGATTCCATTCAACTCAACAAAAACTATCTTAGCAACTTCAATCCTTATGCTAACGAAAATGAAACAAAAGCCAAACTCGAATTTTATTTGGACAGAGCCATTTATCGTCCCGGGCAAACTGTTTACTATAAAGGAATTGCATTTTTAAAAAAACAAAACAAAACAAAAATTATTACCAATACTTCTTTTAAAATTAAAGTCAAGGATGCCAACAATCAAGAAATCAAGACTTTTGATGCTGTTACCAATGAATTTGGTTCGTTTTCAGGAGAGTTTGTTTTGCCAAAAACTGGCTTGACTGGCACATTTAAAATTGAAGCCGTAGGCCATTATCCCTACGACAACAAAACTATTTATGACAAAATAAAAGGCGAACATCCTCTTTGGGACGGTTCTGGATTTGAATATTCTAAGATAAGTTTCAAAGTCGAAGAATACAAACGTCCCAAATTTGAAGCAAATTTTGAACCCACAAAAGAAATATTTCAAGTTAATCAAACAGTTAAAATTAAAGGAACTGCTAAAGCTTTTTCAGGAAGCAATATCTCGGATGCAAAAGTGAAATACGAAGTTAGGCTTACTCCTTATACTTTAAACAAAGGTAATTATTACAATCCCAATGGCCAATCTGAATCCATCTTAGTTGGCGAAACTCAAACAGATGCATCGGGGAAATTTGAAATAAATTTCATTGCCAAACCATTTGAAAATGCCACAAAAGAAAAGCTACCCATTTTTGAATACCGCATTGCAGCAACAGTCACCGACATCAATGGCGAAACGCACAAAACGTATACAAATATTAATATTGGATATCATTCCTTAAAACTTACTGCAACTATTCCGCAAAGAATTGAAACCAAAGATAAAAACGAAATAATATTGAACAGTACTAACCTCAATGGTGAATTTTTACCTATTCAAGGTGAAATTAAAATCTACTTTGTACGTGCTTTTTCAAAAAAATTCAAAAAGAGAGTTTTTCCAAAACCCGACATCGAAAGCATCATCAACGAAGATTTCGAGCGATTATTCCCTTTTGAAGACAATCAAAAACCTTTAACAGAGAAAGATTTTGGGACTTTAATTTTTTCTAAAAAAATTGATACTGAAAAAGATAAAAAATTAGCGTTAGATTTTATTTCCAATTATCAATCCGGAAATTACAAAGTTGTTTTTTCTTGTAAAGACAGTTTTAATAATGGTATTGAAAGTACCAGTGATTTTCAAATCATTCAAAGCAAAGACAGACTCAATCCGAAACAATTATTCACGATAAATCAAGTCAACACAAATCCTCTAAAAGATGGTTTTGCTTTGGTAAAAATCACTTCGGCCATTCCAGAATTATACCTTTCAATTATGGCTAATTATCAAAATAAATTGTTTTTTGAAGAAAATGCCTTTTTACAAAATGGAGAGTTATTGGTAAAAATTCCAATTAAAAAAGGATTTGAAAAACCCTTAAAAATAGGCTTTCAATGCTTTTATGACAACCAAAGTTTCAACAACGAAATAGAAGTACAATTGCCGAAAGAAGAACCGAATATGGAAATTATGGTCGAAAGTTTCAGAAATAAAATCCAGCCGGGAAGTTCAGAAAATTGGTCTTTTAAATTGAAAACCAAAAACACCACAAAAGAAGCCGAAATTCTCGCCTCGATGTACGATAGTTCTTTGGACAAAATCACAAAAATGGATTGGGACAAACTAGCTTTTAAAACGAATGAATACAACTATTTAAATTATAAAACTAGTATG
The DNA here is from genome assembly GCF_044348915.1 of Flavobacterium sp. Lineage (GTDB taxonomy): Bacteria > Bacteroidota > Bacteroidia > Flavobacteriales > Flavobacteriaceae > Flavobacterium. Next base: position 48,862 of record NZ_JBIKRX010000010.1, on the reverse strand, counting down.
GGTTTTGAAATAACTCATACTCCTTTAAGAAATTTGAATCCGAATTTGGCTCCACTCAACCTTCAAGACGAAGCAACCAAATTAATATGGTTTGGATTCAACTTCAACGATTCCTTCACACCACTGCAACTTCGAGAATATCAAAAAGAATTAAACAACAAAAGCAAAAAACCGCTAAATGCAAAAATGATTTCGGGAATTGTTTCTGATAAAAGTGGTCCTCTACCCGGCGTAAGTGTTGTCATAAAAGGAATCCAGCGAGGTACTCAAACTGATTTTGATGGTTATTACCAAATAGAGGCCGCCATTGGAGAAGAATTAACGTTCTCTTACATTGGACTTGAAACAAAAAAAATCATCATCAACTCTAAAGTTATTGACCTACAATTAACAGAATCAAGTAATAGTTTAGAGGAAGTAGTTGTTGTGGGATATGGAAGTGTCAAAAAGAAAGATGTAGTTGGATCTGTTTCTGCTGTGATTGAAGAAGACAATACTGTGTACAATTCCGCTGGAATAGATATGAGATTAGAAGATGTAATGCAAGCAAGAGCTGCTGGTGTTCAAATCAGGGGAACTTCATCTTTGACTGGCAGTAAAGCTATTCCTTTGTATTTATTAGATGGCATACCAATAACCGAAGAACAATTCAAATTACTTTCACCAACCGATATTATTTCAATCGATGTTCTAAAAGGAGACAAAGCCACCGCTTTATACGGAAGTAAAGCTGCAAACGGTGTCATCATCATCACGACCAAAAAAGCGCTTGAAGCTTTAACCCAAGTAAAAGCTAGAAAAAATCTATCTGAAACGGCTTTCTTTTATCCTAATTTAAAAACAGATGCTAAAGGGAAACTGAGTTTCAATTTCACCTCACCAGAAGCTTTGACGGCTTGGAAATTACGATTGTTGGCACACAATAAAGATGCGGTTACAGGTTATTTAGAAAAAAGTGTCATTACCCAAAAAGAGCTGATGCTCACTCCCAATTTTCCTCGTTTTTTCAGGGAAAAAGATTCGATTGTTATCACTGCAAAAGTGGCCAATATTACCAAAGATGCCAAAACTGGAATCGCTGTTTTGCAACTTTTCGACGCGACTACAATGCAAGCCATTGATGCCAAAATGGCAAATACCAATATCATCAAGAACTTCAATATTGCTGCTTATGGCAACACAACTGTGAGTTGGAAAATCTATATTCCAGAAGGATTGCAAGGTGTTCAGTACAAAGTTTTGGCAAAGGCAGGAAACTTTTCGGATGGTGAAGAAAATATTTTACCTGTTTTGACCAACAATATGCTCGTTACCGAAAGTATTCCGATTTGGGTTCGAGAGAATTCGAAGAAAGAATATACTTTCGAAAATCTAAAAAACAACAATTCGACCAGTTTACGAAACCATAAATTTACGTTGGAGTACACTTCGAATCCGTCTTGGATTGCTATTCAATCTCTGCCTTATTTGATGGAATACGAACACGAATGTGCCGAACAAACTTTCGCTCGGTTTTATGCCAATGCTTTGGCTGCGGAGATTATTTTGAGTAATCCTAAAATCGCCAGCTTATTTGAAACTTGGAGAAAAAACGGTAAATTGAATTCGAAACTCGAAGAAAACGAAGAACTGAAATCGATAATTTTGGCCGAAACGCCTTGGCTCAACGATGCTCAATCTGAAGACGAGAAAAAGAAAAACCTAGCGCTACTTTTCGATTTAGAAAAAATGAAAACTTCCCAAGAAGCGACTTTTGACAAATTAAAACAAAAGCAAAAAGCCTCTGGAGGTTTCGCCTGGTTTGACGGCAGCGACGAAAACGAATATATTACGAGACACATTTTGGCCGGTTTGGGACATCTTTCGAAACTAAGCAAGAACGAAAATAACGCTGCCAAAACCAAACAAATTGCGGCAACCGGCATTCCGTTTTTGGACCAAAAGTTTTTGCAATACCATAAAAGCAGAACCCAAAACTTAAAAACAACCGACAAATTGATTTGGATTAATCCGTATTCTGATTTGCATTATTTATATACTCGAAGTTTTTATTTAGAAAATTATCCGCTTTCGGATACTTTGAAAAAAGCAACAAAATTGTATCTCGAAACTGCCAAAAAAGATTGGTTGAACTATTCTTTATACGAAAAAGGATTGGCTGCTTTGACTTTAAATCGCTTTGGCGAGGCAGCAACTGCCAAAAAAATCATCGAAAGCCTGAAAGAAACCGCTTCGAACAATGAAGATTGGGGAATGTATTGGATTGCTAATAAAGCAGGTTGCTATTGGTATCAAGCGCCAATTGAAACCCAAGCGCTCTTGATTGAGGCTTTCGCCGAAGTGACCAACGACAATAAATCGGTGAATGCAATGAAAGTCTGGTTGCTGAAAAACAAACAAACAAAAAATTGGCCGACAACAAAATCCACCACCGAAGCTGTTTATGCTTTGTTGATGCAAGGAACCGATTGGTTGAGCTTGAAAGACAATACAGTAATCAAAGTTGGAGCGGAGAAAATCTTAACCAAAAAACTATCCGAAAACGAAAAAGAAGCCGAAACGGGCTATGTAAAACTCAACTGGAAAGCCGACGAAATCAAAAAGGAAATGGCAACTATTTCGGTCGAAAATAAATCGAAAGTTCCTGGTTTTGGTGGAGTTTATTGGCAGTATTTTGAGGATTTGGATAAAATCAAAACCAATTCTGGAGCTTCATTATCGGTTTCCAAAGAATTGTATTTGAAGAAAAGCACCGATAAAGGCGAAAAACTGGAACGAATTTCTACTACCAATCCATTACAACTTGGCGATTTAGTTTCCGTTCGACTAGTCATTTCTGCCAAAGAAGATATGGAATTTGTTCACTTAAAAGATATGCGTGCTTCTTGTTTTGAACCCGTAAATGTGCTTTCGGAATACCAATTCAAAGGCGGACTGGGATTTTATATGAGTACCAAAGATGCTGCGACTCATTTCTTTTTTGACTCCATCAACAAAGGAACTTATGTTTTGGAATACGACATTCGAGTAAATAATCAAGGTAATTTCTCCAACGGAATTACGACCATCGAAAGCATGTATGCTCCAGAATTCACTAGCCATACCAAAGGAATTCGAGTGAATGTAAAAAAATAAAAGCCCTTTCAATCCATTAAAAAATTCGTCTCGTTTTCAATAAACTTGGCGGATTTTTTGCTTAAAAACCAACTTAATCTTAATACTAAACAAACATTCACCTAACATTGCCCCCTTACTTTCGTAAAAACTTTATATGAATCGTAAAAGAAAAATACCCTTAGTGGTTATAAGTGATGTTCACTTAGGTACTTACGGCTGCCACGCCAAAGAATTATTACAGTATTTAAAATCCATTCAGCCCAAAACTTTAGTCCTCAACGGAGATATTATTGATATGTGGAGTTTTAGCAAACGCTATTTTCCTGTTGCCCATATGGAAGTCTTGCGTTATATCATAAAAATGTCCAATTCCGGAACTCGTGTGGTTTACATCACCGGAAACCACGACGAAGCCTTACGAAAATACTCGGATTTTATACTAGGAAATCTAGAATTAGTCGATAAACTCATCTTGGATTTGGACGGAAAGAAAACTTGGATTTTTCACGGCGATGTATTCGATTCTTCGACAAAAGGGTATGCTAAATTCTTGGCAAAATTAGGTGGTAAAGGTTATGATTTGTTGATTTTGATTAACAGTCTTGTTAATTGGATTTTGGTATCACTTGGAAGAGAAAAAAGAAGTTTTTCGAAAGTTATTAAAAATAGTGTAAAGAAAGCTGTTGCCTTTGTATCCAATTTTGAAACCACAGCAGCCGAAATTGCCATCGAGAAAAAATACAGTTATGTGGTTTGCGGACACATTCATATGCCTCAAAAAAAAATGGTGAAGACCAAACACGGAAAAGTGATGTATTTGAACAGTGGTGATTGGGTGGAAAACCTCACGGCATTGGAATATAAAAAAGAAAAATGGAAAATTTTTCACTACAAAAAATCTGATTTTTCACATGAAGACCCTAAGTATGATAAAAATATGAATGATATTGTTGCGAAAATTTTATCGAATTAAGAAGCCATTTTTTAATCCAATTACTTTCTAAATCTAAATCTATGAAAATATTTTATGCAATACAAGCCACGGGCAACGGACACATCAGTAGAGCCACCCAATTGTATCCTTATTTGAAAAAATTTGGCGAAGTAGATTTCTTTTTGAGTGGAAATAATGCCAGTTTGAATGCTGACTTGCCTATAAAATTCAGAAGTGCTGGTTGTAGTTTGCATTACAGCAAATGTGGTGGTTTGAATTATTGGGATATAGCCAAAAATATTCAACCGCTTCAAATGTATAAAGATGCCAAATCACTGCCATTGAAAAACTACGATGTCGTTATCAATGATTTTGATTCCATTACCTCATTGGCGTGCAAAATGCAGAAAGTACATTCGGTGCAATTTGGTCATCAAGCTAGTTTTGTGTCTGAAAATACGCCAAGACCTGAAAAAAGAAGCGTGATGGGTGAAATGATTCTTAAACATTATGCTCCTTCGCCCAAACATATTGGATTGCATTTTGAAAAATACGATTCCTTTATTCATCCCCCAATCATAAAGGACGAAATTGTACAAGCGGAACCTAAAAACCTAAATCATATCACTGTTTATTTACCGTCTTTTCAAAAAGATTGTTTGGAAAAAGCGTTCCATAAACTATCGGATGTGCAATTTCATTGGTTTTTGAATGATGTTCAGACGAAACATACCGTAGGGAACATTACATACTTTCCAGTCAATCAAAAACTATTTAATGAAAGTTTAATCAATTGTTGCGGCATCATTACCGGCGGTGGATTTGAAACCCCTGCCGAAGCTTTGTATCTTCGAAAAAAAGTATTAAGTATTCCCATTCGAGATCATTATGAGCAAGAATGTAATGCGGCAGCTTTAAAGAAAATGGGGATTCCTGTTGTTTATGAAGTAGGAGACAATTTTGATGAAATTATCGAAAATTGGCTCAACTCAATTGTCATTTATCCAAAAATGCAAGCCAATACTATTCCTGAGACTTTGCAGTTTTTGTTTGACACCTATAATAAAAGCTAATGTGAGTCAAAACAAATTATAAAAAAAACCCGTCGCAAATAATTTTGCAACGGGTTATAAATTAAAAAAAATACTACTATTTAGCTATTGTCATTTCATCGACAATATGTTTTGCTCCGGCATATTTATCAATCAACCAAAGTACGAATCGAATATCGACGTTGATTGTTCTTTGTTGTTTTTTATCAAAAATAACATCTCCAGCAATCCCCTCGATATTACCATCAAAAGCAAGTCCAATCAATTCGCCTTTTCCATTTAAAACTGGAGAACCTGAATTACCACCCGTGATATCATTATCTGTCAAGAAATTGACTGGCATGTATCCTGCTTTGTCCGCATATTTACCGAAATCTTTTGCTTTGTTCATCTCTAATATGCGAGCTGGTAGATCAAATTCATCGTCGCCAGCTTTGTACTTATTAACCAATCCGGTCATAGTCGTATAATTGTTGACTTTTGCATCATTTCTTTTGTCTGCTGGCAAAGCATTTACTTTGCCATAAGACAATCTCAAAGTCGAGTTGGCATCTGGATACTGAATGGTGTTTATTTTAGATTCGCGCAAACCTTCTACCAAATTACGGAACGCTTTTTCGAAACTATCGTCTAATTTTTGTTGTTCCTCTGATTTCGTTCTTGCTTTTTGAGCCAAGTCATTTGAAATAAGGTACAATGGATCCGAGCTAATGTTTTCTGGTTTTGGATCTTTCATAAAGACCAAAATAGTTTCTTTGGAAGTAAAAATACTTTTAGCAACTGCTTCGTTTACAAAATTTGTGAAGTCACCATTATTTTCTTGTTTCAATTTTGATACCATCGGAGAAAGCCCATATTCTGAACCTTTTGAAGTATATAAATTCAACTGCGCGGTAAAAACATCTTTTTCTAATGGAGCGTAAAATTTTCCGTAAACTGTTTCAATCAAAGCATTTAACCTTGGAAGCATTTCAGCTCTTTTAGCCTCATTTTCTTTGTAATACCCTAAAAGCGCATTCCCAACATTTGCAGGTGAAGGACCATAAGAGGTTGTTCTCATCAACTGTGCCAAGTAATTATCGTGACGTGCTTTCAGATTTGTTTTGGCATAATACTCATTAATCACTGCAATTACATTACCATATTTAGCTTTATTCTCCGGTTTATTGGCCCAAGTATTAAATTTAGCTTCTTCTACAGTTTTCGTTTTTACCGTGCCTGATTTGGTCAAGGCATCAATCATTCCTTGACGGTTTTTCCAGTAATTAGCCGTCGAAGCATATTTTGATGCATATTGCAAATTGACAGTTGCATCCTTATCCATATAGACTTTCATTCTGTCCATTCCCATTTTTGCTCCTTCAACCCAAGCAGGATAGGCATACTTTATATTTTGTTCAATACCATTAGCTGGCATCCAACGATTGGTTCTCCCTGGATAACCTAAAATCATGGCAAAATCATTTTCTTTTACACCATTTAAACTTATTGGCAAATGATGTTTAGGTTTCAGAGGTACATTCTCTGTAGAATATTCGGCTGGATTCCCGTCTTTATCGGCATACACTCTAAACATAGAAAAATCGGCGGTGTGACGCGGCCACTCCCAGTTGTCGGTGTCTTTTCCAAACTTCCCTAGACTTTCTGGTGGTGTTCCTACCAAACGAACGTCTTTATAATCTTGATAAACAAAATAATAATATTCATTTCCTTTAAAGAAAGGACGAACCGAAACCGTGTATTTCCCACCTTCGCTGTTCTCTTTTTCAATCAAAACAATCTCTTGTTGAATGGTTTTATTTCGCTCTGTTTCGGTCATTTTATCATTCACTTTAGATAAAATTCTTTTCGAAACATCATCCATTCTTACAAAAAATCGAACGTATAAAGATTTTGGTTTCATTTCGGCGCTTTTGTCCTTTGCCCAAAAACCATCTTTCAAATAGTTTTGTTCGGCCGATGAAAGTTCTGCAATAGCGCTGTATCCGCAGTGATGATTGGTCAAAACTAATCCTTCTTTCGAAACGATTTCGGCAGTACATCCCCCATTGAATTGCACCACGGCATCTTTCAAACTACTGTGATTGATGCTGTAAATTTCTTCGGTTGTCAACTGCAATCCCATTTTTTGCATATCACGGTGATTCAAACGTTCGATAAACATTAGGAACCACATTCCTTCATCTGCTTTAACAGAAGCGGGCACAAGCATTATCCCTGCAATCAGGGCAAAAATAAATTTTTTCATTTTTTAAAATATTAAGATTGAATAAACACATACTATAAATCGAAAAACCAATTTCTTATACCAAAACAGATTATTCACTAAAAATAGCCGAGCAAAAGTAATGATAATTAAGGATTTGATAAAATATTCACAGCATATAATCACCAAAAAAATTAAAGTTGTCCTTAATTGCATAAAAAAAGCGCTCTATTTCTAGAACACCTTCTTTCTATAAAAAATTAACAATTTTTACTCATTCAACATTTTCCAAAGCTTGTCTTTCAGATCCGTTAACCCTTGTTGTGCCACCGATGAAATAAATAAATATGGAATGCCTTTGAACTCTTTATCTAATTGAATTTTCAATTCTGCTTTGAGTTCATCATCGAGCATATCGCATTTTGAAATGACCAACAAACGTTCTTTATCCAGCATTTCTGGATTGTATTTTGTCAATTCGTTTACTAGAATATCATATTCGCCTTTAATGTCAGGCGTATCAACAGGAACCAAGAAAAGTAAAGTAGAATTTCTTTCGATATGTCGCAAGAAATAATGGCCAAGACCTTTTCCTTCGGCAGCACCTTCTATAATTCCCGGAATATCGGCAATTACAAAAGATTGAAAATCTCTGTAAGCAACAATTCCGAGATTGGGTTTTAAAGTGGTAAAAGGATAATCGGCAATTTTGGGTTTCGCTGAAGTCAAAACCGACAATAAAGTCGATTTTCCTGCATTTGGAAAACCTACCAAACCGACGTCTGCCAATACTTTAAGTTCCAGTATTACATCCAGTTCTACCCCTGGCAAACCAGGCTGGGCATATCTTGGTGTTTGATTGGTCGAACTTCTGAAATGCCAGTTCCCTAAACCTCCTTTTCCTCCTTGACAAAGAATTCTTTTTTCTCCATCTTCGGTAATTTCAAATAATGTTTCACCTGTTTCTTTGTCTTTTACCACAGTACCTAATGGCACTTCGATGTATTTATCTTCTCCATCAGCCCCCGTACTGCGGTCTCCACTTCCGTCCCCTCCGTAACCCCCTTTGATATGACGCGCAAATTTTAGGTGAAACAATGTCCAAAGAGCTTTGTTTCCAACCAAATAAACATGTCCTCCTCGGCCACCATCACCGCCATCTGGACCTCCATATTGAATAAACTTTTCTCTATGCAAATGCGTGGAGCCCTTTCCTCCTTTTCCAGAAGAAACAAATATTTTTACGTAATCTACAAAGTTACCTTCTGTCATTTTAATTTTAGATTTTAGATTTTAGATTTTAGATTCCAAAAAACTGAAATCTACAAACTGCCATCTGTTTTTAGTGGTCAGTCTTTTAGTGGTCAGCGCGCCACTGAATACTAAAAACTGAATACTGAACACTATTATTTTATGGCTTTCACCGACACTTTATCAATCTTCACCCCATCCATATCAAGGACTTCTAACTCAAATTTTTGCCAAATCAGTATTTCACCTTCTTTTGGTATATGCGATAATTCAGTCATTATTAAGCCACTAACCGTAGTAACTTCGTAATCATTTATTAATTCGTCTAACTCGAAATAGGTCAAGAAATCGTGCAATGAATAATGCCCATCAACCAACCAAGTTCCGTCTTCTCTTTCGACTAATTTAAAATCATCTTTATAAAAATCAGATGCGTCACCCACCAAGGCCTCTAAAATATCATTCAAAGTAATAATCCCCTGAAAAACGCCATATTCATCTGACACCAAAGCATAATGAATGCCAGTATTCTTGAACTGCTCCAAAGCCTTATAAGCCGTAGTTTGCTCCATCATAAAAGGAGCTTCGGTCATGATTTCAGGCAAATTGAAATTTTCATTCTCAAAATGAGCAAATATATTTTTTAAACTTACAACCCCTAAAATATCATCATGATTCTCTCCATAAACAGGATAAATAGAATGTAGCTCTTTAAGCATAAACTCTCTAACCTTTTCTTTATTGGAGTGCAAAGGCAAAATCATCACTGATTTTCGGTGAGTCATTAAAGAATTTATCTTTCGGTCACCGATATGAAAAACACGCTCTACGATATCCTGTTCGATTTCTTGAACTTCGCCCACTTCGGTTCCTTCTTTGATAATCGCTTTGATTTCCTCTTCGGTTACTTTACCGTCGGCTGTGGGTTTTATTTGCAAAATATCTAATAAAAACTCTGTCGAATGTGTCAACAACCAAATGAATGGAGCTGTAATAATTGAAACAATTTTCATTGGCAATGCTACAGCTTTCGCAATGGCTTCAGGATGATTCAACCCAATTCTTTTAGGCAACAATTCCCCTAAAACCAACGAAAAAAAAGTCAAAATCACTACAACTATTCCGACGCCAATTGATTCTGAAAAGGGCTTTAATATCTCAAAACTTCCCACAAAAGCTTGCACATCGTGGGTAATTTTTTCCCCTGAATAAATACCAGTAAGTATTCCGATTAGTGTAATCCCTATTTGAACCGTAGATAAGAACTTGTTAGGGGAATTAGCTAAATCTAATGCAATTTGTGCATTTTTACTCCCTTTTTTAGCCGCTGTTTCCAATCGATTTTTTCGAGCAGAAATCAATGCAATTTCGGACATTGAAAAAATTCCGTTCAGAATGATTAAAAAAAGAATTATTAGAATTTCCATTGGTATGTTTACTGTTTTTTTGTTTATAGCTAGTTGTTGAATTGGCAACAATCAACAACTAATCCATAAACTAAAACTTTTTTAAAAATGATCAATCACTTTGCTTAATCGCTCGGTAATTTCGGCAATTGAACCAATCCCATCTACAGGATAAAATTTATTTTGATTTTTGTAATACTCGATCAAAGGAGCAGTTTTTTCGTTGTATTCTTGGTAACGATGTCTGATTTTTTCTTCATCTTGATCATCAGATCTTCCACTTGTTTTTCCTCTTTCAAGTATACGTTGAACTAAGACTTCATCGTTTGCTTCAAGTGCAATAGTAGCCGTGATTTTCCAATTTTTCGAATCTAAAAAAGTGTCTAATTCAATCGCTTGGGCCAATGTTCTTGGAAAACCATCAAATAAAAATCCCGCAACATCAAGATTTTTATTTACCGTATCTTCCAACATTTTTATAGTAACTTCATCAGGTACCAAATCGCCTTTATCTATATATGTTTTGGCTAATTTCCCTAATGCTGTTTCGTTTTTAATATTAAATCTAAAAATATCTCCCGTAGAAAGATGCATCAAATTGTATTTTTCTTTTAAAAACTCGGCTTGAGTTCCTTTTCCCGCTCCTGGTTTCCCAAATAAAACTATGTTAATCATTATTAAATTGTATATGGTAGTTGTGTTATATTTTATTCTTTTAATTTATATACTTCAGGTAAATTTCTACCTAATCCGTCATAGTCCAATCCGAATCCAACAATAAATTTATTTGGGATTCTGATTCCAACATAGTCAATTTTGATGTCGTTTACTAAGGCTTCTGGCTTGAAGAAAAGCGTTGCGATCTTAAAGTGTTTTACATTTTGCTTCTTGAATAATTCTTTCAATGCCACCAAAGTGTTACCCGTATCCACAATATCTTCGATTACAACCACCGTTTTTCCGGTCAAATCTCTATCTAGTCCTATCAATTGTTTCACTTCATTAGTTGAAGTCATCCCTTCATAAGAAGCCATTTTTATAAAACTTACTTCACAAGGGGCTTTGTAATGTTTCATAAAATCAGAAACTACCATAAAAGCACCATTCAAAACACCAATGAAAATAGGCGTTTCATCGGCAAAATCATCTTCAACCGAGGCGGCTATTTTTGCAATAGCAAAGTCTATTTCTTGAGCTGAAATAAACGGAACAAATTGTTTATCGTGTAGTTGTATCACTTTTTTCAATTTAAAAATAATTTGCAAAGATAGGGATTTCAGCATTGACATTTGACAATTGATTTGTACTTTTAAATCAAATTTGCTAAAAATGCCATCGGATCTTCAAAAAAAATTACAATTAGTAACTGCCCATAGGGTCGTTAGAAATGAATTGGCAAGCGAAATTATCGAAAATCAAAGCCTTTTCAGTGAACTAATTGAGCTGTGTTTCCAATTTTCTAACAAAAGTGCGCCGAAAGCTTTTTGGATTTTAGAACTGATATGCTATGAAAAACTTGAATGGCTCGTTCCGCATTTGGATTTTTTTTGTTCCAATATTAAAAATTTAACACACGATAGCGCTATCCGTCCTGCTGCAAAAATAGGTTTGTTGCTGACTATTTCCCATTTCAAGAAAAAAGAAATTTCACTAACCGAAAATCAGTTGCAACAAATCACAGAAACCTGCTTTGACTGGCTGATCACGAATACAAAAGTCGCTTCAAAATGCTATTCCATTCGAGCTTTGCATCTGTTGGGCAATCATTTCAACTGGATTCATCCTGAATTGAAAGTTATTTTAGACAAAGATTACAACAACCATTCTGCAGCCTACAAAGCCGTTGGAAGAGAGATTTTAAAAAAAATTAACAAACAGAAATAATAAATATCCGTACCTTTGTAAAAACTATACGTATATGAACACTAAACTCACTTTATCGTTAGAAAAAAGCGTTATTGAAAATGCAAAAATCTATGCCAAAGGAACTGGTAGAAGTTTATCTGAAATGGTGGAAAATTATTTTAAAAGTTTGATGTCTAATTCAAATAATGATGCAAACAACGAGGATGAATTTGAATCTAGGATAAAAAAAATTACTGGCATTGTAAACTTACCTCCAGATTTTGATGAAAAGAAAGCTGTTCAAGACTATTTAGAAGAAAAATATTTAAAATGAAAAATGTTTTCTTAGACACCAATGTTTTAATGGATATTTTGGCAAATAGACAACCTTTTTATAAATCATCTTCAGCCATTTACAAACTTGGTTTGAGTAAAAAAGTACTGTTTTACACTTCTTCAAACACAATATCTACCCTACATTATCTATTGAAAAAATTTATCCAAGAAGATAAAATTAGAATGGCTTTAGATGAAATAACTAATGCAATCACAATCATTCCTGTAGATATTACTATTATTAAAAAAAGCCTCAAATCCAGTCATAAAGATTTCGAAGACGCCATTCAAATTACCGCAGCACAGTCAATAAACACAATGGATTGTATCATAACAAGAGATTTGAAAGATTTTAAATTTTCAGAAATCAACGTTTTCACTCCAGACGAATTTTTAAACACAATAACTAAATGACACTAGCGAAGCGACTGCATTTAACCGTTAATAAACAATAACTAAAACAAATGAATTATTTCTCTTCCCATTTTAAATTAGGAATCCTCGGTGGCGGACAATTGGGCAAAATGCTGTTATTTGATACCAGAAAATTTGATATTCAAACTTATGTGTTAGACCCAAGCGACGAAGCCCCTTGCAAAATAGCTTGTAATAAATTCTTTCAAGGCAGTTTGACCGATTTCGATACCGTTTATAATTTTGGTAAGCAAGTTGATGTTTTAACCTTCGAAATTGAATTGGTCAATCTTGAAGCCTTAGAAAAATTAGAAAGTGAAGGATTAAAAGTATTTCCTTCGCCAAAAACCTTGAGACTCATACAAAACAAAGGAATTCAGAAAGAATTCTATGCCAAAAATAACATTCCAACAGCTCCTTTTGAAAAATTTTCGAATCTAGACAATCTAAAGTCTAAAATCAGTAATCTAAATTTACCGTTTGTATGGAAATGCACTGAGTTTGGCTACGACGGCAATGGGGTAAAAATCATAAGAACTATTGAGGACATAGATACTTTGCCTAATGTAGAATGTATTTCGGAAGCAATGATTCCTTTCAAAAATGAATTATCGGTAATCGTTTGTCGAAATCCGTCTGGCGAAATTAGAACCTATCCTGTGGTCGAAATGGAATTTCATCCTGAAGCCAACCAAGTAGAATATGTGATTTGTCCTGCTCGAATCGACGAAAAAGTGGCAGCCAAAGCAAGAGCCATTGCATTGAATGTTTCCGAAAAATTCAACCACGTTGGCCTTCTTGCAGTAGAAATGTTCCAAACACAAGACGATGAAATCTTGGTAAACGAAGTAGCCCCTCGCCCACACAATTCGGGTCATCATACCATCGAAGCCAGTTATACTTCGCAATTTGAGAATCATTTGCGCGCGGTATTAGATCTGCCACTAGGCAATACTGATAGTAAAGTGGCTGGAATTATGGTCAATTTAGTCGGCGCAGAAGGTTTTTCAGGAAATGTAGTTTATGAAAATATAGAAAAAATAATGGCAATAGATGGCGTAACCCCACACATTTACGGCAAGAAAGAAACAAGACCTTTCCGCAAAATGGGACACGTAACTATTGTTAACGAAAATATGGCCGAAGCAAGACGCATCGCTGCCGATGTAAAAAAGATGATTAGGGTAATTAGTAATAAATAATCAAACACAGACCAAATGAGCAAAGTAGCAGTAATAATGGGAAGCATATCCGATATGCCCGTAATGCAAGAAGCCATCGACATCCTAAAAGGATTTGATATAGAAACCGAAGTCGATATTGTTTCGGCGCACCGTACACCTGAAAAATTGTTCGATTTTAGTAAAAACGCCCACACTCGCGGGATTTCGGTGATTATTGCTGGAGCTGGTGGCGCGGCACATTTACCGGGAATGGTAGCTTCAATGTCACCACTTCCCGTAATTGGAGTTCCTGTAAAATCAAGCAATTCTATTGATGGTTGGGATTCTGTATTATCGATTTTACAAATGCCAGGTGGTGTTCCCGTTGCGACTGTTGCCTTAAACGGATCAAAAAATGCTGGAATCTTAGCAGCACAAATCATCGGGACTTCGGACAAATGTGTTTTAGACAAAATCATCTTATATAAAGAAGGCTTGAAAGCAGCAGTTAACAAAGCCGCCGAAGGATTAAAAAAATAGGAATTCAATTTCTGTGTAAATCTTTAATAAAATAAATTAAAAATCTTTGCGCCTTTGCGTCTTAGCGGTTAAAAAAAATGAAAATACTTACTGAACATTTCGATACCAAACACAATACTGCACCATTTTCGCAGATAAAACTAGACGATTACAAACCTGCTTTTATCGAAAATATCGCTGCTGCAAAAGCCGAAATTGATACCATAATTAATAATCCTGAAGCTCCAACATTCGAAAATACCATCGAATCACTTGAGTTTTCCGGTAATGCTTTAGATCGATTATCTTCAATTTTCTTCAATTTAAATTCGGCGGAAACTTGCGAAGAAATGCAAAAAATCGCTCAGGAAATTTCGCCTTTATTGACGGAATTTAGCAACGATATTACTCTAAACGAAGATTTATTCAAAAGAATAAAAGTCGTTTACGAACAAAAAAACAACCTGAAATTATCACCGGAACAAGCCACCTTATTGGACAAAAAATTCAAAAGTTTCTCCAGAAATGGCGCTTTACTTTCGGAAGATAAAAAATCGAAACTACGTGAAATCGACACGGAATTAGCAAAACTAAAATTGACATACGGCGAAAATGTTTTAGCCGAAACCAACGCCTATCAATTGCATATTACGAACGAAAGTGATTTAAAAGGACTTCCAGAAGGAACCGTTGAAGCCGCAAAATCATTGGCAAAAAGCAAAGAGTTAGAAGGTTGGATTTTTACTTTGGATTTCCCAAGTTATATTCCGTTTGTAACTTATGCCGACAATCGCGAATTGCGAAAGGAAATCGCAATAGCCGCAGGTAAAAAAGCATTCCAAAACAACGAATTCGACAATCAAGAAATCACTTTGAAGATTGCCAAACTACGTTTTGAAAGAGCTAATTTATTAGGTTATGCAACCCACTCTCATTTTGTTCTCGAAGAAAGAATGGCGCAAAATCCTGATAAAGTAAAATCCTTTTTGAATGATTTATTGGCCAAAGCAAAACCTGCAGCGCAAAGAGAATTTGCTGAATTGACCGCTTTCGCCAAAGAACTGGACGGAATTGAACAACTCGAAAAATGGGATGGCACCTATTATTCAGAGAAATTGAAACAAAAATTATTCAATTTGGATGATGAAAAACTGAAACCCTATTTTCAATTGGAGAAAGTTCTCGAGGGAGCTTTTACCATTGCTAATAAATTATTCGGATTGACTTTTACAGAAATTTTCGACATTGATAAATACCACGAAGAAGTAACTACTTATGAAGTCAAAGACGAATTTGGCGAACTCGTTGCTATTTTTTACGCCGATTTCTTCCCAAGAAAAGGGAAACGAAATGGTGCTTGGATGACTTCTTTCAAATCACAATCTATAAAAGACGGCATCAACGAAAGACCACATATTTCGAATGTTTGCAACTTTACAAAACCTACAGAAACCAAACCTTCACTATTAACTTTCAACGAAGTAACAACTTTATTCCACGAATTTGGTCACGGATTACACGGAATGTTGGCCAACACCACTTACCCAAGTTTATCTGGAACATCGGTTTATTGGGATTTTGTGGAATTGCCAAGCCAGGTAATGGAAAACTGGTGCTACGAGCCAGAAGCTTTGGCTTTGTTTGCCAAACACTATGAAACTGGGGAAATTATTCCACAAGAATTTGTCGAAAAAATCAAGGAAAGTGCCAGTTTTCAGGAAGGAATGGCCACTTTGCGTCAATTGAGTTTTGGATTATTGGATATGGCTTTCCATAGCAACGATCCAACCGAAATCACCAACGTAAAAGCATTTGAAAAAACCGCTTTTGAAGGCACAATCTTATACCCAGACGTCGCCGATAACTGTATGTCGGTATCTTTCTCTCATATTTTTCAAGGAGGCTATTCATCGGGATATTACAGCTACAAATGGGCCGAAGTTCTCGATGCTGATGCTTTTGCTTATTTCCAAGAAAAAGGCATTTTCAATAAAGAAGTGGCTACAAAATTTAAAGACAACGTCCTTTCAAAAGGCGGAACGGAACTTCCTATGGAATTGTACAAACGCTTTAGAGGACAAGAGCCAAAACCAGATGCTTTGTTGAAGAGAGCGGGGTTGATATAAAAAGATTGCAGATTGCAGATTTTAGAATCCAGATTTAAACCGAAGCAACACTACTTCGGTTTTTTTTTAATTCCACTTTAAAGAAAATAAATCTTTCGCTACATTTGGCAAAACAAGCATCAGAATGGATATCACCGCAATAAAAAAATACATCAAACTACATAGCAATCCCAATTCAAGAAGTAACGCAAATTATGTATATCCCATAATTACGGAATACTCTTCGACTAAATTTGAATTTGAATGCGAAGGAAGTTATGGTGACTACATCATAAAAATAGACATAGAAAACAATAACATTAGCACTTCTTGCACTTGTCCATACAAAAACAGTTACTCGGGTATTTGCAAACACGTCATTGCCTCATTAAAGATAATTATAGAAGATTATAATGGTGCGATGCCCACTGTAGTGCCGGACAAGGATCTAAAAGCGTATACTTTATTCGAAGAACTTCCTTTTGAAAAAGCCAACAATAGCGAAAATAACAAACTCAAAACCAACCAAACCAAACTGATAAATGGTGTTATTACATTAAACACCATTAATAATTGGAAAGTATCACCTAGATACCGAGGTTATGGTTATGATGATTACAAAATAGTAGCCGCATCTCAAACCGAAGTAACCACAAAAAACTCTGGATGGACATCCTGCCAACAAACATTTAAGTACGACCCCGAAACCGAAATTTTAGAATTTGAATGTAGTTGCACCAAAACAAAAAAATCCTGCGAACACATTAGCAAAGCTTTAGAAGAAATAAATAATGTATTTGGCGAAAATTTGTTTGCTACAGATTATTATGAAGAAAACATAAAATTCGCCATAGCAAAATATGGCTTCACAATTGATGATGATTATGATAGTATTTTTAGTTTTAAAATCAGTCCAAAAGGATTTGAAACTAAGATAAAAGCCAAAAACATTACAACCGATTCCAGAGATTACTCCAAAATATTCAAAACTGCAGAAGTAGAAACAATAATAAACCTACCAGCAGGGGTAAACAAAGATGACGATTTTGGCTTAGGGGTTTGTTTTGAATTTGAAAGAAAAAAATTCCAAGAATTGATACTTTTTCAAGCCAAATACAACAAGACCAGAACCGATTTTTCTTCCTCAATTACCAGAATAAACACCTATAACTTAGAAGACACTTTGATGGTTTACAGCTCTGCTCAAGAGCAAAGTTTGATTGTAAAAACGATGCAAATCAACACCGCAGTGTCCAAATTTAAATCTTCTAGAGATGTAAATTATTTAAAAAAAGCTATTGATGCAAACAAAGAACTTTTAGCCATTTTACAAGAAAAATTCAGCTATACCTATGATAGCAGCAAAACTTTGGTTTGCAAAAACTTAACCCCTTGTAGCTATGACAGCAAAACAATAAAGTTGTTTTTTACGATAAATGAAACGGCTCATTTCTACACACTAAAAGCTAAAGTTTCTCTAAACGACAAGAACTACAATTTAGACGCTGCTGCAATTCAAATTACCCCTTTATACATTTTTGTTGATAATGTAATTGTACCCATCAACGATGCCAAACTTTCGATATATCTTAACCATTTTAGCAATTATGCAGAGATTAATTATCTAAAAAAAGACACCCCTGATTTTTTTGAAAAAATAGTAAAACCAATATCCGAAAAATTTGAAATTCAAACGGAAATTTTCAAAAAAAGCAAAGCTAAAATAGAGGAATCAGCTATTGAAAAACACGTTTACATTACCGATTTTGAAGGACAATATATAGTTTTCAAACCTGCTGTTCAATATCCAAATCAATTAATTCCGGTATTTTCTAATGAAATACTTGTCGAAGAGTTAAATAAGGACGAAGCCAATAAAAACATTTTATTCCAAGAACGAAATCAGTCTTTTGAGGATAACTTCATAGAGGAATTTCGAGGGTTGCATCCCGCCTTTGCCGAGCAGGACGAATTCTTTTTCCTTACACCCGATCAACTGATGGAAAACTATTGGATGATTCACGCCACCGATAGAATGCACCAACAGGAAATGAAGGTTTTTGGAGCCAATAATTTGAAATCATTCAAGTTCAATTTGAACAAGGCTGTTATCAAAGTCAATTTAAAGTCGGATATAGATTGGTTTGACATCGAAATCGACATCAGTTTTGGCAATCAAAAAGCAGGATTGAAGGAACTCCAAAAAGCTTTTTTAAAGAAAAGCAATTATGTTGCACTTGGCGATGGAACACTTGGAATACTGCCAGAAGATTGGATGAAGAAATTCTCTAATTATTTTAAAGTTGGAGAAATCAAGAAAGACGGTATAAAAATTTCAAATTATCAATTCGGAATTATCGACGAATTATTTGAAGAGATTGAGAAAAAACCGCCATTTCTAGTCGAATTATTAGAAAAAAAGAAACGCTTACAAAACATCTCCAATATAGAAGAAATCGCCATACCCAAAGGCATCAAAGCCAAATTAAGAGAATATCAGCATCACGGATTGAATTGGTTGGCATTTTTAGACAAATACCAACTCGGGGGCTGCTTGGCAGATGATATGGGATTGGGGAAAACATTGCAAGCCATCACGTTCTTGCAGTATTTGAAACTAAAAGACAAAAAATGTTTGCCTTCGTTAATTATTGCACCCACATCTTTAATTTTTAACTGGAAAAACGAAATTGCTAAATTTTGCCCAACCTTAAAGATGCTCGTATTTGTTGGCGGAAATCGTATGGAAAACAAAGACGATTTCTCTAAATACGACCTAATTATCTCTACATATGGCTCCTTGTTGAATGATGTGGAATTTATGAAAGATTTCAAATTCAATTACATTATTTTAGATGAAAGTCAGGCGATAAAAAACCCCAATTCAAAACGTTATAAAGCCGTTCGCTTATTGAAGTCTTATAATCGTTTGGTGCTGACCGGGACTCCTATCGAGAACAATACTTTCGATTTGTATGCTCAAATGAACTTTATCAATCCTGGTTTATTAGGTAATATGACACATTTCAAAACCCAATTTTCAGATGCAATTGACAAAGAAAAAAACCACGAAGCCTCCTATTTGTTGAGTAAAATGATTGCTCCTTTCTTACTTCGAAGAACCAAAGAACAAGTAGCAAAAGAACTTCCAGAGAAAACCGAAAGCATTATATACTGCGAAATGGGCAACGAACAACGCAAGGTCTATGATAGTTTCAAAAACAAATATCGAGACTACCTCATCAATAAAATTGACGAAAACGGAGTAGAAAACGCCCAAATGTACATTTTGGAAGGATTGACTAAACTGCGACAAATTTGCAATTCGCCTGCCTTAATTTCGGATGAGGAAGACTACGGAAATCAATCCGTCAAACTGGATTTGTTACTTGAAAACATCAAAGAAAAAACAGGGAATCATAAAATATTGGTGTTTTCACAGTTCGTAAAAATGCTACAACTCATCAAAACTCGATTAGACGAAGAGCAAATTTACTACGAATACCTTGACGGACAAACGACTAACAGAGAAGATAAAGTAAATAATTTTCAAAACAATAAAGATGTTCGAGTGTTTTTGATAAGCCTGAAAGCAGGAGGAACAGGACTTAATTTAACCGAAGCCGATTACGTATTCTTGGTGGATCCTTGGTGGAATCCCGCCGTTGAAAACCAAGCCATTGATCGCTGCTACCGCATTGGACAAAAGCAAAAAGTAATGGCGTACCGAATGATTTGCAAAGACACTATCGAGGAAAAAATTACATTATTACAAGGCAAAAAGAAAGCAGTTGCCACTAGTATTATAGCAGTTGATGAAGAGAAAAAATCGTTTGATGTGGATCAAGTGAAATCATTTTTTTCTTAAAATAAAGCAGTTAAAAATACCAAAAGATGATACGGAGTGACCACAATGACAGATCAACTGCAATATGAAACTCCGTTCGGATTATTAGGAAAGGTATTTGATGTTTTATTTTTAAAAAAGCATTTTACAAAATTCCTTCTCAATAGAAATCAGGCACTGAAATCATTTTCCGAGCACTAAATCTTCAAAAACTCCCTGAAATTTTCTTTGTTCACCACTAAAAAATTAGCTTGGTAGGCTTCTTGAAACGACTTTGGTAGTTTCACCTTTTTAACTGACGACCATTTGAATTCAAATGCAGTAACGGAATCTGCTTCAATTTCAATATAGTCTATTTCTTGTTGTTGTGTAGTGCGCCAAAAATAAGGCCTCGCCACACTTTGAGCATAAGACAAGACTTTCATTCGCTCGGAAATCATAAAGTTTTCCCATAAAGCCCCTTTGTCCTGCCTAAATTCCAAGTTATTAAAATTTCCAATAATCATATTTCGCAAGCCATTGTCGTAGAAATAAATTTTCTTGTTGGCTTTAATCTCGTTACGAAGGTTTTTACTAAAACTATTCAACTTGAAAATCACAAAGCTTTTTTCGAGCAAATCAATGTAATTGTTAACCGTGTTTTTATCCACACCCACCAATTGAGCAATTTCATTATAACTCACTTCATTACCAATTTGCATCGCCAATGCTTGGAGGATTTTCCCTAAAACATCAGATTTTCTGATGCCCGTCAGTGCCAAAATATCTTTGTATAAATAACTCGAAACCAAATTTTTAAGTATCTCATATTCGTTACCAAAATTATTGATCACATCAGGATACATTCCATACAACATTCGTAATTCCAGTTGTTGCTGTGCTTTGATGTAGCCCACATTGTTCTCGAATTCATTCCACGAAATCGGAAACAATTGGTATTCAAATTTACGACCAGTCAACGGCTCTTGTGTTAGGTTATTACTATCTAATGCCGAAGAGCCACTCACAATTACTTGAACATCCTTAATTTGATCGACGATAATTTTCAACTTTAAACCAATATTTGGAATGCGTTGTACTTCATCAATAAAAACATATTTATAATTGCCAATAATACTTTTCAAAGTCTCAGTGTTGGCATTCGATAAAGTTTCGGCTACGGTATTATCATCTCCATCAAGAAATAAGTAAACGGTGTTTTCTAATAATGCAGTTATCAAGGTTGTTTTTCCAACTTGACGCGGCCCTATAAGAATAATTACTTTGCCTTTGTGTAATTTATTCTTTAAATTGGATGTTAAATCTCTAAAAATCATCTTTTTGAATTTTTACAAATATAAAAAAAATATTTTATATTCACCAATTTTATATGCTATTTGGTGAATATATTCACTAGTTTTATATATTAATTGGCGAATACATTCACCAGTATTGGATAAATTAAAGAACTTCAAGTAAAAGCCACCACACAACAGGAATACTTTCTACCCAAAAAGAAGTGTAATATTTAGACCTTTTTTCATTGGCAAAAGCCAAGGCAACAGCAATAGCAAAAGTCAATAGCAAAGACAAAAATTGATTATTGTTATTGCTATTGAAAAGTTCCAATAGACCAAAAACTGTCAACAAGACGTAACCCAATGTTCTAGTCTTCTTCACTCCTATTTGCTGTGGCACTGTTTGCAAATGAGGGTCGTCTTTCGCCAAATCGATGATTTCGAAAATTAATATCAGGACAAAAATTATAATAAATCGCTGAAGGCATTGAAGATAAAAATCAACACTAAAATCAATTTCAGCATTCAAAACAGGCAGCACAACGGTTACTCCTACCCAACACAAGGCCACAAAGTAAATTTTGACTCCTGCCCAATTTCGAGTATTTTTTTTACTCGGAAAAAAAGGAAGTGCATACAATAAGGTCAAAACCAAAACAACAATGGAGCTTATTTGAGTAATTCTCTGCAGCTGAAAAAAATAAAATCCAACCAACAAAAAAGAAAAAATACTAAATGCTGTAATTGCTTTTAGTTTCGGTCGGATTTTTGCCTCTTTTTTTTCCAATAAGGCTACATATTTTACAAAATTATAACCGACAATGGTGCCGAAAAAAGCAAAATATGTTGTAATAAAATCTTTAGAAATGTTGAAGTGCAGCTGACTTACCTTTACTAAACAAAAACAAGACAATGCCACGTGAATACTACCATCTAAATAAAAATCGAATATTTTTCTGAAAATCTTCATTCCACAAAAATAACAAAACTGTTAACAAGACCTGAATTTAGTTGAAAAATTCCTAAAAATCAATGGCTTGAGAACCTGTTTTTTTGATAATTATCCATAAATTTGCGGCTCAAAAAAACAACACTATTTATTTTTTTACATGAAAACAGATGCTTTTGCTTTAAGACACATTGGCCCAAGAGAAACTGACTTGCAACATATGCTAAAAACCATCGGAGTTGAGTCTATCGAACGACTTGTTTACGAAACACTTCCGGATGATATTCTCCTAAAAACCCCACTCGTTTTAGACCTAGCTATGACCGAATACGAATATGCTAATCATATCGCTGAGTTGGGAAGCAAAAATAAAGTTTTTAAATCGTACATTGGTTTAGGATACAATCAAGCGATTGTTCCTGCGGTGATTCAAAGAAATATTTTTGAAAATCCAGGTTGGTATACTGCTTACACCCCTTACCAAGCTGAAATTGCTCAAGGTCGTTTAGAAGCTATTTTAAATTTCCAAACGATGGTAATTGAATTGACCGGAATGGAAATTGCCAACGCGTCCTTACTTGACGAAGGTACCGCTGCTGCAGAAGCAATGGCATTACTTTTTGACGTTCGTTCCCGTGACCAAAAGAAAAACAACGTCAATAAATTCTTTGTCTCAGAAGAATTATTACCTCAAACCCTATCTGTTCTAGAAACTCGTTCTACACCAATTGGCGTTGAATTGGTTGTTGGTAACCATGAAACTTTCGATTTTTCGACTGATTTTTTTGGAGCCATTCTACAATACCCTGGTAAACACGGTCAAGTTTACGACTATACTGATTTTATCGCTAAAGCTAATCAAAACGAAATAAAAGTAGCTGTAGCTGCTGATATTTTAAGTTTAACAACCTTGACCCCTCCAGGAGAAATGGGAGCTGCAGTAGTAGTTGGTACTACGCAACGTTTTGGAATTCCTCTAGGTTATGGTGGTCCGCACGCTGCCTATTTTGCTACGAAGGAAGATTTCAAAAGAAGTATGCCTGGCAGAATCATTGGCGTAACAATAGATACTGATGGAAACCGTGCACTTCGAATGGCTTTACAAACCAGAGAACAGCACATCAAACGTGATAAAGCAACTTCAAATATCTGTACTGCCCAAGTTTTATTGTCAGTTATGGCGGGAATGTACGCTGTTTTTCACGGGCCAGAAGGATTGAAATACATAGCCAATAAAATTCATTCCTTAGCGGCAACGTTGTCGAATGAATTAGAAAAAATAGGCTACCAGCAAATCAATACTGCATTTTTCGACACCATTGCGGTAAAAGCCGATGCCAAAAAAGTAAAGGCCATTGCAGAACAAAATCAAGTCAACTTTTATTATGTAGACGAAAATACGGTTTCTATCTCGTTGAATGAAACTACAAGCATAGCCGACATCAATACTATTCTTTTCGTTTTTGCTTCCGCAAACGGAACGAAAGTGAGTACTATCGAAACAGTAACAGAAGTAAGTCACTTTCCTGAACATTTAGCGAGAACATCAGCATTTTTGCAACACGATGTTTTCAATAAACATCATTCAGAAACTGATTTGATGCGCTATATCAAAAAATTAGAACGCAAAGATTTGTCTTTAAATCATTCTATGATTTCGTTGGGTTCTTGCACGATGAAATTGAATGCTGCGGCAGAAATGTTACCCTTAAGCAATGCCAATTGGAATAACATTCACCCTTTTGCTCCTTTGCATCAGGCGCAAGGGTATCAAGAAATGTTGTCTAAATTAGAACAACAATTGAATGTCATTACAGGTTTTGCCGGCACAACTTTGCAACCCAATTCTGGCGCTCAAGGTGAATACGCAGGTTTGATGGTGATTCGAGCCTATCATCAATCTCGTGGAGACCATCACAGAAATGTGGCTCTTATTCCTTCGTCGGCTCACGGAACCAATCCAGCTTCGGCAGCAATGGCGGGAATGAAAGTAATCGTAACCAAAACATTAGAAAACGGAAATATAGACGTAGAAGATTTACGTGAAAAAGCTATTGAGCACAAAGATGATTTGTCTTGTTTGATGGTCACTTACCCTTCTACTCACGGTGTTTTTGAAAGCGCAATTTGCGAAATTACAAAAATCATCCACGACAACGGAGGGCAAGTTTATATGGATGGTGCCAATATGAATGCGCAAGTTGGTTTGACCAATCCTGCAACCATTGGCGCTGACGTTTGTCACTTGAATCTACACAAAACTTTCGCTATTCCTCACGGTGGCGGTGGACCAGGAGTTGGACCAATTTGTGTAGCCGAACATTTAGTTCCGTTCTTACCAACCAATCCAATCATTCCAACTGGTGGCGAAAACGCTATTACAGCCATTTCAGCTGCTCCTTGGGGCTCTGCTTTAGTTTGTTTGATTTCCTATGGTTATATCTCAATGCTTGGAGCAGATGGATTGAAAGAATCTACAGAGCACGCCATCTTGAACGCTAATTATATCAAAGAAAAATTAAACGGGCATTACGAAACCCTATATTCTGGAGAAATGGGCCGCGCGGCGCACGAAATGATTTTGGAATGTCGTCCCTTCAAACAAAAAGGAATCGAAGTTACGGATATCGCAAAACGTTTGATGGATTATGGTTTTCACGCGCCAACAGTTTCTTTCCCAGTGGCAGGAACTTTGATGATCGAACCCACTGAAAGCGAAAACCTAGAAGAATTAGACCGTTTTTGTGACGCTATGATTTCTATTAGAAAAGAAATTGAAGCTTCTACATTAGAAGACAAAAACAATGTTTTGAAAAATTCTCCACATACATTAGCGATGCTTACAGCAGATGTTTGGAACTTTCCATACACAAGAGAACAAGCTGCTTTCCCATTAGAATATATAGCAGAAAATAAATTCTGGCCAACTGTCCGCAGAGCTGACGATGCTTATGGCGACAGAAACTTGGTTTGCAGTTGTGCTCCAATTGAAGCTTATATGGAAAGTTAGATTCTAAAAACTACTATCCGGATTATAGTTAAAGGTTTTAAGTTTGTATAACTTGAAACCTTTTTCAATTAAAATAATTAGTATTTTTGTACTAAATAATTCAATGTCATGAAAACTTTAATCATTCATACAGAAGACGATAAAATCCAAATCATTAAGGATTTTTTGGACTCGATAAAAGTAAAATTCGAAACAAAAACTATTTCAAACGAAGAAGAACACCTGTACGACCCCGAATTTGTTGCTAAAATCGAAAGAAGCAGACAACAACTTAAAGAAGGAAATGTAACAAGGATTAAGATGGAAGATTTATGGAAATAGATTACACTGCTGAAGCCAAATCTGACTGTCGTTTTGGATGAAATCAGGCAATAAATCTATTCAAAAGAAAATCAATCTACTATTATTTTCCATTCAAGAAACCCCCTATTCTGGCATCGGAAAACCTGAAGCTTTAAAGCACAGACTGTCTGGTTTATGGAGCAGACGAATTGACAAAGAACATAGATTAGTGTATGAAATTGATGAAGAATTAAATACTATCATAGTCCATTCACTAAGAGGACACTATTAAAATGAACGACATCCAATCCCGAGAAGATTTACACGTATTGATGAGTGAATTCTACAAGAAATTACTCGCCGACAATAGAATAAATTATCTTTTTACCAACGTAGCCAAAATAGATTTAAAACCTCATTTATGGGAACTGGTCGATTTTTGGGAACAAATGCTTTTTGACAGAGGCAACTATCGCAAAAATGTATTGCAGCTGCATACCGACCTCAACCAAAAATCTAAACTTTCTGGTGCACATTTTGATATTTGGCTTAACTATTTCAATTTGACCATTGATGAAAACTTCGCAGGTCAAATTGCCGAAAACATGAAAACCAGAGCCTTGAGTATCGCGACTGTAATGAAAATAAAAATGTGATATTTACACACTTTTTAATGCTAAATAGTTTGCTATTCGTTAAAAATAGAAATTATTTGATAATTATATGCATGCATAGTATATTTTATCTGAATTTCTCATTTTTTATCTATAATTTAGCATCTTATTATTTATTTATTTCCAATGAAAATTAAAATATCAGGTGTTGGGAGTTATATTCCCGAGCTAAAAGTAGCCAATTCTGATTTTGGCCAACACACATTTTTGAATGAAGACGGCAGTCCTTTTGGATATCCAAATGAAGTGGTGATCGGAAAATTTAAAGGTATTACAGGAATCGAACAAAGGCGCTATGCCAATCCAGATCAAAGTGCTTCAGATTTAGCCTTTTTAGCTTCAGAAAAAGCTATTAAAAATGCCGGTATCGATGCAGAAACCATAGACTATATCATTTTTGCTCATAATTTTGGCGATGTAAAAGCTGGAACTATTCAATCGGATATCATTCCAAGTTTGGCAACCCGAGTTAAACATAAATTGCAAATAAAAAATCCAAAATGCGTAGCTTACGACATTCTCTTTGGATGTCCGGGCTGGGTAGAAGGTGTTCTTCAAGCCAATGCTTTTATCCTTTCGGGCATGGCAAAACGTTGCTTAGTCATTGGCGCCGAAACCCTTTCGAGAGTGGTCGATGATCATGACAGAGATTCTATGATCTACTCCGACGGTGCTGGAGCAACAATCGTCGAAGCGTCTGACGATGAAACAGGAATGCTGTCCTACGAAAGCGCCACCTTTGCTAATGAGGAAGCTGGCTATTTATTTTTCGGAAAATCATACAATCCTGATTTAGACCCCGACATTAAATACATTAAAATGTTTGGTCGAAAAATTTATGAATTCGCTTTAAGTAATGTTCCAGCTGCGATGAAAAGTTGTCTTGACAAAAGCGGCGTTGCAATTGATGAAGTGAAAAAAATCCTTATTCACCAAGCCAACGAAAAAATGGACGAAGCTATTATTCATCGTTTTTACAAATTATACGGCAAAACACCTCCAAAGGATATAATGCCAATGAGTATTCACGATTTAGGAAATAGTAGTGTAGCTACGGTTCCTACACTTTATGATCTTATTTTACAAGGCAAATTAGAAAACCACGAAATCAATAAGGGAGATATTATCATTTTTGCATCGGTTGGAGCAGGAATGAATGTGAACGCCTTTGTTTATCGATATTAAAAAGTTTAGCGCTTATGGTTTATAGTTTCCTTACAACTATAAACCATAAACTACAAACTACAAACAACAGTTTATGTACGAAAAAACATTCCCCAATAAAAGATTCAAACACACTTTAGAATTTTTACAAAAACACATTACCACATCGGAAACCATTTTCGACTTAGGAGTTCCAAACCCTTTTTCTAAAATAATGATTGAAAACGGATTCACCGTAAAAAACACAACTGGTGAAGATATCGACAACAATCAATCAGCATTACAAAATGAAAGCTATACTGTTTTTACCGCTTTCGAAATTTTCGAACATTTATTGAATCCGTTTACTGTTTTAGAAAATGTAAAATGTGATAAATTACTCATTTCTATCCCCTTGCGATTGTGGTTTTCATCCGCTTATCGCAGCAAAACCGACATGTGGGACAGACATTACCACGAATTTGAAGATTGGCAATTGGATTGGCTTTTAGAAAAAACGGGTTGGAAAATTATGGATAGAGAAAAATTCACACATCCGGTAAAAAAGATTGGTTTTAGACCTTTGTTACGATATTTCACTCCGAGGTATTATATTGTTTATGCAGAAAAAATAAAGATTTAAGATTGCAGATTAACGATTTTTGATTTCTGATTTTCTTATTAGACGCGAGCTAATCTGAAATCTGAAATCTGAAATCTAAAATTCTTAAAATGAAATACTACATCGTCATTCCATCTTATAACGAAGAAGCACTCATCCCCTTGACCTTGCAATCTTTGATTTCGCAAACTGTTTTGCCTTCAAAAATTGTGGTGGTTAATGATAATTCAACCGACAAAACTGCCGAAGTAGTTTTGGCTTTCGCCAAAGAAAATCCCTATATTTCTTTGGTCAACAAAACTTCAGAAAACATCCATTTACCGGGAAGCAAGGTCATTCAAGCCTTCCAGAAAGGATTCGAAACATTGGATAACGATTACGACATCATTGTAAAACTGGATGCCGATTTGATTTTTCCCGCGAATTATTTCGAAACCGTCATCAAACATTTTCAATCGGATTCCAAAATTGGAATGGCTGGTGGGTTTTGTTATATCGAAAAAAATGGGGATTGGGTTCTAGAAAATCTCACAGACAAAGATCATATTCGAGGCGCACTCAAAGCGTACCGAAAAGAATGTTTTAAACAAATTGGAGGATTGAAACCCGCAATGGGTTGGGACACGGTTGACGAATTGCTTTGCAAATTCTACAATTGGAAAGTGGTTACCGACGAAAGTTTGCACGTAAAACACCTTAAACCAACGGGAGCTAATTACAACAAAACCGCTCGATACAAACAAGGCGAAGCTTTTTACACCTTGGGCTATGGATTTTGGATTACCGCCATTGCGTCGGCTAAATTGTCGATGATGAAGAAAAAACCTTTCTTATTTTTGGATTATATCAAAGGTTTTTGGTTGGCAAAATCAGCAAAAAAAACGATGTTGGTCAATCCTGAACAAGCCAAATTCATTAGAAACTATCGTTTGAAGAAAATGAAAGAGAAATTGTTTTAATATTTCGTCTTCCTGAAATTAAAAACAAAATCTATAATTCCAACAAAATACAGTATTTTTGCGTAGTTGTATTCTTGACTGAATATGGCTCATTGTAACCTGAACATACAACAAATGATGCTTCTTCGCTATTTATCACAAATTGGAAAATACTTCTTAATGTGGAAAGAAATTTTCAGCAAACAGACGAAATGGTCTGTTATGAAAGGACTTATCTTCAAAGAAATAGACGATTTAATCATTGGCTCCCTTGGCATTGTAGCTTTCATTTCCTTCTTTGTTGGAGGTGTGGTTGCCATCCAAACAGCATTGAATTTGAATAACCCCTTGATTCCAAAAAACCTTATCGGTTATGCAACAAGGGAATCCGTGATTTTGGAATTTGCCCCTACTTTTATTTCAGTAATTATGGCAGGTAAAATGGGTTCATTTATTACCTCTAGCATTGGCTCTATGCGTGTTACAGAGCAAATTGATGCCTTAGAAGTTATGGGAGTAAACTCCTTAAACTATCTTGTTTTCCCTAAGCTAATTGCCATTTTATTGTATCCTTTTGTCATAGGAATTAGTATGTTTTTAGGCGTTTTTGGAGGTTATGTAGCTGCTGTTTATGGAGGATTTGGAGATAGCACCGATTTTGTTGAAGGTTTACAAATCAATTTTATACCTTTTCACATCACCTATGCTTTTATTAAAACATTTATTTTTGGACTATTACTTGCTTCAATTCCCTCATTTCACGGCTATTATATGAAAGGTGGCGCACTTGAAGTTGGAAAAGCGAGTACAGTTGCCTTTGTTTGGACATCGGTCATGATTATTTTGGTCAATTATATTCTAACACAATTACTTTTAGCCTAATGATAGAAATAAAAAATATCGAAAAATCATTTGGTGATACCAAAATTCTGAAAGGAGTTTCGACGGTTTTCGAAGCTGGAAAAACAAATTTGATCATAGGTCAAAGTGGTTCAGGGAAAACAGTATTGTTAAAATCATTACTCGGAATTCACACACCTGAAGTTGGAACCATTTCTTTTGACGGTCGAATTTATTCTACACTTAACTCTGATGAAAAACGAGAGTTAAGAACCGAAATTGGTATGCTTTTTCAGGGAAGTGCACTTTTTGATTCGATGACCGTATCCGAAAATGTAGCATTCCCTTTGCGAATGTTTACCAATGACGACAAACATAAAATTCAGGATCGTGTAGATTTTGTTTTAAATAGAGTAGCACTAGTCAATGCGCATCATAAATTACCTTCTGAAATTTCGGGTGGAATGCAAAAGCGTGTTGCCATTGCGCGCGCCATCGTAAACAATCCTAAATATCTTTTTTGCGACGAGCCCAATTCAGGACTTGATCCAAATACAGCGACCTTGATTGATAATCTTATCAAAGAGATTACCGAAGAATACAATATTACTACCGTCATCAACACCCACGACATGAACTCCGTAATGGAGATTGGAGAGAATATTTTATTTCTTAAAAACGGACTTAAAGCTTGGGAAGGTACAAAAGAAGATATTTTCAGAACAGATAATGAAGCTGTAGTTGACTTTGTTTATTCTTCAAATTTGTTCAAAAAAGTTAGAGAAGCTTATTTAAAGGAATAAAAAAAGTTCTATCTAAATATTCAGATAGAACCCGTTTTTAAATTTGCGTAATCTTTTATACGAACTGAATAATAATCGTAAATAAATAACGAAATTAAAGCTTATTAGCCAAAGCAGTAATTCTTTTTATATCCTGTTCTTTACTTTTCGGGTAAATCAGCAAAACCCCTTCTCTATCAACAATAATATAATCGTGCAAACCATCAACAACGATGAGCTTGTTGGCATCAGACCTGATGATATTACCAGAGGCATTTTCTAACACCACTTTCGCATTAATAACGCCATTTTCATTATCATCTTTATCCAGTTTTTCGTGAAGTTGACCCCAAGTTCCTAGGTCATTCCAATCGAAAGTAGCAGGCAAAACATATACGTTTTTGGCACTTTCCATTACCGCATAATCGATTGAAACATTTTCGGCAAGCGCATAATTTTCCACAATAAATGACTTTTCAGCTGCGGTGTTGTAGCTTTCCACTCCTTTCAGAAATAATTCATTCATTCGAGGTTGAAACTTTTCGAAAGCCTCGGTAATTGATTTGGCACTCCAAATAAAAATACCACCGTTCCACAAGAAATTACCAGCCTCTAGAAAAGATTTAGCCGTTGTATAATCTGGTTTTTCACGGAATTGCGATACTTTTTTAATGGGATTGGTATCTGCTTTATCATATTCTATATAACCAAAGCCCGTGTTTGGATAGGTTGGTTGAATTCCTAGAGTCATCAAGGCATTTTCCTTGGCACAAAAATCGAAACATTGCTGTAAATTTTGAGCAAAAGTAGTTTCGTCTTCAATCCAATGATCGCTTGGTGCCACCACCATAACTGCATCTGGATTTTGTTTTTGAATTTTTAGCGAAGCATATAAAATACAAGGAGCGGTATTTCGCATTGCAGGCTCTAGCAATACTTGCTCTTGTTTTACCATAGGTAATTGCTCTAAAACAATGTCGTTGTAGCGCTCATTGGTTAAAATCAAAATATTTTCCACAGGAATTAATTTTGATAATCTGCTGAAAGTCTTCTGGATTAAAGTGTCACCAGCGCCCAACATATCGTGAAATTGTTTTGGGAATTCTGTAGTACTTACTGGCCAAAATCGAGATCCAACTCCACCGGCCATCAATATTGCGTAATAATTATTGTTCATTTTATGTTTTTATTTTATAATAAACTACTTGTATAGTTGCAAATGTATTTATTATAATCTAAAACAAAGCATCAAAAGTACAAATGACTTCTATCTTTCGGTAAAACGACATTTTTTAAGGTTCAACTAACATTAACCCGGAATTATTTCTACCTCAGCATTGGCATTGAATAAAAATAATCGACCCGTTTTCACTTCAAGACACTCATATCGTTTGACACGAAGTCCTTGTTTTTTGAAAACTCTTCCGTTTTTAATGCGAAACAAACTGCCGCTTGGCACTTCATGAATATAATGAATATCTTGTTTTCGCTCGTCAAATTGCTTTAAAGCAAAAGAAAGTCTTGCATCAGAATCACTACTAGCGGTTGGATTTCTAAAATGATTGGCCACTAATGGTAATACCGAATGTGGAAATATTTCAGGACGAATAAACGGAATCATCAAGCGCTGAAAAGAATACTTCCATTCTTGTCCGTGTGGTTTGATGTTTCGACCAAATTTTTCGAACGCTACTAAATGCGAAATTTCATGAACCAGCGTAATCAAGAATCGGTATTTGTTCAGGTTGGCATTGACCGTAATTTCGTGTTTGCCACTCAAACCTTTTCGATAATCGCCGTGACGCGTTACCCGTTCATTCACAATTTTGAGATGCACCTGATTGGCTACAATCAACTCAAAAACTGGTTTTACGGCGTGTTCAGGGAGATATTTAGATAATGTTTCGGACAATTGTACGCTTTAGGATTTGGAATTTGATAATTGGAATTTGATAATTGGAATTTGGAATTTGATAATTGGAATTTGAATTTACGGATTCGTCGATGAAACTTGAAGCACTTTTCCGTTGTAATATTTGTTTCCGGTCAAGGCAAAATCGAAAATATAATTAGCCATATCCTTTGCCGAAATTGGTGCTTCATATCCCGGAAATGCTTCTTGCAACATTTCGGTTTGAACGGCTCCAAGAGCCAAAACATTAAACGAAATTCCTTTTTCTTTGTATTCTTCAGCCAATAATTCCGACAAGGTAATTACAGCTCCTTTACTAGAACTATAAGCTGCCAATCCTGCAAATTTAAGGCTTCCTTGAATTCCCCCCATCGAACTGATGGTTACCACGTGGCTTCCTTTTTGCAAATAAGGAATACAAACACGAGTCAAATTGGCAACGCCAAAAACATTGACTTTATAAATATTCTCGAAATCTTCTTGAGAAGTTTCTGAAAAAGGTTTTAGCAATAAAGCTCCAGCGTTATGGATGATTATATCAACGCTTTTCCAAGAATGAGAAAGGAAATTTTCAACCTTTTGCATTTCGTTTTCGTCGGATAAAAGGACGGAAAGGCAAGTGATTTTTGGATTTTCGATCAGCGCTTGAGGTGTTTTTCTGGAGATGGCTAATACATTATGACCAGCATTGGCAAACTGCAAAGCCAGTTCGTAACCAATTCCTCGTGATGTTCCTGTGATGATGATGTTTTTCATTCGAAGTTACTGTTTGTTTTTTATAAAAGGAAAATGGAATTCGCACACCTAGCTTACTTAAACATCTAAATTTGTTTGGTGCTCATTTCATAAGGCGAAAATAAGCAAAATCTTTAAAAAAAGCCATTTTATAGTCTTTATAACAGGGCATTCGCTTTTAAAAAAAGAAAAAAAAAGTTAGCCACGAATCACACCAATTGTCACTAATTTTTTATCAAATTTAAAATTGAATTACACTAATTTTATTTATTTCTAAGAATTCGTGTAATAAAAAATAGTTCTAATTCGTGTTTATTAGTGTAATTCGTGGCGGAAACTTTTAAAAGCGAATGCCCTGTCTTTATAAAGCCAACAAAAAACCCTTTCTAATTTAACATCAGAAAGGGCAATAAAAATTTATAATTTATACATTAAGAAACCAATCCTCTTGATATTACGATTCTTTGTATCTCCGAAGTCCCCTCATATATTTGGGTGATTTTCGAATCTCTCATCATCCGCTCTACGTGGTATTCGGCCACATAACCGTTTCCACCGTGAATTTGGACTGCTTCATTTGCTACTTCCAGAGCAATTTCAGAAGCGTATAATTTTGCCATAGCACCAGAATGTGCAATGTCTTTGCCTTCATCTTTTTCGCAAGCGGCTTTCATAATTAATAATTTGGCTGCAGTAATTTTCACAAACATATCGGCCAATTTGAAAGCTATGGCTTGATGTTTGAATATTTCTTTGCCAAAAGCTTTGCGCTCTTGCGAATATTTTAAAGCCAACTCATAAGCTCCAGTGGCAATCCCTAATGCTTGCGAGGCAATCCCTATTCTACCGCCATTCAACACATTCATTGCAAAAGTAAAACCGAAACCGTCAGCGCCAATTCTGTTTTCTTTGGGAACTTTAACATCATTAAACAATAAGGAATGTGTGTCAGAACCTCGAATTCCCATTTTCTTTTCTTTTGGACCAATATCAAAACCTGGCCAACCTTTTTCGACAATAAAAGCATTTATTCCCTTATGCCCTTTTTCAACATCCGTTTGAGCAATTACTAAATAAGTTGATGCTGTTCCTCCATTGGTTATCCAGTTTTTGGTGCCGTTTAGCAAATAGTAATCCCCCATATCAATGGCAGTAGTTTTTTGAGAACTAGCGTCACTTCCAGCCTCTGGCTCTGACAAACAAAAAGCACCAATAACATCTCCTTTTGCAAGCGGAACTAAATATTTCATTTTTTGTTCTTCGCTACAATATTTTTCCATTCCGGCACAAACCAGCGAGTTATTTACAGACATTATTACCGCAGCCGAAGCATCGACCTTTGCAATTTCAGTCATTGCCAATACGTAAGAAATACTGTCCAATCCTGAACCTCCATACTTTGGATCTACCATCATACCCATAAAACCGAGTTCCGCCATCATCATTACTTGTTCAGTTGGAAATATAGAATGCTCATCACGCTCAATCACGCCTGGCAACAGCTCCGTTTGAGCAAAATCTTTGGCTGCTTGCTGAATCATTAAATGCTCCTCGGTAAGATTAAAATCCATAATAGTAATTAATAAAAAATTGCGGTTTTTGTGAAAATTTCAACAAAGATAAAATATTAATTCTGTAAATTTGGCTAATGAAAAAAAATAACTACAACGTTATCGGACTAATGTCAGGAACCTCACTTGATGGGGTCGATTTAGCACATATTACATTCCATTTAGACAACAATAAATGGTCTTTTGAAATTCTTGAAAGTGAAACCATTGGCTACAGCGAAAATTGGATTAATAAGCTGAAAGTCGCGGTTGATTATTCAGATGCGGAGCTCGAAAAATTAAATCAAGATTACACAAAACTTCTTGCCTCTATAATTGTTGCATTTGTAGACAAACATCATATCGAAAATCTTGATGCAGTTTGCTCTCACGGGCATACTATTTTACACCAACCCAAAAATGGCATCACACTACAAATTGGTAATTTACCAGAAATTGCTGCTTTTACAAATCAAACAGTAGTTTGTAATTTTAGAGTGCAGGATGTAAAACTGGGTGGTCAAGGCGCCCCGCTAGTACCGATTGGTGACCGAATTTTATTTTCGGATTATGACTATTGTATGAATTTAGGTGGCTTTTCGAACGTGTCTTTTGAACAAAATGGCGAGCGAATTGCGTTTGACATTTCACCAGTAAATACCGTTTTGAATTTTTATGCGAATCAACTAGGTCTGAAGTACGACGACAAAGGCCAACTTTCTCGAACTGGAATCATATATAAACTTTTACTGAATGAATTAAATTCATTAGAATACTATAACCAACCCTTTCCAAAATCTTTGGGTTTCGAATTTGTAAAAGGAGTTGTTTTGCCCATCATCGAAAAATACGAAATTCGAATTGAAGACAAACTACGCACGTTTACAGAACATATTGCTTATCAAACTTCATTGGCCTTACCTACTAAAAAAGGAAGCCTTTTTATCACCGGAGGTGGCGCTTACAATGATTTCATTATCGAACGCATTGAGTCTTATCTGACCGAAATGAAAATCATCATTCCATCCGCTAAAATTTTAGAATACAAGGAAGCTTTGATTTTTGCGCTGCTTGGGATATTGAAACTTAGAGGAGAAATCAACACTTTATGCAGTGTCACTGGGGCAAAAATGGATCATAGCTCGGGAGAAATTTATACTGTCTAAAATTTAAATATCTTCAAGTTTGCTAATTATTTTTAAAACAGTTTTTCTCATTTTTACACTTCAAAAAACACAAAAACATCAGTAAGAATAAGGCTAAAAAAAATACCTTTGCATTTATCATTCAATTCTTAATTTATGGAAGTCATTCTTATTGCCATTTTTGTTATTGGTTACTTGGTTATTACTCTCGAACACCCTTTAAAGTTAGATAAAACAGTCCCTGCCTTATTGATGGCTTCGATAATGTGGGCACTTTTAGGCATCGGATTTAATCTTGGTTGGTTTTCTGTGATAAACGAAAATGGAATAGTATTTTCAATTTTAAACGACAATAGTGAAATACAGCACGAAGGTTTTATACACACGCTAACCCAAAAATTTAGCGAAACTGCCGAAATTTTGATATTTCTTATTGGCGCAATGACCATTGTTGAATTAATTGATTTACACCGAGGTTTTGATGTGATAAAAAATGTCATACGGACCAAAAGCAAAATCAAATTACTTTGGATTCTTGGAATTATTGGCTTTTTCCTCTCTGCTATCATCGACAATTTAACTGCAACAATTGTATTAATTACAGTTTTAAGAAAACTAATTCACCAAAGAGAAGATCGCATTTGGTATGCTTCGCTAATAATTATTGCTACAAATGCAGGTGGAGCTTGGTCTCCTATAGGAGATGTTACTACTACAATGCTTTGGATTGGAAAAAAAGTTACAGCTTTTGGACTAATGGAATATATGATCGTACCATCTATCCTTTGCTTTTTAGTCCCTTTTTTAATCTCTTCAAAATTAGAAGTTTTCAAAGGAACTGTCGAGATTCCTGAAACGGAAGAAGACGAAGAGCACCTATTATTAAGCAGTTCCAAAATGCTTTATGTTGGGCTAAGCGCAATTGTATTCGTCCCGATTTTCAAAACCATTACACACCTCCCTCCCTATTTAGGAATGATTTTTAGCCTTGGAATTGTCTGGTTGTATTCAGAATACATCCATCCTGAAGAGAATTTTGACAAGGCAAATGACAAACGATTCTCGGTAAACACGGCTTTATCCCGCATAGAAATTTCGAGTATTTTGTTCTTTTTAGGAATCTTAATGGCTGTGGGTTGCTTGGAAGTATTGGTTTTTGGTAACATTCAAAATACCCCCGTTGGCACCTTGAGGTATGCTGCAGAAAGTCTGTCCGGTGCGATTCCGAATATGGACATAGTAATCATTCTCTTAGGAGTACTATCCTCAGTCATAGACAATGTGCCGTTGGTTGCAGCGACAATGGGAATGTACACTTTTGAAACCGACAGCCCTGTTTGGCATTTCATTGCTTTTTGCGCAGGTACAGGGGGCAGTATGCTCATCATCGGATCGGCCGCAGGAGTTGCCGCTATGGGAATGGAAAAAATAGATTTTATTTGGTATCTCAAAAAAATAACTTGGCTTGCCTTTGCTGGATTTATTGCTGGAGCACTTTGTTTTATCGCCATAGAACATTTCGTTAGATAACAATTTATCGTAAGTTTGACCGTTCTTAAAAACAAAACACACAACATTGTATTTACATTATCAAAAACATTAAATCAATCAAAAAATGATAGCTTTTCTACAAATTGATTCCACTGCCGTTGCGGCACAAGTATTAGACAAAACCGCCACAAAACCTGAATTATCCGTTATGGACATTGTTTTTAGCGGCGGCATTGCAGGGCAAACTATTATGGCTGTTATTTTTATAATGTTGTTTTTCGCGATTTATTTGTATTTCGAAAGACTTATGGCCATCAATGCAGCCTCCAAAATTGATGCTAATTTTATGAATGATATCAAGATGAATATTATGAAAGGTAAAATTGATGCTGCTAAAATGCTTTGCGCCAAAACCAATTCACCTGTCGCTCGATTGATCGAAAAAGGGATTTCAAGAATTGGAAAACCCCTTGCCGACATTCATACTGCGATAGAAAACGCGGGAAAATTAGAAATATACAAACTCGAAAAAAATGTCAGTATGCTAGCCACCATTTCGGGAGCTGGACCGATGACAGGTTTCTTGGGAACAGTTGTGGGAATGGTTATTGCCTTTCATAAAATGGCTGAAAGTGGCAATAGTAAAATTGAAATGAGCACCCTATCCGAAGGGATTTACACGGCGATGATGACTACCGTTGTGGGTTTGATTGTCGGAATTATTGCTTATGTAGGTTACAACCATTTGGTAACCAAAACCGATAAAATTGTAAACCAAATGGAAGCGAATGTGGTTGAATTTCTAGATTTATTAAACGAACCAACCTAATTATGAATCTAAGAGGAAGAAATAGAGTCTCGGCCGAATTTAATATGTCGTCGATGACGGATATAGTGTTTTTGCTACTCATCTTTTTTATGATTGCATCCACGACGATTGTGTCGAATAATGCCCTAGATTTGGTTTTACCAAAATCTTCTGGCAAATCAGATGAAGTAAAAAATGTTGCGGTCAGTGTCAATAAAAATTTAGAATACTTCATCGACAAAGACAAATTTGCCGAAAATGCTTTGGAAGAAAAACTAAAATCAATGCTTGTCAATCAACAAGATCCTACCATACTTTTACACGTAGAGGAAGGAGTTCCTATCGAAAAAGCAGTTAGTGTAATGGATATTGCGTATCGAAACAAATTCAAAATTGTATTGGCGGTAAGTCCAAAATAAAAGCAGAATGAAAATTTTAGAAACTGAGCACGAGAAAAAATCATTCGCGATAACAGTCACACTCTTTATACTGTTATTTTTGTTCTTGCTATTGATTAAACTCAGCGTCGCAATCCTCCCTGAGGAACTCGATGGCGGTGGGGGTGGGGGCGAAATTGCCATTAATTTTGGCAATAGCGAAGTGGGTTCAGGCAA
Source organism: Flavobacterium sp. (assembly GCF_044348915.1). Taxonomy (GTDB): domain Bacteria; phylum Bacteroidota; class Bacteroidia; order Flavobacteriales; family Flavobacteriaceae; genus Flavobacterium. Next base: position 9,895 of record NZ_JBIKRX010000010.1, on the reverse strand, counting down.
AAACTACCAATCCAAAGACTTGTCTGCTCCTATAGCCAAATCAGTTCCAGTAAAAACAGTTACACATGTTGAAAAAGTGCTAACGCAGGAAACTGCAGAGGCCCCAGTGATTTCTCAACCGAAAAATACAGAAAAAATAAATACCCCAAAACCGATTGTCAAGGAAACACCAAAACCATCAAAATCGACTACTGATGCTTTATCCAGCATATTGAATGGGTCAAATAATGCTGGTGATGGCAACGACAAATCAGGAGGCAATAAAGGAAAACTGAGCGGCGATCCCAATGCAAAGGGATATAGCGGTGGCAAAGGTAAAGGTGGCGAAGGTGGTCAAGGTTACGACAATGGAAAAGGAGGCCAAAACGGGACTGGAAACTATCAACTTGGAAACAGAAAAGCACTAATTAAACCAGTACCAAAATACACTTGTACGGAACAAGGAACAGTTGTAGTTGAAATAAAAGTTGATAAAAATGGAAAAGTTATTAGTGCAAATCCAGGGGTAAAAGGAACAACAAATAAGGTTAAATGCTTGTTAGATCAAGCAAAAATAGCTGCTATAGATACCAAATGGCAACCCGATCCCACAGCTCCAGACATACAAACTGGCAAAATAATATATAATTTCACATTGACTCAGTAAGCAATTTGTCAATAGTATTTTAAAAATGAACTATCAAGAAACAATCAATTGGATGTTCAACCAACTCCCGATGTACCAACTTCAGGGAGCTTCGGCTTATAAAAAAGATTTGACTAACGCGTACTTGCTGTCAGATCACCTTGGGAATCCAGAGAAAAAAATAAAATGTATTCACGTTGCTGGAACCAATGGCAAAGGCTCCACCTCGCATATGTTGGCCTCGATTCTTCAGGAAGCAGGATATAAAGTGGGTTTATACACTTCGCCACACTTAAAAGACTACAGAGAACGCATCAAGATTAATGGCGTTGAAATTTCGGAGGATTTTGTTTGTGATTTCATCAATGCCAACAAAGATTTTTTTGAAGCCAATGATATGAGTTTCTTCGAAATGACGGTAGGTTTGGCTTTCGACTATTTTGAAAAAGAAAAAGTAGATATCGCGATAATAGAAGTGGGAATGGGTGGCCGATTGGACGCAACCAATATTATTACTCCTCTAGTTTCTGTGATAACAAACATTGGACTCGATCACACTCAATTTCTAGGAAACACCCTTGCAGCTATAGCTTTTGAAAAAGCAGGAATTATAAAACCAGGCATCCCCGTAGTTATCGGAGAATATACAGCCGAAACACAATCAGTTTTTTTGACAAAAGCCACTGAAAATAATGCTGAAATCTATTTCGCATCCGATTTAGTGGGAGACACATATCCATCCGATTTGCTGGGAGACTATCAAATGCACAACAAAAAAACGGTTATTCAAACTATTGCAATTCTCAATTCTCAAAACGAATTCAAAATTTCGGAAAACCAAATTGAATCAGGCTTAATAAATGTTGTTCGAAACACCGGACTGCTCGGAAGATGGCAACAATTGAGAGAATCACCTAAAATTATTTGCGATACAGCACACAACAAAAACGGTTTGGAAATTGTGATGAAGCAAATCCAAAAAGAAAAATTTGAAACTTTACATATTGTTTTAGGAGTAGTCAATGACAAAGATTTGGCTGAAATACTACCACTTTTTCCAAAAGAGGCTATTTATTATTTCTGCAAGCCTAATATTCCACGTGGGTTGGATGCTTCCATTTTAAAACAAAAAGCAGCTGAATTCCACCTGATAGGAGACGTACACAATTCTGTTTTAGAATCTTATGCAAAAGCGGTGCAAAATACAACAAAGTCTGACTTTATATACATCGGCGGAAGTACCTTTGTGGTAGCAGAAATTTTATAATTTTTTACGTTTTTAGCTTGCGAATGTCAAAAAGTGATGTATATTTGCACTCGCAATAACGCTAGAGATTGCAACCCGAAAGGGCGATTAGCTCAGCTGGTTCAGAGCACCTCGTTTACACCGAGGGGGTCGGGGGTTCGAACCCCTCATCGCCCACAAGTTGTACCAATGACCTTAAATTATTTTAAGGTCATTTTTTTTGCCTCATATCGAACCGATAACCGTCACAAAATCAAGTACTTGATTCGATTTTAAATCTATATCGCCCACCATAAATTTACAAACCTCCAAAGTCATTGATTTTGGAGTTTTTTTTTGGTTCGAAATTTATTTTAGTTTTTCTATATATCCCAGATCAATCCCAATTTTACTGTAAATAACGACTCGAATACCTTAAGGGTTATCATTGAAATTAAATTATAAATCTATAATTATAAAGTTTAAATTAATTAAAAACAACGGTGATTATCGCCGTTAAAATAATCTTTTGTAAATCACATAATTTATATTAAATTTGTATAACGGCGATTAACACCGCAATAAACTAAATTTTTAAATTATGGCTGTTAATGTAATACGCAGAAAAGAGTTATACGAAATAATGCCCGAGGGTTTAGTAACTACTCATAAGTGGCTTATGGAAAATAATTTAACCCGTCACGCAATAGACAATTTGGTAAAAAGTAACCAACTGGAATCCATAAGTAAAGGGGTCTATGTTAGAAATACTAGTAAAATATCTTGGCAGTCGGTAGTTTTCTCCTTGCAGTCAATATTGAAAACAGATTTTGTTGTAGGTGGTTTAACAGCACTTGAAATGCAGGGATTATCTCATTACTTATCATTATCAGAAAATAAAATAGTGCATTTATTTGGAAATGATGTACTGCCAGAATGGGTTACAAATTTAGATTTGAATGTAAAATTTATTAGACATACTACTAATAGTTTATTTGCTAAAAATTCAGGGGAAAACAAACAATTACAACCTTTTACAGTAGAGAGAGATTGGGATAATGATAGTAGAAAACTAATCCTATCTTCGCCAGAAAGAGCATATCTCGAAGTATTGCTAGACGTACCACAAAAAACAACTTTTGAACACGCTGACCAATTAATGCAAGGGCTAACAACTTTATCGCCTAGAAATCTCCAAAAAACACTAGAATACTGTCAAAATGTAAAAGTAAAACGACTTTTCTTTTGGTTTGCAGACCGCCAAAATTATGTTTGGTTGGGTAAAATAAATCGAGAAAACATAACATTGGGTTCTGGAAACAGAATGCTCATAAAAGGTGGAAAATTAGATACTAAATATAAAATATCAGTTCCAGAATGGCTTTAGATACAAACAATATATACCGAAGACAAGTACAGCTTTTAGTCCGTGTTTTACCATTGGTAGATACAGAAAAATGTTTTGCATTAAAAGGTGGAACTGCAATTAATTTGTTTTACAGAACATTGCCTCGACTTTCGGTTGACATCGATTTACTATACATACCAATGGATGACCGAGATACAGCATTACTAAATATTAGAGAAGCTTTATCAAGAATAAGCAAATTGATACAACAAAAAATACCTGGAACCAAAGTACAAAACACACACGACCAAAGTGATGCACTACGATTAATTGTAAGTCAAAATGAAATTCGAATCAAAGTAGAATTATCGCCAGTTATTAGAGGAACTGTTTTTCCAGAAGTAAGAATGGAAGTTGTTGAAGAAGTAGAAAGAGAGTTTGGATATGTAGAAATGCAAGTAGCATCACTTCCAGATTTATATGCTGGTAAATTATGTGCTGCTTTAGACAGACAACATCCAAGAGATTTATTTGATGTAAAATTCCTTCTTGAAAACGAAGGTTTAACAGATAATTTACGAAAAACATTCTTAATATTTTTAATAAGTCATCAACGACCAATGTCTGAACTGTTAGTACCAAATAGAAAAGATATTAGCGAAATTTACGAAACAGAGTTCAAACAAATGGCTGAAGTAGATGTGCCTTTAGAACAATTGGAAGAAGCTAGAGAAAATCTAATTCATCAAATCAATTCTCAAATGACTGATAATGAAAAGAAATTTCTTTTGTCTTTCAAAAACAAAACTCCTGATTGGAATTTACTAAAAATGGAAAATGTTGCTGCAATTGCTAATCTTCCTTCGGTACTTTGGAAAATGATAAATCTTGAAAAAATGCCTGCTCATAAACACAAAGAGGCGTATGATAAATTGCAAAACATATTATTTCCAGCACATCAATAATAGACCGTAAATCTAGCATTCTAACTCACTTGCTATTTCTTTAAAGATAGACTATTTGAATAATCTAAATTACGTCATCAAGCCCGATAAATAACATTGAACTATTCAAATCTGTTTTCGCAGGAAGAGAAGATGTGTTTGCGATTCGTTGGGAGAAAGGGAATAAAAGTGGTTATATGCCAGCCTATTTTTATGATCCATATCGGTATCGAGCTCATAAAATGAATGGAGGAACTCTTCAAAATTATGCAGATAAAGAATATTTACCATTCACTGAAAAAGAAATTGAAAAACACCTTAATGGCGAACAACATATTGGTATTTATCCTTTGCTCAAAGACAATACTTCTTGGTTTATTGTTGCCGATTTTGACAAAGTCGATTGGGTTGAGGACTGTAAAAAGTTTCTAAATGCTTGCAATGAAAAAGGAATTCCTGCCTATTTGGAACGTTCTCGTTCGGGCAAAGGCGGACACGTTTGGATATTTTTTGAACAACCATACCCTGCTATAAAAAGTAGGAAGATTTTCATTTCAATTTTAGAGCAAACAGGCGTTTTTTCGTTATTTGATAAAAGTTCTAGTTTTGACCGAATGTTTCCCAATCAAGATTTTCTTTCTGGAAAAGGATTTGGAAATTTGATAGCACTTCCTCTCTATAAGAAAACTTATGAACAAGGAAACAGTTGTTTCGTCGATATAGAAAGTCTTGAACCAATTCCAAATCAATGGGATTTCATAAAGAAAATCCAAAGAATTTCGACAATAAAATTGGATGAATTATACCAAACGTATTTTTATTTTAGTCCAAAGAGATATGGTATAATGCCGATATAGTATGAAAATAGTCCGATATTTATTGGACTATATTGACCCGAGCGATAGCGAACAGGCGAAGCAATACATAATCGGTATTAGCTCCGCTGGTTCAGAGCATTCCGATTGCATCGGAAGTGGTCGGGGGTTCGAACCTCCCGATGGTATCGGGACAAGCTCTTTCCGATTGCATCGGAACAAGCAATCGCCCACAAAAAAACTTCTCAATTTTTGAGGAGTTTTTTTTATGTCTTATCTGACCTAAGAAGACAATAAAAAATCCCTATAAATCATTCGACTTATAGGGATTAGTATCAAAAAACCTTTTCTTATCCTTGAATTTTCTTATTGTGCATCGCTCTGAACTTCATAAAGACAAAGATCAAACCTACTAATGCCAATACCCAAAGGTAATCTCCAATTGGCGCAGGTGTATCTGGGTCTTGTAAATCTCCACCCGCAGTATCATCTCCAGGGTTTGCGAAAGCAACAAAGGTGGAACATAAGTAAGCTGCGGCTATGTAATATTTTAAAATGTTATTTTTCATTTTTACTATTTATTAAATTTATGACTATACTAAAGAATTCTAATTCACCACTTTCTTATTAACAACTGTATTGTCCTGAGAGGTGATTTTAACAATCAACACTTGGCGTGTTGCTTTCAAATTGCTGATATTTGCCATATTGGTTTTCAAATTCTTAAGCTCTGCTATCATTCTACCTTGGATGTCAAACACTTTAACATTGGCCATTGCTACATCGCCTGAATTCACATAAAGTGTTCCATTGTTAGTGTACACCTTCACGCTATTATCGTTGAAAATAGGCGCATCCACTTTCAAAGTTTTTTGGTATTTCAATGTGAATCTAGCATTATCCACGCCAGCAGTCGCAGCGAAAGTATAAGCTCCCGCTTTCAAATCGGTTTCAGCACCAGTTTTGCTATCGACCAAATAAATATCTTGGCCCGCTGCAAAAACACCATCAAAATGATCTATGGCTATCGTATAATCTCCTGCTTTATCTGTTTTGAAGTTTAATGCCACAATATCAGCAGGGTCGAATGCAGGACGCCCTTGAATAGTGTACTCTTGGTTATCGATGTTCGAAGTCAAAGCTACTGCACTGTCATTGATGTATTTCCCATCAATTCCATTATCAACTCCTAAAGTCGCTCCATCCATATAACCTACTAAAGCTTGGCTAAAGGCGCCTGCCGAATTGGTTAAGTTCAACCAAACTCTGTCTTTTTGAGCTGCTTGTTTGGTTTTGAAGAATTTTGCACTATTATTGCCAGTCCTCATGGTATTACTAAAATTCAATGAAGTAGTTGCTGCTCCAGTTTTAACTATAAAACCTTGACCAACCGCTATTGTACCGTCAGGTGTAATATTGTTAGGAGCTGCCTCACTCGCAGCCGTTCCTAAAGTTGTCCAAGTAGCATAAGCAGTACCCGTAGCTGTAGAACCTGCAGTATTCGCTAAACCATTTGTTTTTCTCCAAAAGTACAAGGTTCCACCAGTTGAATTCCCTGCAAGAAATAAGCTGGCGTCTATAGTCGATGGATACGGGTTTCCTACCGCATAATATTTATCTGAGGAAAGACCACTTAAACTTAGAGTTCCATTGTTAGGAGTTCCTGTAAATCCTCCAGGATAAGCTAGTGTAGCTGTTCCTGCATCATAATTTGTTGTTGGATCGGTATTAGGCATACGAATCAAATAGCCTGTTCCAGTGGCGAATGGAGTGGTGGGTGCAGCAACAGTATATTTGTCAGTCCCTGAATCATAGGTATAAAATCTTCCTACTGTGGTCAATGGAGAAAAACCGGCTAATGTCTGTGTTCCAGAAACGGGCGAGGACCATAAGGTGTAATCCAAACGATACAAAGGATTGCTGTTGCGTTTTACAATTGTATTCCCTGAGCCTGTGTTTGCAACGTTATTTTCTTGAATCAGGTTTGCATTGTTCTCAATAGTTAAAGTTCCGTTGTTTACTACAGCATTTTTCACAGTCAAATCTTTACCTGATACTACAGTTAAAGAACCTGAAGTGATGGTTAAATCATTATTCACGGTAGCATCAGCTCCTACACTAACACCGGCAGCATTATCGACGGTTAAGTTATTGGCAGTACTAGCTGTTAAGTTCGATACTGTTTGAGCTACAGCCCCATTGTAAACTAAAGTACCTGATACACCTGTGTCTATCAAACCCGAACCCGAAGTTGCTCCTTTAAGAGTTAGGGTATTTACTCCAGTGCTGAGTGTACCACTAGTAAGTGTTAAGGCATTATTTATAGTTGCATTGCCACCAAGAGTTACTCCAGCCGCATTATCAACAATTACATTTGCATAAGTCCCAGCTGGAATTGTTTGAGCACTTGAACCTGCAAAATGAAGCGTTCCAGTTCCATTGAAATTATTGGCTGAATATCCTGAAACTTGAGTTGCATAATCACCAGTAAGCCTAATTGTTCCTGAACCATTTATGGTATTTGTACCGCCACCACTATTTGTAGCGTTTGAAGTACTTGCACCAAGATTAAGTGTGCCAGCAACGTTCATTGAATAAGCTGATGCGGTAGCATTCGATGTGCGGAAACTACCCGAAACTGTACGATAGCCATTTATAGTTACAGCACCTCGTAGGTTAGCAGTAGTTGAAGTCATAGGTGTGCCTAAGGTACCATTATTGAAATTAATAACTGGAACTTCGGTGCCAGAAACTGCAAATGCAGCTGCTGATGCACCGTCAGTAAAGTTATTGTTGAAATTTATAGTAGGTGCAAAATTATTGAATCTGAAAATTCCTTGATTCGTTAATGTTCCCGAAGTGGTCACTGCTCCATTGAAATTTAAAATTGTAGCATTCGATTGGAATAAAGGGCCACTATTATTTAGTGTAGTTGCGCCAGTGACATTGTAAGTTTGACCTGCAAATTTCACATTTTGCACAGCAAGAGAGCTGGCAGTAACTCTCGTAATATCAAGAGAACCAACAGTCAAGGCATTGGTATTGTTAAAAATTACGTCTTGAATATTTGTTGCTAGAATTGAATTTAATATTGTTATACGCAATCTACCTGCAATCGAAAGCCCCTCAGGAATATATTGTGTCGCACTTTGACTTGCAGTAGTTGTCGCTAAACATACCGTTAAGTTTTGATAATTTATTGCATTTCCTCCATACGTGGTTTGTATATCCTGAGTTCCCATCGGAGTACCACCAGGAACACGATACTCAACTGTTGAGCCTGTGTTAAGAGTAATTGTTTCAAATCCGGGATATTGAGTTGAAAATGGAGTGGTTGAGCCTGCTGCAGGTGGTATTGCTGCGATACTTCTGTTGACCACTTGTAGAATGCCATTATTATTTACGGTTAATGTATTTGACGCTCCACTTCCAGTAAGTGTTGACGAACCTGAACCAGATGTCAATACACCATCACCATTAATTGTCACATTACCTCCAACATTAATATTTATTCCCGTTGTGAATGAAACAGTTCCGGTAGTAACGATTAAATTTCCAGCAATAGAATTTGCAGCTCCAAAACTTCTTGAACCTCCAGAATTAGCAAGTGTTACAGCAAGATTTTGGTAAGGAACCACTGATATTGTTCCTGAACTAGAACCTACGTACTCAATTACAGAAGTTGGGCTAAAAGTATAAACCGGAAAACCACTCGATACAGCAGGAAGATAATTGGAAGAGGCTGCAGTAGAGTTTGGTTGGAATTTAGCTGTTCCATTCATTGTCATAGAACCAAATGGGGTATTAGCTGTTCCAGTTCGCGATAAACGCAAACATTTAAGAACAGCACCCGTTTCAATAGTCAAACTACCCGTATTTGCTGCGTTATTATTAGGACGTAATTCGCTGATTAGTAATAAATCGAAAGTGCCGGAAGTAATAATTATATCACCCGCGCTTACGCTTGTAGAAGCGGTTCCAGTTTGTCCGGCAGTTAAAGCAACTTCAAAGCGCCAGCTTGGAGTGGTACCTGCCCAGTTTGCTCCAAATAAAGCACGGCTATTTCCAATAAATTTTAATCTACCAGTGCCAGTCGTAATTAATGTAGCACTTAAGGTAGTACCATCACCATTTAGTGTGCCACTAGCCTCAAGAGTGAAATCTCCTATAGCAAGTCGTGTACCGGTAGTAACACCCTGTAGTGTGATATTAATACAGGCAGAATTGGCATCAATAGTTATGGTATGTGTAGCAGCAATTATTACATTATCATCCGCATCCGGTATTCCGTCTGCATCTGATACTTGTCCAGACCAAGTCCCTGCAGTATTCCAATTACCAGAGCCCGTACTAGTAAATGTATCTTGCCCAAAAGCAGTTCCACTCCAAGCCATTATAATAGCTAGGAGCATTAATTGTAATAAAATAGTTTTCCTTGCCGTGCCCGTTTGCCTAACCGTAGGCTTTTCGGCACGATCCCTGAAAGTCAATCCTAAATTGTCTTTCCATAAATGGTAATTCTTGTTCATAGTTTTTGTTGGTTATTAAGTTAATAAAATTTAAAAAAATCAAGTGCTCCAATATGGCAAATTATCACTTGAATGCAAGTTTATTTTCATCATAATGTAGCTACTTTCAATTAATTACAAATAGAATTGCCGAATATAATAAATATTTTTAGTAAATAGGATAAATATATTAATATTTTTAGCAAATAATTGTTTTTTTAAGAAAATACTTTATTAAAAAAGAAGCATATAGCAAATATATCAGGGTTTTTTGTGGTTTTTAAGTAAAAAACTTATACCAAACGTATTTTTATTATAGTCCAAAGAGATATGGCATAATGCCGATATAGTATGAAAATAGTCCGATATTTATTGGACTATATTGACCCGAGCGATAGCGAACAGGCGAAGCAATACATAATCGGTATTA
>NZ_JBIKRX010000129.1:0-5440 GCF_044348915.1 Flavobacterium sp. | reverse complement strand
AGCACAAAACTTTGCTAAAATACGCTCAGTCATTGATACAACTATAAAAAATGGCCTAAATGTATTGGAAGCATTGGTAATAATAGCTAAATTTGAGTTTGAATTATAAACTGATTAGTTACAAAATTTTTTAGCCACGAATTTCACGAATTTGCACAAATTCAAAAAGAACAAAAAAAATAACACTAATTTTCTGTCTGTTATTTACTAAATTTGTGTAATTTAAGTAAAATAAAATTCGTGTTTATTCGTGAATTGAAAATCAGCGAATACCAATTAAATAATATTCAATGAGCTAAATTTGTGGCTTCTTTTTTCTTTTTTAAAAGCGAACGCCCTGCTAGTTGCATACATTAGACAGCACAAATAATATCTATCTTTAGAATTTGGTAATCTGGTCAAAAATGGTTTGTAATTTCAACCAATGAACTTATTTCGACAGACCTTTGAGGTTTTAAATACCTCAAAGGTCTTCAGGTTAAAAATCAATACCAAACCTTTGAGGTAGTTTCATTCACATCGATATGAATTTCTTTTCCGAAAATCAAACTGCGATTGTCTCGAATGTGGCCCGCAGGAAAGTCAAAAATAACGGGATAATTATATTCTTTTACGGCATTCAGCATAATTTCACGGTGCGTTCCACCGAATAAGGTGTCTTTTTCTACATCATAATCAAAATCGCCAACAATTAGTCCTTTAAGGTTTTTCAGAGCTCCGGTTCTCTTCAAGGTGTACATCATGCGGTCTATTCGATACAAATCCTCACCAACATCTTCTATAAACAAAATTTTGCCATTCAAATTTGCTTCCGATACGCTACCAATCATCGAATTGACAATCGATAAATTCCCTCCAATCAAAATACCGCTCGCAGTTCCTTTTTTGTTCAATACATTCGTAGAGATTTCAAATCCATAACTATAGCCAAAAAGGGCTTTGTATAAGGTTTGTTTGGCTTCGTCTGAGGCTCGTTTCATTCCACCTGGCATGCTTGCGTGAATTGTTGCAAAGCCGAGATTGTGAATTGTCGTGTGCAAAGTAGTAATATCGGAATAACCCACCACCCATTTTGGATGTTGCTCGAAAGTTGTAAAATCGAGTTGGTCAATAATACGAACGGTTCCGTAACCGCCTCTTGAACACCAAATGGCTTTTATCTTTTTATCGTTAAGCGCCAATTGCAAATCGTTTTGTCTTTCCTCGTCGGTTCCTGCAAAATGATTGTGCTTTTTGAAAGCGTTCTTTCCAACAATAACTTCCAATCCCCAACTTTTGGCCAATTCGATACCCGGGTCAATTTCTGTTGTATCAGGAACAAAGCCTGCAGGAGCCACAATCATAATAGTGTCGCCTTTTTTCAAATAAGGAGGTTTGGTAAAATGCATTGCTTGTGGCTTATTCTGATCTTGACGAACTAAACTAGCGTGTTTCATAGTGTGATTATGGGTTTTACATTGCACAAAAACGACTATAAAAAGCAGCTGTATGCTTCTTATAACCATTCTTTTTGGAAATTGATGAAGGGTGTTGATCATATCTAGCAATAATACTAATTATTTTTTAGATATCTAAAAATCATTAAAATTAAACAGGGCATTCGCTTTTAAAAGTTTCCGTCACGAATTACACTAATAAACACGAATTAGAACTATTTTTTATTACACGAATTCTTAGAAATAAATAAAATTAGTGTAATTCAATTTTAAATTTGATAAAAAATTAGTGACAATTGGTGTGATTCGTGGCTAATTTTTTTTTCTTTTTTTAAAAGCGAATGCCCTGAAAATTAAAGTTCCAATCGAGTTCTTTTTGATACCACAATTGCCCCTCCGAAACAACCAAAGGACAATCAAAATTATTGGTATATAAAGCGCCTGTTCCTAATCCTTGTGGCATCAAATTGCCTTGCAAAAATGTCCATTGTGCGATCGCATTCAAGCCGATATTTGACTCCAAAGCCGAGGTAACCCACCAACCAATTTGGTGCTTTTCGGCCAATACAATCCATTCTTTTGTACCCCGAAAACCGCCCACAAAACTAGGCTTCAAAATGATGTATTGCGGCTGGATTTTTTGCAAAAGGGCTTCCTTTTCTTCTAATGAAAAGACGCCAATGAGCTCTTCGTCTAAAGCAATGGGAATTGGAGTGATTTTACACAGGTCTGACATACTGTCAGTATTGTTTTTTTGGATTGGTTGCTCAATACTATGCAATTCAAAACCAGCTAATTGATTTAATTTATCTAAAGCTAAATTTACATCGAAAGCACCATTAGCATCCACCCTAATTTCAACTTGATCGGGAGTGAAATGTTGCCGAATATAACACAATAATTGCAATTCTTTATCAAAATCTATCGCTCCAATTTTGAGTTTTATACACCGAAAACCGGTCGCCAATTTTTCCTCGATTTGTTGCTTCATAAACTCCTCCCCACCCATCCAAACTAAGCCATTGATGTCGATGCTTTCTTGGGTACTAGTAAACGCAGATGGAAAGAGTAAAAAGGGTGTTTCGCTGCTCAAGGATTGGAAAGCCATTTCGACTCCAAACTGGATGGAAGGAAACTCGATTAAAGCTTCCCAAAGTTGTTTTTCACCTAAGTGGATGTTCTCACAAGTCCACTTCAGTTTCGCTTCATAATCCGGTCGATCGTCAGCACTCAATCCTCTTAAGATACCACACTCTCCTATTCCTTTCTTACCGCCCTCTTCGAGAATGATAAACCAGGTTTCTTTGTTGGTCATCACACCACGTGAAGTTCCCGAAGGTCGTTTGAAGTTAAGAATGTATTTATGGTAGGTCGCTTTCATAGGTTTAGGGTTGCGGGTTTATAGTTTAGGGTTGTGGGTTTGGGGTTTGGGGTTTATAGTTTATAGTTTATAGTTTATAGTTTGGAGTTTGGAGTTTGGAGTTTGGAGTTTGGAGTTTGGAGTTTGGTGCTTGGTGCTTGGTGCTTGGTGCTTGGTGCTTGGTGTTTGGTGTTTGGTGTTTGGTGTTTGGTGTTCATCAATCCTTCAACAGTCTCAAAACCCGGTCAAAATCCTTCGTTGGCAATCCTGCTTTGGCAAAGACATCGAAATCCTGCTGCACCTTTTGAGTCCAGCTCAAACTGGCCGTGACGTTTTGGGATTGGTATTTTTTATGAATCGGTTTAGCCATTTTGAAGTTGTCATTTAGCATATAGGCGTGCGCCAAATTCATTTGTATCAACAAGTCGGATTCGTCTATTCTCTCAGCATCCTTGAGCGATTTGATGGCTTTTGAATACTGCTTGGTCATCATGTAAGCATAACCAAGCCTATTAAAATCGGATACTTTTGCTTTTCCATACACTACAATCAAATCAATTCTGCCAATAGCTTCTCCGTATTTGCCTTGTTTTATCAATTCTATAGACTGAGTGCGCAAATCGGAAAAAGTCTTATCAGAAGCGCCGGTTTCTTTCAGGCAAGCATTTCCGAAGTCCGTATAGGCCTTTGCTTTTTCAATAGGCAATAATTTTTGGAACTCTTGAAACTTGTATTCCTTTTGAAGTTTTTCGAGTACACAGACACAAAAATCATCTGCAGGGATAATTTTCTTAGCCAAATCAGTCGATTTGCATTGACTAAGGATCAATTTTCGGTTCTCCAAATTCCATCCGCTGCTCAGTCTGTGATTGACCCAAGGCACCACTTCGAGAATTATTTTCTGATTCATTATCCAATTCTTACTTTCGAAACCAAACCACATTGCATTGGCATTGGGTAAAATACACAAAGATTTGTCGGCAGAAAGTCCTTTGGCATCTTGACTAATGGGAACGTTTTGGTCGTAACAAGCATTTACAGTAGCCCCTGTTTTTTTGTATTCGGCAGCCAAACCTTCATTATTGAAAATAGCATACTTGCATTTGTCATCACCCGAAATCTTCGACAGCAAAAACACAGCCCCAGCAGAGCCTTGACTGATTCCTGTAGGATCGGGAATGGATTTTAAAACCGAAACCAAACTGTTGGCCATTTGCTGATTGACGTCCAAAAGTGTGATTCTATACACCACTTCGGTAGTTCCAACAGGCAAGTCTTCGGTTTTGATAACGATTCGGTCTCGAGCTGAAACTACAATCTCACGCTTGGTAGCGCGTTCTTTGTCCCAATAACCGTCTTTTTGAGCTGTGATTGATTGGACTGAAATGCTAAGTACTAGCAGAATAATTATCGTTTTAATATTCATTTTGTTTAACATCATTATGTTTAATCTATTCGTCTCTTCGAGTGATTTTTAATAGTAAAGCGGCAGCTTACAATTAAAAATTGTATCGAGAAGCCTTGTTTAAATTATTCATGATAAAATTTTTAAAGCTTTACATTTCTCTATAATTCACATTTTTCCAAGCTTTAAAAATCACTCGAACTGACGTACTAGTGACTTTATTCATTATCCCCACGTCTCTTCGAGTGATTTTTATATGGTAAGGCGACAGCGTTACGATAAAAATAGTATCGAGAAGCTCTATAAACCGTAAATATTCTGGATGCATCAAACGTCTTTAAACTTTTTCTTTGCTAAATTAGGAAGTTTGTCATACTCTTCATTTATCAACGCTTCTTTTTTTGCTCTAGACCATTTTTTTATTTTTTTCTCGATATCTATTGCGAAGTTTATATCCGTGAACTCACAATAATAAACTAATTCAACCGGCCTTTTGCTTGCTGTATAACAGTCCGGATAAAAACCTGTTTCGTGCTGAAATAGACGTTGAGTTAAATTACTCGTAACTCCTGTATAATAAGAGCCGTCGGCACATTTTAATATATACACATAGGACTGCTGCATTTACCTATTTTATTTAAAGTGTTCTCGATACAATTTTTAAAGCTTTACATTTTTCTTTAATTCAAATTTTTATAAGGTTTTAAAAATCACTCGAACTAACGTACTAGTGACTTTATTAATTATCCCCGCGTCTCTTCGAGTGATTTTTATGGTAAAGCGACAGCGTTACGATAAAAATAGTATCGAGAAGTTTTATTAATAGGAAGGTTCTCGATACTATTTTTAAAGCATAACTTTTTTGTTATACAATCAAATTTTATCTGGCTTTAAAAATCACTCGAACTGACGTGCTGTTATAATTTTTCTTTAACTCCAGACGTCTCTTTGAGTGATTTTCAATTAATCTATACGTAAATCTTTACGTCTCTTCGAGTGATTTTGAATGGTAATGCGACAGCTTTACTATTCAAAATTGTATCGAGAAGCCTTTTGACAGCTAGGGTTCTCGATACAATTTTTAAAGCGAAACGATTTTCTATTCAATCTCCATTTGTAACTAATCAGTCTCAAATATAGGGATTTTATTTCATGTCAAAATGACGTGAAATAAAATTCGAATTCATGCCACATAGTCATTGGATTTATTAGGTGAATCTTTTTATATTTTGTACTTTC
>NZ_JBIKRX010000059.1:0-18633 GCF_044348915.1 Flavobacterium sp. | reverse complement strand
TACAAATTATGGAGGGATTTTTGGTAGATTCGAAAGGTGCAACCATCACAACTTTCTTTACCAACAAAATGGGTTACGGAAAATTGGAATTGACTCCTGATTTGAATGAAACTTACTCTGTGAAAATTGCCACAGACAAACTCAAATTGCAAAAACAATTGCCCAAACCCAGCAATTCGGGTATGGCCATAAGCTACAACAACAATTTACCGAACAATGTTTTGGAAGTTTCGGTAAAAACCAATACAGATGGGGCGAATTTATATCAAAATAAGAACTACATTTTACTAGTTCATCAAAACGGAAAACACATTCAAAAAGAATTTAATTTCAATGATAAAAACACCATTCAAATCTTGACTTTCGATAAAAATGAGTTGCCAAATGGTGTGAATAGCATTGGAATAATTGATGAAAATTTAAACGAAATTGCAGAAAGATTAGTTTATATCAACAAAGCTGTGAAAGCTGCCCCTTTATTAGAATCAAGTTTCGCAACCAATGACGACATTATTCTATATGGAAAAGTGCCTGCCAGAGAAGCCAATCTGAGCATCAGCGTATTGCCAAAAGACAGCCGTAGCAACGATCAAAAAAATTCAATTTTGGGTAGTTTGTACCTGAATGCATATTTAGAAAAACCGGTTGCCAGCAGCTTTACTTATTATGACCGACAAAATGTGACTAGGGCAAATGATATGGAATTATTGCTGCTGAATCAGGAAAAAAGCAAGTACCGCTGGAACAATATTACCACCTACAAACCGAAAGAAAGTTATAAATTCACCAAGGGCATCACAATTAATGGTACGGTTGTAAAAGCACTGAACCCGAAAAAAAAGTACAAAGTCATGCTGATTTCCACGAAGGATAATATATTTGAGGAAGCAACAGTAGACAGTAATAACAAATTCAGTTTTGACAATTTTTTTGCTCGAGATTCAACCGCTTACATGCTTGAATTAATGGACGAAAGCAATATCCCAATCGAAACCAAAATGGTTGTTAATATGTTGAATGCCAAAGAAGACTACCGCAATAAATTAAATTTTACTGCAACGATTTGCCCTGAAATAAAAGACTTAAAAAATAACTACCATTTTACCGATGCTGATTTAGAAAAAAAGACCATTGCCTTGAACGAAATTATGGTTAAAAACAATTACAAAAAACCAATCTTGACGCATGAAAACGACATGAATAATTCGACCGCAAAAGGATATAAAATTGACGCCAAACAAAATGGAACTGTTTTAAATTTTTTAGGCAGAAATGGGTATATCACAGGCGTAAATGAGGAATTTACAGTGTACATAAGGAGCACAAGAGACGAACTTGTAGATACGGGAATCAACATGGCGCCTGCCATATTTATAGACAATGTTCAAATCTTTGACTTGAATATTTTATTTGATTTGGAATTGAGCACGGTGGATGAAATTTATATTGATAGATTTAACTCTTCTGTCTTAGCAAATAATGGTAATGGAACGGTAAAAATTTATCTAAAAAAAGGGGCTAATACAAAATACATGAAAAGCAAACACACCTCGATTGTAACTAAACTGGGTTTTGCGAAAACCAAAACTTTTCAAAAGACCCAATTTGCATTTTCGAAAGAATTTGACGTTTTTGGCGCTATGCAGTGGTTTCCAAATGTTTTTCTAGATGCGGAACAACTCTTTGAAGTTAAATTCCCTAATTCAAATCAAAAAGAAATTCAAGTACTCATCGAAGGATTTACTGTCGATGGTCAATTTATATCTGAACAAAAAAAAATTAACATTACAACAAAATAAACAAAAAAAACTCCGTTCACAATTCGCAAACGGAGTTTCTTTAAGATTTAATTTTACTATTTATGAACCACTCTTTTTTTGAGCAGTTTCCATAAAACAGGGGCAGTTGTAAAGAGAACAATTCCTATCACAATCATTTCGATATGCGTTTTCAAATCGATACCGAATTGATTTTTGAATAAATCCGAAAGGTAATGTCCTGAAAAAATCATACTGAAAGACCACAATAGCGAACCTAGAATATTGTTAAACATAAACTTGGATTTGTTCATTCCTGCAATTCCGGCAACGATAGGAGCAAACGTTCTGAAAATAGGTAAAAACCTTGCAAAAATTATGGCTTTCCCTCCATATTTTTCAAAAAAGTCCCGAGCCTGCAAAAGATATTTTTCCTTAAACCAAAACGTATCTTGCTTATTATAAAGGTAAGTGCCACCTTTGACTCCAAACCAATAGCCCACCATATTTCCTAAAATACCTGCAAGGGCAACTAATGAAGACAATAATACCAAATTAGCAAAATCGTTACCGACAGAAATCTGACGAGTCAATAATTCGCTATAGATACCTGCTAAAAATAACAAACTGTCTCCCGGTAGAAAAAATCCCGCAAACAAACCCGTTTCGGCAAAAATGATGAAAAGGACAACTATCAACCCCAGTTTTACGCCACCAAATTCCATTAATATATAGAATTCTGGATTTACCAATTGGGTCCAATCGAAATTACTCATAAAAATATTTTAAAATTCTCGGTCGTGAAAGTAATTATAATTTAGCAAAACAGCACTATCAAGTCAATGAAAATGCAGTTTTTTAATAAATAATTAATAAAACCTATCTTGATTTGTCAACTTTAGAAAGATTCAAAAATCATTGTCGAACTTACTGCAAACTTATTACTTAGATTCTGACCTCTCGTATTTGCAACAACTATGAAGATTATCATAATCTTCTTGAGTTGCTTTTACCTTAGCGGTATCGTGACCAACTTTCGCAATCGCTTTTTCTACTTGAGCTATTGATGCTTTTTCTTCATTTAAGGTCAAGTCTAATTGATGCGTTTCGATGTTCCAACTCGCCATTTTTACACCGCTAACTGAAAATGCAGCCTTTTGAATTCGCCTTTGGCATTGTTCACAATTGCCATTGACCTCAATGGTGTATTTGGCGTTTTTGTTCTTTTTGTCTTGTGCTTGAACAGAAAGTGTTACTACTAGCAACATGATTCCTAAAAATACATTTTTCATAATTTACTATTTTAATTGTTGTCTAAATTGATTTTGCTATTGCCATTGCTATTGAAATTGTTTATTTTATTTTAAATCGAAGTCCTGCGTAATACATTTGCCCAAAAATGGGCGCATAAACAATAGAAGCATCAAAGGTTGTTCCAAAAGGATTTTCATTTCCCAAAATCGCCTTTTCTTGTGTGTAATTCCCAATATTCTCTCCGCCTACATAGACTTCAAAAACAGAAGAAAAAGTTCGAGTTATTTGTGCATTCATCAAAGAATAGGAAGGTGAATACACCGGTAATTGGTCCTCAGCAGGATTTGAAGCCGTTTCAGGTAATTTTTGTTGTCCCATCCAATTGTAAGTAAAATCGAATTTCCACAGACTCCCCTTATCGCTCGTATGCGTTTCATATCCCAAATTGGCAAAAAATCGATGTTTGGCTTGCAAAGGACGTTCACTTCTTCCACTCAAATAATCCGTTTGAATGTCGTAATATTTATAAGCCGTTCGCAAATCTAAATGTTTTGCGATTTCAACATTAAAATCAACTTGCAAACTATTAGCAAATGATTTTCCGTTTAAATTATAAAACAAAACCTGATGTGTTGCCGGAATTGCAGGAGCAGTATACAAATCGACCACTACTTGATTTGTGAAATCGGTTTTGTAAAAATCAAATCCAGCATCGGCATTTTTACCAAAAATGGTAAATTTTTGATTGAAACTCAATCCGTAATTCCAAGCAATTTCAGGATCTAAACCATAGGTTTTTCCGTTTGTATCCAAAATATCAAAAGTTCTTGAACTGGCAAAAAGCGGCTGATTTTCAGCAAAAATATTCGCAGCTCGTTTCCCTCTTCCAGCCGAAACACGCAAAACCGCTTTCTCCCAAGGATTATAGCGAATGTGTAATCTTGGCGTAACAAAAACACCCAATCGATTGTGATTATCCACTCTTCCTCCTGCCACTAAACTGAAATTTGAAGCGTTATCATAGGTGTATTCAAAAAAAGCACCAATCGAATTGTCGATTCTACTGTAATCATTTACGTTGACAAATTCTTGGTACTTGTCATAGGCAAAGTTGAAACCTGTAGCGAATTTATGCATTGTATTACTAATAATCGAATTGAAAATCAAATTCGAATAAAAGCTACTCTGCTTGATATTATACTGATTTAAACCAAAGTAAGATTCCTGATTATGGATATTGAAAGCATTTTGAAATCCGATACTTTGATACGGCATATCTTTGAAAACATAACCCACTTTCGATGAGACATCCAATCTCTCGGTATCGATTTCTGAACCCCAAGCCGTTGTCTTCCCTTTGTCAGTGTCTGGGTCAAAGTTGGTTTGACCGGTTTGCTTTTTATCATTCATATACCTAAAATTGATAAAACTTACCAATCCTTTTTCGGCATCATAATATTGATAGCGATTCAACACATTGATTTGTTTTGCCAATGGATTATCAAGAAAACCATCGTCATTCCGATCCATTTTGCCCGTTCTTGTATTGCCGTGAACAAATAAAGCAGTAGACCATTTATCGGATATTTTTGCGTTGAAATGGGTATTCAATTCAAATCGAGAATCGGTTGAGCCATACGCATTCAAGAAAAAAGGCATGTTACCTATCGGTTTGATTAATTCAGTATTGATCTGTCCTGAAATACTTTCGTATCCATTGACTACACTGCCTGCGCCTTTCGTTATTTGGATGCTTTCGATCCAAGTTCCCGGCGTAAATGACAAGCCATAAGCCTGAGAAGCGCCACGAACCGAAGGGATGTTTTCTTCGGCAATCATCAAATAAGGACTTGTCAATCCCAACATTTTGATTTGTTTTGTCCCAGTCAACGCATCCGAAAAATTGACATCGATAGAGGGATTGGTCTCAAAACTTTCCGCGAGGTTGCAACAAGCGGCTTTGAGTAATTCCTTACTCGTGACCAATGTGGTATTGGCAGTAATCTTGGAGGATTTTTGTAAGCCTTTGTTTTTAGAAACAACTTTTACAGCCTGCAATGTGTCCTGAGAATAGGATACAAACACACACAACACGGTCAATAAAAGTATTGAAATTTGTTTTTTCATGTATTAAATTTTAATGTTTTTTGAAAAGAAGAGTCAAACCAATACAATGGTTTGATTTCAATAAAACATTAAAATCAGGCGTAGAAAATATATTGTTGATATAATTTGAAAAGCGGAGGCGCATTGGCATCGCAATAATAAGATGCTACACTATTGTTTTCAAAATAAGAAACTTCAGAAAAAATAAAAGGATTCCAATCTTCAATTAGAAAAACAAAATCAGGTTGAAAAGTGATTGAGTTTAAAGTTATTTTTCCAGATTTTTTCTGAAAATGAACTACTTTATCTTTACAACAACTCTCCTTTTTATTTAGAATACTTTTGGTACTAGGCGGGCAACAGCTTTCTTCCTCTTTGCTTATTGATTCCGAACTTTTCCAATAAACCGGTTTTAAAGAAGCGATTTTCCCTCCGCAATAATGCACATCGATAGCAAATCCTGTATTGGAAACCAATAGGAAAAGAGCCAAAAGAAAACTGATGTGCTTTTTGAAATTCATCCTGCGAAATTACAACTTAATAAAACTAGTAGTCAAAAATAAACGTTAAAATTAATTCCCTACAAATCAAACTCTTGATCCATTTGAGGGATTTCACACTCAAAACCGTATTTTTCTTTGATTTTAAAACTTAACTCTTCAAACGCTTCGCTTTCTCCATGAACCAAAAATACTTTCTTCGGTGAGTTTTCCAATTCAGATAACCAATTTAATAAATCCTCCTGGTCGCCGTGTGCTGACAAGCCTTCTATTTCGAGAATAGTAGCTTTTACTTGGTAAAATTTACCGTAAAATTTAATTTCCTTGGCGCCTTCGAGCAGTTTTCTACCGCGAGTTCCTTCGGCTTGATACCCTATAATGATGACCGTTGTTTCTGGCAAGCCGATATAGCGCTCTAAATAACTCAAAACTCGGCCTCCAGTAATCATTCCGCTAGCAGCGATGACCACTTTGGGTTGTTTGTTATAAATGGTTTCTATTGTTTCCTCATAGTCAGAATTCATCGTAAACATTTTACACATTGCCACATACTCTTCTTCCGGAAGTTTATGCCATTTCCTGTTATTTTCAAAAATATCCAATACTCGAATCCCCATTGGAGTGTCAATAACATAAGGAATATTTGGGATTTTACCTTCGTTTTTAAGTTGCCATAACAAATACATTATAGATTGGGCTCTTTCTACCGCAAAACTCGGAATAATAACAGTCCCTCCCTTTTGGACCGTATTATTGATGTACATTTCGAGTTCCGCCTTAGCATCTGTTTCAGGATGCAACCGATTTCCATAAGTGCTTTCCAAGAAAATGTAATCGGCTTTTTTGGGTTTGGTTGGAGGAAACATCAATACATCATCATCACGACCTATGTCGCCTGAAAAAAATAAGGTTTTATTTTCCAATTTCAATTCAATACTGCAAGCGCCAATAATATGACCCGCATTGGTAAAAACAGCCGATATTTCAGCATCCAAAGGAATTTCTTCATTGGTTTTTACTACTCTAAAAAGCGGAAAAACGGCTTCTGCCTGTCTAACATCATAAAGCGGCTTGGCGATTTCGTGTTTGGAATAATGTTCTTTATTCGCCTTAAAAGCTTCTTCCTCCTGAATTTTGGCACTATCCAAAAGAATGAGTTTGGCAATATCCTTGGTTGGACTCGTGCAATAAATTTTACCTTTGAACCCTTGGTCGACCAATCGTGGCAACCAACCGCAATGATCCAAATGACCGTGAGTCAACAATACAAAATCGATGGTCGATGGCAAAACAGGCAAAGGTTCCCAATTGAGTTCCCTCAATGGTTTCAGCCCTTGAAATAGTCCACAATCTACTAAAATCCTCACTCCTTTACTTTCTATTAAAGTTTTCGAACCCGTTACGGTCCCCGCTCCGCCAATAAATTTAATTTTCATGATGTCTGATTTAAAACCAACGGTTAATCCCGAGCCATCGGGAGAGTTGGCTGTTGATAAAAATATATTGTCATCCTGAGCCTGTCGAAGGGCTACATATATTCACACAATTCTGACGCCTCTTTCAAAACATTTTTGATTCGATTGGAGCTTAATCCGATCTTTTCTAAACAGTCCGAATTGTGCAAAATTTCTTTGACTAAAATTAAATCAAGCACAAGCAATCTGTCCTTTTCAGCCAATGATAATGTAGTCAAACATGTTACAGGATATAAATTATTATCG
This sequence comes from Flavobacterium sp., assembly GCF_044348915.1. Lineage (GTDB taxonomy): Bacteria > Bacteroidota > Bacteroidia > Flavobacteriales > Flavobacteriaceae > Flavobacterium. The sequence continues at coordinate 11,295 of NZ_JBIKRX010000059.1, read as the reverse complement.
GCATTTTTAGTACTGATGTTATTGTTTTCGGGATAATTCCAACTTAACAAATTCAGACCTGAACATTTTGCAAATGCAATTGCATCTGCTGTAAAACGATTATTGGTCACAATCCAACACTTTGAAATCGATTCTTTCCCAGAAAAAATGGTGTGTTGTTTATCTTTCAAATCATTCAATCGCGACAAAATATACATAGGCACTTTCACATCTGAATTGGCATCTTTTCCCATATGAAATTTGCATTCCACCATCGAAATAATTTGGTCTTTTTTGATCAAGACATCAATTTCGTGGCTAACACATTTGCCTTGAAGAGTTATATTGGTTCGCGTTTCGTATTGCTCTGAGGCAAAAAGCCGAGCAATATATTTTTCAAAGAAAAATCCAGCGGGCCCTAATAATCGAATAGCTTCTTTTAGATTATATCTTGCTGCATGCGAATTGGATGCTTTCTTAAGGAGACCAAAAGCCATTTTGTAGATTTGCTTGGTCGAAATCCCTTCGTAGATTTCTTTTTGAATGGCCCCCAAAATAGTTGCGACAACAGTAGGACTCGCCCCTGATTTTATGAGCGATTGTTTGAGTTTAAGTGGATTAAAATCAACAATGTCACCAGAATATTTTATTACCTTCATCCGCTAAAATTATAACAATTGATGAAAACGATTTAATACGTTAAAGATACAAAAAAAGTAAATTGCTTAGATTTACTTAAAGTTAAAAATATCAGTAATTTCTGTTAAATTTTTAAATTCAAATAGTCTTTATTTGTACTTTTGGGAAGACTATTCTAACAATTAAAACCCAACCTTATGAAACAAATTTTTAAGCTAGCTCTTGGCTTGGTCTTCTTTTCATTTACAATCTTCGCTCAAGAGATTGATTATTCAAAAACAATCCCTTTTGACCCTAGCGTAAAAACAGGAAAATTATCAAACGGACTGACCTACTACATTAAAAAAAATGCAAAACCAATCAACAAGGTTGATCTTCGGCTTGTTGTAAATGCTGGCTCAATACTCGAAGACGACGACCAACAAGGATTAGCCCACTTTATGGAGCATATGAATTTTAACGGAACCAAGCGTTTTCCTAAAAATAAATTGGTCGATTATTTACAAAGCATTGGTGTTAAATTCGGACAACATCTAAATGCCTATACCAGTTTTGACGAAACAGTGTATTTTCTCCCTATTCCATCGGACAGCCCAGAGAAAATTGAAAATGGATTTAACATTATAGAGGATTGGGCTTTCAACGCCAATTTGACTCCAGATGAAATTGACAAAGAAAGAGGAGTTGTTCTTGAGGAATACAGAATCGGCCTTGGTGCTGGAAAAAGAATGATGGCAAACTATTTACCGAAAATGATGTACAAATCACAGTACGCTGATCGTTTGCCTATTGGAAAAAAAGAAATTTTAGAAAAATTCAATTACGAATCTTTGAATCGTTTCTATAAAGATTGGTACCGCCCCAACTTAATGTGTGTTATCGTTGTTGGAGATATAGATGTAGCCGAAATGGAGCAAAAAATCATTAGCCATTTCTCTAACTATCAAAACCCAAAAAACGAAAGACCAAGAAAAACTTTTGAGGTACCCAACCACAAAGAAACTTTCGTTGCAATTGAAAGTGATAAAGAAGAAACAAGCGCATCGGTACAATTGATGTACAAAGACTACGGAGCTCCAAAAACGGTTACTACTATTGGAGATCTTAAAAACAATTTTGCAGAGGGATTATTTTCCTCGATTATCAACACTCGATTTCGTGAACTTGTCAATTCGCCAACACCACCATTTAATTACGGATACTCTTTTTATGGGGGGACATATGCTAGAAATAAAAAAGCATTTCAATCGGGAGCGATGTCTCAAGAAGACAAGCAGCTTAGCGCATTGAAGGTATTGATTACTGAAAATGAAAGAGTGAAAAAATTTGGATTTACCCAAGGAGAACTGGATCGCGCAAAGGCAAGTCTTCTTGCTTCAATGGAAAAAGGGTATAATGAAAGAGACAAAACAAATTCAGATAATTTTGTAGGCAATTATCAGTCCCACTTTTTAGAGAAAGATCCGGTTCCAGGAATCGAATGGCAGTTTTTGACAATGAAACAAATTATACCTCAAATTGAATTGAAAGATATTAACAACTTGATTAAAGACTATCTAAAGGACGACAATCGAGTGGTTATTCTAACAGGACCTGAAAAAGAAGGGCTTAAAAAAGTCACTGAGCAAGAGGTTTTGGATGCGTTAAAACTGAACACGGATGCTATTACAGCCTATGAAGATGTAGCGGTTGCCAAAAGTTTGATACGAAACGAAATTAAACCAGGTACAATTGTAAAGCGAGAAACAAATGCTAAAATAGGAACGAAATCGCTACTCTTATCGAATGGCGCCAAGGTGACCTATAAAACTACGGATTTCAAAAATAATGAAATCCTTTTTCAAGCCATAAGCTTTGGTGGCACCAATCTATATCCCGATGCGGATATGAAAAAAGTTCAGTTTGCTGCTGGAGCTGTAACCGAGGCAGGCTATTCAGGACTTAAACTAAATGACATTAATAAATTTATGACTGGCAAAAAAGCTAGCGTAAGACCCAGTATTGGAGGGATTACAGAAGGAATGTCGGGAAATGCGACACCAAAGGATTTAGAATATTTATTCCAAATGGTCTATGCGAACTTTACAGATGTAAATCTAGATACAGCTGTCTTTGAAGCATACAAACAAAAGCAATCAGCCAACTTTAAAAATATGGCTTCTCAACCAAGTTTTTATTTTCAACAAGAGTTTGTAGCATTTTTAAACCAAAAAAATCCGAGGTTTAATGGTTTAATTCCTGATGAAAAAACTTGGGCTGAAACCGATTATAACTTGGCTTACAACAAACACAAAGAACGTTTTGCTAATGCAGCTGATTTTGAGTTTTTCTTTGTTGGGAATATCGATGATAAAATCATCGAAGAATATGCAATTAAATACATCGCCTCATTACCTTCATCTACTAAAAAAGAGAAAGCTACTGACCTAGAATACAGAATGATTAAGGGCGATTTGAAAAAAGTAGTACATAAAGGATCGGACCCAAAAACTAATGTTGTTATCCTTTATTATGGAGACACAAAATATGACACAAAAGAAGCAAGGGCATTTAAAGCCTTAGGCGAAGTATTGACTATAAAGTTGGTTGAAGAATTAAGAGAAAACGAAAGTGGAGTTTACGGGGTTGGCGCAAGAGGCAGTATGGGCAAAGTACCAAACGGATCTTACGATTTTTCTATTAGTTTTCCTTGTGGACCTGAAAACGCCGAAAGGCTTACCACTTCAGCATTGAAAGAATTGCAGAAAATCATTGATAATGGCCCAGACGAAAAAGATCTTATTAAATTCAAAGAAGCAGAATTGCTTGATTTTAAAAAGAACAGCAAAGAAAATAGCTTTTGGTTAAGCAATTTCACTAGATCCTATACCAATTCAACAAGTCCAGAAGAGGTACTTCAAACCGAAGAACGAATTAATGCGATTACTGCAAAAGACATTCAAGCTGTCGCTAAAAAATATTTGACTAAGGATAAAGTAATTGGCATGTTAATGCCAGAAAGTAAATCATAAATCCAAAAAACAATAAAAACCAAAAACCTGCTAAAATTAAACTTAGCAGGTTTTTTTTATGCTTTCACAATTCAGTTACTTGTAACAAACCGGAATAATCTCCCCTTTGGCCAAGCAGTATTTTTCAACCAATTCTGGAGAGATTTTGTTAGTATAATCTTCCTCAATAACTTTAAAACCGATACTTCTTAGTTTATCAAAATAATCACGGCCGTAAATACGCACGTGATCGTATTGACCAAATATTTTGGCGCGTTCTTTTTGATCGGTAATTGTGTCATCGGCAAAGGTAACTTCTCTTTTTAAATCTTGCGGGATTTGAAGGATTGCCATTCCACCCGGTTTCAAAACACGATACAATTCTTGCATTGCTTTGGTGTCGTCTGGTATGTGTTCTAATACGTGATTGCAAAGAATCACATCGTATTGACTGTCTTCGAAAGGTAAATTACAAATATCCGCCTTTACATCGGCCAATGGCGAAAGTAAATCGGTGGTGGTGTAATCAAGATTTTTTTGCTTGCGAAACAATTTGTAAAAAATTTGTTCTGGTGCAAAATGCAGTACTTTTTTTGGTGTTGTAAAAAAATCGGTTTGCTCTTTTAAATACAACCACAACAAACGATGTCTTTCTAGCGATAGTGTGCTTGGCGATAATACGTTTTCACGCTGGACTTCGTAGCCATAGGGCAACATTGCTTTGAAACTTTTTCCATCAATAGGATCCGTAAATCTATCGCCTTTTAAAGTAAAAGCTATAATAGGTCGCGCTACATAACTCAAACGAATTAATAACGGACGAGGCACTGTATTAAGGATTTTTTTGAACACTGATTTCATAGTAAAAATTTAAACACAAATTATAATTGAAGAAAACCGACACAGATTTCACAGATTTTCACAGATTTAACGAAGTCAGAGAATAACTCTTCTGTATTTGAGGCTGTCTTCTCCGAAGTTGACTACGAGCCCAATTTTATTTTTTGAACAAGCTAAATAATTTAACGGTTGCCCTGTATCACTACTTGTTAATTGACTGATTGCTTTTACTTCTAGTATTATTTCATCAAAAACTACAAAGTCAGCGAAGTATCCTTTGGATAATATTATATCTTTATACTCAATTTCATACGCTTTCTCTCTTTCAAAAGGGATTCCTTTTTGTGAAAATTCATATTGTAATGCTTCTTTATATACGATTTCACTGAACCCTTTACCAAGTATTTTGTGTACTTCCATACAAAGTCCTATAATTTGATACGTCTCCTCTTTCAAATAAAAATTTTCCATTTTACAAATACTTTAATCTGTGAAAATCTGTGAAATCTGTGTCAAAAAGCTGAATTTGTGTCTAAATAAACAAGGGTACTTTTCTAAACTCATCTTCCTCGTTACTCACGATTCCTAGTGCTTGGTAAACATATGCGAAAGTTGATAAAATTTCAGGTTTTCCGTCTATTATTGCTACATCGTGCTCAAAATGAGCGGAAGGTTTTCCGTCTGCGGTGGTAATTGTCCAGCCGTCTTTGTGTTGCTTGATATTTTTGGTACCCATATTGATCATCGGCTCGATAGCAACCACCATTCCTTCGATAAGAAGTTTGCCACGACCTCGTTTTCCATAATTAGGCATTTCTGGATCTTCGTGCATTTTTTGACCTAATCCGTGACCCACCAATTCGCGAACGACTCCGTAACCGTGCCCTTCAGTATATTTTTGGATGGCATTACCCACATCCTCTACTCTATTTCCGACTCTTAATTCTCGGATGCCAACATAGAGCGACTCTTTGGTCACTTGCAAAAGTTTTTTGGTTTCAGGAGCTACTTCGCCTATTTCGAATGAATAGGCGTGATCGCCGTGAAATCCATTCTTGAAAGCGCCACAATCTACAGAAATAACATCACCACTTTCTAAAGGCTTATTATTTGGAATACCGTGTACAACCTGGGAATTGGGACTCATACACAAGGAATTAGGAAAGCCGTACAAACCCAAGAAACTCGGCACTGCTCCATGGTCTCTGATGAATTCCTCTGCTCTCTTGTCAAGGTATAATGTACTGACCCCTTCTTTGATTTCAGAAGCAATCATTCCTAATGTTTTGGATACGATCAACGCACTTTCGCGCATCAATTCGATTTCCTCTCGGGTTTTTTGAATAATCATATTTCAAATTTCAGACGGCAAAAATACAATTTAAAAATTATTTAATTCGGATTCGCCATAATTTTATACAGTTCAGAATTGGAAGTATAAAACCTGTTTTCGAGAGCAATTTGAGAAAGTTGAGCGCTTACCAAATTATTTTCTCGCGTATTAATAAGAAACAAGGAACTCTCGCCGATGTTGAACAATCGCTCTTCTGATTTCAGCATCTTATCATAATCACTAACCAAATTATTGACTAATTTTTGTTGTTTGGTCAAGGACTCTATTTCAGTTTTTTGAGCAGTGATTTTATTCGTCAACTGCAATTTTTCAAGGTCACGATTAAACTCGGATTCCTGTATTTTGAACTGGGCAATTTTCAAACTTCCGCGCTCTTTTCGGAGAAATAAAGGAAAATAAAAATCAATTCCCACTTTATAATTCTCGTTATTATTAGGAATTGTGGGGTCTGGCTGCGCTAAATAAGAATAGCCCACATCAATTTTAGGCAAAAGCATATTGGCTTTCATTCTTTTGTCTACTGTCAACATATCGATTTTACTTTGCAAGGCTTCGATTTTGGGATGTTTCAACAGTGAAAAATCTTGATTGACCAAATCACTTATATTTAAAGTTTCTTGAATGGTTTGACCCAACTTTTTTTCAGGAATTATGGCATCTGCCAGCTCTAATGGAATATTGTTTTCCAACCACAAAAAATTAGACAGTTCTAGTTTGGCTTTGGCTAACTTCAATTTCGAATCTTCGAGTGACAAAAGCCTGTTTTTGACAACAATCCCAGCTTCGACGCTGTCAATTGCGGGTTTATCTCCTTGCTTAATCAAGGATTCCACGCCATCGTATCGTATTTGCGCATTGGAACTGTAGGTTTCGTAGAGCTTGTACTCTTCGTAGTTTTTTTTCCAATTAAAATAAGCTACCGAAGCATCATACAAAATGGCAACAGCCATTAGCTTTTGCTCGGCTTGACTCAGCTTAACTTGAATCTTGGCTTTTTGCAAATCAGCCATTCGCTGATTAATAAGTAAGCCTTGCCCGATGGGAACATTAATTCCAAGGGCAGCAACACCGTTATAGGGAGTCTTGTTTTGTGGATTCAAATAATATCCTTCATTATCTTCAAAACCCGCTTTTACTTCGATTCCGTACCAAGTCGGGATTTTGAAACTACTATTCATTATCGAATAATACTCGGTTCCTTGAAATTGTTTTTTATTGTAATCCAATTCCAATTTGGGGTCAAAACCACCGCGAGCCATCATTAAATTGGCTTGAGCTTTGCTGATTTCCAAATTGGCATTCTTCACCAAAGGATGGTACTTTTTTACAAAACCCAAATACTCATTATAACTCATTTCTGTGAGATTCGATGGCAATTGAGGATCTGTTTTGGTTTGACTATAGATTGTAGTCCCCCATAAAATAAATAGCAAAAGAAGCTTGTTCATTATTTCTTTTCTTTAGATGGTTTCTCTTTGCCTTGATAATAATTAGGCGGGAATCCGTTCAGGGTTCTCCACAACTCAAACCAAACTGGCACCGTATTCAGCAAGGCTAAGGTTTGTGCACCAGAACCAATGCTCAACTGTTTAGGCCAAGGCGCTTCAGTTTTGTCTGGAGCAATCAGAATTCTGAATTTCCCATTGTCGCTAATGAAGGTTTCAATCGCTACAACTTCACCCCCAAATGTACCGTATGACATATCAGGCCATCCTGAAAAAATTATTGTTGGCCAACCGTCGAACCATACTCTTACTTTTTCCCCCCTTTTTATCAAAGGTAAATCCACGGGATCTACAAAAGACTCTACAGCAATATCGTATTTTGACGGTAGTATTGTTGCGATTGGAGTGCCCTCTTTAATATTTTCGCCAATTCCTGATTGCAAAGTTCTGTTGATATAACCATTCTGTGAAGCTTTGATGTAATACATTCCATTTCGAATGCTATAATTAGCATATTGATTCTCTAATTTGTTTACTTGAGCTTCTGTATCAAATTGATTACTCAAGGCTGTGTATTGATCACTTTGCGCTTTAGAAGCTTTTTCGGCATACTCAGCATTAATTCTGTTTATTTCGACTTCAGCATTGATGAATTCATTTTTACTAGTGTAAAATTTATTTTCTTGTGTAATGATTTTCGCTTCCACTTCTTGGAGTTTTAATCGTTTCTCCTCGACATCAGACAGCGCTTTTAAACCTTCTTTGTTTAATTGCAACGATCGATTGAATTGGGTGTTGGCAATTTTCAATTGGGTTCTTACTGCCACAAGATCCATACTATCACTTTTTATCTTCAAAGCGGCTTGCTTGATTTTGTTATCAGCTTGTTTGAGTTTCAAACCTTTTTCTCGCTCTATAGCTTGCATTTGAATCGCTAGTGTTGCCACTTTTGAACCATAGGATTGCAAAGATTGCTTTTTGGCATCTACTTGATTTTTGGTGTTTTTGACCAAATTGGGATCCATATAATCCTCCTTGATTTCGGATATAAAAAGAATGGTGTCGCCCACTTTGACATAATCTCCTTCTTGAACATACCATTTTTCTATTCGTCCTGATATTACTGACTGAATAGATTGCGGCCTCTGATTGGGCTTTAGTGTTGTAACTGCTCCTGCTCCTGAAATGTTTTGCGTCCAAGGCAGGAATAACGCAATGATACCAAATATGGAAACGACAAGTATTATTCGATTTAATATTTTATAATGTGGTCTGTCACTCAAATTTTTAACCGTAGAATATTTTTCTAAAGCACTACTTTGAATTGAATTTTTATCGGATAAATTTAGCATACTATTATTTTTTGATGTCGGATAAAATTGTTCCTTTTTGCATTGTTATCTCTCTGGTACATTTTGTTAACCAATGCGGATTCTGAGAAGAAACAATTACTGTCCATTTATTTTTTTCAGAACAAATAAAATCAATAATTTCATTTGCCACTTTTACATCCATTTTATCGGTGGGTTCTTCGTAAAACAAAATCGTGGGTTTATGAATAATACTCCGGGCCAATAGTATTTTTTGAGCATTTGACGAGGAAAGCTCTTTACCCTCAGGAAAAACCCTAGTATCGAGCCCTTTTGGCAATGTTTTTACAAACCCAGTTAACTGAACTGCATCTAGTGCCCATCTCAAATCTTCATTAGTAACGCTTTTGTCGTTGAAAGTAATGTTCTCAAGAATTGTCCCTTCGAAAGGAGTTTCTCCCTGAATAATACTTCCAATTCTAGCGCGGAATTGCTTAACATCAATTTTTCTAAAAGTATCATCATTGATAAACAAATTACCCGAGGTATGATGCAACAAACCAGAAAGAACTCGAATCAAAGTAGTTTTTCCAGATCCATTCTCACCATCAATTGTAACTTTCTCAGCAGGATTAATTTTCAAATTAATGTCTTTTAGACTCCCAAAATTAGTCCCAGGAAATTGAAATCCCATATTTTCAGCTTCTAGGCTAATATTAGTATAACAACTTTTATGCTCAGTGGCAACTTCTGCCTCTAATTCCATATCGGTAACTTGCCCGATTTTTTCTACTGCGGTCAATACATCATAAAAAGTTTCTAGACCAAGAATTATTTTTTCTACAGAATTTATTACCAATAAAATAATGATTTCCGCAGCCACAAATTGTCCAATATTCATTTCCTGACTCAATACCAAGTAGCCACCAATTATCAACAAACTCGCCGTTATTAATACTTTAAAAACAATAAGATGCGTGAATTGTCTTTTGATAACATTGAAATGATTCTCGCGACTGTATAAATAATCTTTAATGATGCTATTGTTCTTTTCTAAAGCGAAATCATAATTCAACTCGTTACGAAAACTAAAATTATTTCGAGCAATTTCTTGCAACCAGCCAGCAGTTTTATATTTATTTTTAGATGTTTTTAAACTTGTTTGCGTTCCTTTCTGATAGGAAAATTTAAAAATAACATACAAAACAACAATCAACAAAACTCCAAAAACCATAAAGAACGGATGGTAAAGCGACAATAAAACAACTCCAAAAATAATTTGCAAAATAGCTGCCGAAAAATCGACCAATAATTTTGACGTCCCTTTTTGAATGGTCAATGTATCAAAAAAACGATTGGCTAATTCTGGGGGATAATAATCATAAAGTTCCTTGAATTCAATTTTTGGCAAACGAGAAGCAAATTCAAAAGAAGAACGGACAAACATTTTTTGTTGTAAATTCTCAGTAATTCGCAGCTGCATTAATGACAAAATACCTACCAAAGCCACCCCGATAACGACTAGAAATACCAAAACAATCCAGGAAGCGCTCACTCGGCCTGATTGAATAAAATTTACGATAGCTTGAATTCCTAGTGGTAGTGACAAACTCACGATCCCAGCAAAAATGGCGTAAAAAAATATTTGCGAAACATCCCTTTTATCTAATTCTAAGAGATTGAATAATCGTTTTAATGATGTCATTTTTTATTTTTTAAGTAAATTTTCTACTAAGTTGATGTAAAAATCGGTTGGACTAATACTTTCGTTACAATTGGTAATTGTTTTTAAATGGTCTTTTAAAAAATGCTGATGCAACGCCCCTTCAACGATAGAGGACGACAAGCTTTTTGCAAACTCATAATCAGGATCGACCTCCAAAATCATTTCTAAAATCCGATTAATGACTCTTTTATAAACCAAGAAAAATCCTTCTTTGTTTTCTTCATCGACCTCTTTTGTCAATAAGGTTTTAGTAAATTCTTGAATGATGATTTTATTCAAAATCGATTCGTTAACATGTAAAGTTGATACGTCATCTTCGATTTTTTCTGTCACTACGACAATCCCCTTTTTAAGGCGTTCCATTGGGTTGTCTATGTTTGTCGTGGCAAACGCAAGTTTATATTCTATCCAGCCCCAATACCATGACGAGAGATACAGCAACATTTTGTGTTTGCTCTCGAAATAGCGGTAAATAGAGCTTTCGTTGGAACCAATTTTTTCACCCAATTTTTTAAAAGTGAAATCTTCAAATCCAATGCTATCTATAAGAATAATACTATTTTGAATAATTTTCCTTCCCAATTCAGATGTTTCAGGGTTTTTTACATACAATTTTGGATTGACCGAAATGATTATATTTGAAAGTATGTCTTGCATTTTTAAATAGAATTATTGTTAATCTGACACTGTAGGCATAAATCCATTTTCCTTGTTTTTTATTAAATTAAAATTATATAAAAGCGACAGATTCAAAAAATCGCGCCCTGTTTCATCATTTATTTTGTAATCAAATTGATAAATGTAACCCATTTGAACGGCAAGATTTTTTGAAAACTCATAGCCTCCTCCAATAAAAAAACGGTTTCTTTCAAAAAAAGGCTCTTGATTTGTAAAGAAAATCTCATTCCAAATTTGTGCATATACCGTTTTAGGTTGTATCTTTTTACTATTCAATGGCACTATTGCCGATAACCTATATCTAAATCTATTCCGATACCCATTGGATGTATAT
>NZ_JBIKRX010000128.1:0-5487 GCF_044348915.1 Flavobacterium sp. | reverse complement strand
TAAAATATTGCCAATACGCATTCTCAATCCATCGTTCAACAACCGATTCATCGCTCTCTTTGAACATTTCTTTCAAAAGCAATAATCCTGCAATTTTTCTAATAGGAATTGAGGGTCTTCCTTGATCTGAATATAAATTTTGGAACTCCAACTCCATTTTATCCCAAGAAACCTCATCAGCCAATTTTACCAACGGATGACCAAGGTTTATAAGGTCTGTTAACCTAGTTTTGAATAAATTTTGCTGTAAATCTGGTTTTATTTTACCTAACATATTGCCGCTTTTTTATACCGAAATATACACTTTTTGGCGATTTAACAGTGCTTTTTTTAACGGAATTTAATCACAAGTTATTAACAATCAAATTGTTAGTGGATTTTAAAGGGGTGACTATTTACCAATTATTTATAGTTAAATTATTAATCATATAATTTTGGCGAATAGTATAACGGTATTCGTATTTTAATTCCAGTAAAACATTGATTTTTGAAACTGCAAAATAAAACTTGTTGTGAGTTTAATTTATGTTATATGTCCACTGTGAAGACTAAAAAAGATAAGTCATTAGAGAATTAAGAAAATTAAGTTTTTTGTCTTAATGTTTCTTAATCTTAATGGTTATACAAGAAAAACAACTTTTTATAACAACAAAATTTCGGATAGATATTAGTAATGGATAGTCAAAAAAAATACGTTTTGAAGTCCCTTACTTTTTTCCAAATATTTTTTTGAAGAGATTTACTATTCCTAAAACCAGAAATCCTATAATCAATCCAAAACTAAATTCTCTTACAATCGAAGGCAATTGTGTAAATAAATGATGTAAAAAGTCGATATTATGTGCAAAGATTCCGCCAGCAACCAAAATCAAAGCGATTGTACCGATAACTGATAAACTTTTTATAACCTTTGGTAAGGCTTGAACTAGTATATTTCCAATTGTTTTTGATACGCTACGTTCTCGAGTATTCAATGCAATTAGTCTGAAACCCAGTTCATCCATTCGTACAATTAATGCAACAATTCCATAAACTCCAACGGTTGCTATGATCGCAATTATTGAAACTACTGCAATTTGTGAGCTAATCGGTTTGCCAATTACGGTACCTAGTGCAATAATTACAATTTCGACCGACAGAATAAAGTCGGTAACAATGGCCGATTTTATTTTTTCTTTTTCAAGTGCTAAAATTTCAGTTTCGGAAAAATCTTGCGCTGTAATTTCTAGTGCCATTTGCTTGTGTGGAAAGAAATATTCGAATATTTTTTCGGCTCCTTCATAAGCTAAAAATAGTCCCCCAAGTACTAAGATGATAATGACTGCAATGGGTAAATAAGCACTCAGCAGAAAGGCTATAGGAAGAATAATTAACTTATTGATAAATGAACCTTTTGCAATGGCTAACAAAACGGGAATTTCTCGTGAGGATATAAATCCTGAGGCTTTTTCGGCATTTACAGCCAAATCGTCCCCTAGAATTCCGGCTGTTTTTTTAGCTGCAACTTTACTCATTACAGCTACATCGTCCATAATTGCTGCGATATCATCTAAAAGTGCGAAAAAACCTGATGCCATAATTTGTTTATTTTTTTGCTGTTATTAAAAAAACAGAATAGTTATTGTTTGGTTTTGCGATTGTGCTGGCCGTTTGAATTTTTATATCCTTAAATCCAGCATTTTTTGCCATTTGAATAAATTCTTCTCGGTCGAATCCATTGTGAAAAACACCCGTGTCTTCAGTATGAAAAGACCCATCTTCGCTGTCTAAATCCGCTATAGCGATAATGCCATCTTCCTTGAGGAGCGAATGAAATTTCTGGAACAAAGATAAAACATCTTCGATATGATGAATCGTCATCGATGAAATAATTGCATCAAATTTTTTATCCAAACTGCCTTTGGTTAAATCCATTTGTACAATTTGAATGGGGCATTTTATTTCCTCCATTTTAGAATGTAGCACTTCGGTCATTGCAGGTGAAATGTCAACGGCTGTAATTTCACCAACATAGGGCGCTATTTCAGACAAAAGCAAGCCAGTTCCTGAGCCGAAATCCATAATGCTCATTTCTATTGAAAAAGAAATTTCATTCAAAATGGTTTGAGCAATGTCACTAACATTTTTTGTTCTTGACTTTTCGTTGTCGTAGTCTTTTGCTTTTTCTGAAAAAAAATCTTTTGGTTTCATATGGTTTTCAGTTGGTAGCAGTTTTTTTGTTTATGCTATTTTAGTTATTGGTTTTATTGGTCACGGGTGTAGTTAAAACTATGCACTTTTAGTGCATTTCCCTTTCAGGTTCTACAAACTTTACCACAAATTACACAAATTTTCACAAATTGATTTGCGCTAATTTTTGACCCGAGCGCAGCGAAAAGACGAAGTAAATTTGGGGTCAAAAAATTAAGCATTACAACCTGTCAGACTTTCAGTCTGCAAACCAAACCTATGGACTTTCAGTCCATAGTGGTTTAGTTTTTGATAAAAAATCAATTGTCGTCGTTTTCGTCTTCTTCATCCACATCAAAATGTAAAAAATCATCAGGATTAAATGGAATATCCTCATCGGGGTCTTTATCGTGAGCGGAAACTCCAGGAGGGTTAAACAGACCCCAATCGTCTTTGATGTAGTTCCAAACATCAAAACTTGCAACCCAATCAATGAATAAGAGTCGAAATTCATCTATTTCATTTCGCAATAAATAGATGTAGTCTTTGTCTTGAATGTCTTCTTCAAAACGCAAGCTGCCTGCGTGAACATAGAGGTCTCGGGCTGCTTTTCGGATAATGGTAGCATTCTCCATTTTCAAATCGTACAACTCAACCCCGTGAGCTCCAGCAATTTTTGCGGGAATAATCATTGCATTTTCCATCATAAATCGAACTGTAGTTTCTTGAAGAAATTCATTATCGGTGGGCACAATTTCGATTAAACCTTGGGTGATTTTGAAAATTTGTTCCGCTTTTTGGAACAAAGGAAAATTTTCAAGTTCGTCTCGTTTTGACATTTATTTAAATTTTTATCATTCTATTTAATTTCCAACAGGCTTATCAAAACGTGTTTTTTTAACTGTTGACAATCTGTATTAAATCAGACGGATGGTTGATGATATGTTTAGCTCCTTCAGCCATCAATTCTTCCTCTGGTCGATACCCCCAAGAAACGCCTACAGCCATCATATTCGCATTCGTTGCCGTTTGCATATCTATGCCGGAATCTCCCACGAAAAAAATTTCTTCAGGTTCTAATTTCCAGCTGCTGCAGATGGATAAAGCTTCAGCAGGATTCGGTTTTTTCAATGCTTCAGTGCTCAAACCCACTACCGATTCAAAGTAATTTGGGAAAAGAAACGCCGCAATTTTCTTGGTGAGTTCATCTGATTTATTCGAAAACACTCCAAGTTTAATATTCTGACTCACCAAATAATCAAGAAGTTCAATGATTCCGTCGTATGGTTTTGTTTCAATGGTGCAATAATCTCGGTAGCCGTCGACCATCAATAGGTAGCAATGTTCTATCTGGCGTTCAGTTCGATGAATTTCTGGTAATGAGTTGCTAACCAAATTGCGAAGACCACTTCCGATGAAATATTGGTATTGTTCATAGCTGTGAGTGGGGTAGTCTAGCTGTTGAAGAACTGTATTCATAGAATTCGCTATGTCTTCTAGTGAATCGACAACTGTTCCATCTAAATCAAAAATAACTCCTTTACATTTCATTGGTTTGGTGAAAATCTATTTTTATTAAATTAAAAGTCTACTCAAAAGGAAGGCAATTCTATTACTTCTTAGTTTTTTTGGGCTTTGTATTTATTTCTCCAATGAGCTGATTTAGAGAGTTTTTGGCTATGTTTAAAGCTCTGAGGGAGTTCTTTTTCTTGAGGGAATGTCCTTCCATTCGCACCAATATGTTTTTGAGCATTTTGATGGCATCATTAATATAAGGACCCTTATTAAGCATAATACATTCGGCTTGCACTCCTTGGACGACATCACTAATTTCAGCCCGAGTGGGAATGCCTGTTTTCGCAAGAGTTTCCAGCACTTGTGTTGCCCAAATTACCGGAATGTGAGCTGCTTCGCAAAGCCAAAGTATTTGATTTTGAACTTCGGAGCTTCTTTCAAAACCAATTTCAACGGCCAAATCTCCTCTGGCAATCATCACGCCGATTTTTTCTCTTTTCATTCCCTCGAGTAGAATTGAAGGCAAGTTTTCGAATGCTTCTTTGTTTTCGATTTTAAACACAACCCCTAAATCTTTAGCATCATTCAGGTTCAATTGCTCGTATAGATATTGTACATCATTTCCGGTTCTCACAAAAGAATAGCCCACAATATCAGCATTTTTGCAAACGAAGGCTAAGTTTTCGATATCCTTATCGGTCAAAGCGGGAAGATTCAATTTGGTGTCAGGTAGGTTGATTCCTTTTTCGGAAGCTAATTTGGGTTTGTAGCAATGGGTGATTAGCAGTTCGACATCTTCATCAGTTTTCGAAACCACAACCGATTTGATCATACCATCATCAAATAAAACAATATCATCTATTTGGACATCATCAATTATTTCAGGAAGAGCGACTCCAATTTCTGCTTTTTTAAGTTGTTCATTGTTATCTCCAAATTTCGACTTTTTGCCTAGTGTAGCCCTTTTGGTTAAGATAATATGTTCTCCAACTCTAATCGGAATACTGTTCTTTATTTGGCCATTTTTGCCTATGACTTCAATTGGGGAGGTTCTTAATTTTGGACCGGATAAATCCATGTAAATTTTCAGTTTATGCTCGGTTTCTGCTTTGATCTCGTTGATAAATTGTACCATTTTGGTCCAAATATCGATATCCCCGTGGCTTAAGTTGATTCGGGCAATTTCCATTCCACTCTCGACCATTTCCTCGATAATCGATTTGTCAAAGGCCGCTTCGTTAGGAAGTGTTACCATTATTTCGATTTGATGATTTCGGCTTCCTTCATTGAACAAATGATTGGCATTTTTCTTAATTAATTCACTACTCCGCTTATAGCCAATGATTTCTATTTTTGACTTTTCTTCGATAGGAAGCCCTTGAATTAATCGTAGATTTCGAACAACGCTGTACAGATTGCTATAAACATAGCCCTCCAAAGTGCCTAATGAGGAAACGCCATAATCGGATAGACTCGCATGATATTTTCTTAAATCGTAACTACGCAGAATTAAATACCGACACAAATTTTTGGCACTTAACCGGTTTTCGGGGTGAATTTCAGTTATAGCGGTATCTATTTTTGACTCATTGTCAATAATAGACTGTAAAATTGTATTTAATTCTCTACTTAATTTTTCAATTTTCATTTCAATGTATTTTTGAGGGGAAATCAGTACGTAAAGACATGTTATTTGAAACAAAAATAATTTAAAATAATGCTTCTGTAATAGTTTTTATGATATTGTTATCATTTTAATAACGAGCCTAAAAACGACCAAGTATTATTGTGTACTGAAAAGAT
>NZ_JBIKRX010000009.1:0-57565 GCF_044348915.1 Flavobacterium sp. | reverse complement strand
TGCATCTTCCTTAAATCGCTTGTTAAATGTTATTGAATTCACACCTATAAATTTCTCCCTTGTACTCATTTGACAAAGGTAATACTATTTTCGTTTTTGGGCGGCCTAAACGCCTATACCTATAACTTTATTATGAAAAAAAACATGGGAAGTGCAGATAAAATAATTCGATTGATTATTGCTGCTGTGATTGTGTTTCTGTATTACAATCAAACTATTAGCGGGACTTTAGGACTAGTGCTTTTAATTTTTGCAGGGGTTTTTGTACTGACTAGTTTTATTAGTTTTTGCCCTCTTTATGCGCCATTTGGTATTACTACCTGCTCAACAAAGAAATAGTTGCATACTTCAATCATAAAGATTGCGCTCTAATTGAATATTTAAAAGAAAACCAGTCAATTCGGCTGGTTTTTTTATGGAATAATCCTGAAATTTTACAAGTTTGAGACTTTGAGACTTTACAACTTTAGCTTATATTTGCACCTCAATAAAAGATATTTACCATTATGTTCGATAATTTAAGCGATAAATTAGACAAAGCCTTTCATATCCTCAAAGGTCACGGAAAAATAACCGAAGTAAACGTTGCCGAAACCCTAAAAGAAGTCCGTCGTGCTTTATTAGATGCCGATGTTAACTTTAAAATTGCCAAAGATTTTACCACTAAAGTAAAAGAGAAAGCGATTGGTCAAAACGTATTGACCACTTTGCAACCGGGACAGTTATTGGTAAAATTGGTCAAAGACGAATTAACCGAATTGATGGGTGGCGATGTTGCAGGAATCAACCTTTCTGGAAATCCTACGGTAATTTTAATGTCGGGTTTACAAGGTTCAGGAAAGACAACTTTTTCCGGAAAATTAGCCAATTATCTTCAAACCAAAAAAGGGAAAAAACCGCTTTTGGTTGCCTGTGATATCTATCGTCCTGCGGCTATTCAGCAATTATATGTTGTGGGAGATTCGATGGCAGTTGAAGTTTATTCAGAGCCAGAGAATAAAAATCCAGTTGAAATTGCGCAAAATGCTATCAAGCACGCTAAGGCTAATGGATTTAATGTAGTAATTGTCGATACGGCAGGTCGTTTGGCTGTCGATGAGGCAATGATGACCGAAATCTCGAATGTTCACAAAGCCATTCAACCACAAGAAACCTTGTTCGTAGTGGATGCAATGACAGGACAAGATGCTGTGAATACTGCGAAAGCTTTCAATGACATTTTGAATTTTGATGGTGTTATTTTAACCAAATTAGATGGTGATACTCGTGGTGGAGCTGCGATTTCGATTAAATCTGTGGTGAATAAACCAATCAAATTTGTCGGAACTGGCGAAAAAATGGATGCCATCGATGTGTTTTATCCAGAACGTATGGCGGAAAGAATCCTAGGGATGGGTGATGTTGTGTCTCTGGTAGAAAGAGCACAAGAAAATTATGATGAGGAAGAAGCGAGAAAAATTCAAAAGAAAATTGCCAAGAACGAATTTGGTTTTGACGATTTCCTTTCCCAAATTCAACAAGTAAAGAAGATGGGTAATATGAAAGACTTAGTTGGAATGATTCCAGGAGCTACAAAAGCAATGAAAGATGTGGAAATTGAAGACGATGCTTTCAAACATATTGAAGCCATTATTCATTCGATGACACCAAAAGAAAGGTCAAAACCTGCTATAATCGATGTGAAAAGAAAAGCAAGAATTGCTAAAGGTTCTGGTACCAAAGTGGAACAAGTCAATCAATTGATGAAACAATTCGAGCAAATGAGCAAAATGATGAAGATGATGCAAGGTCCAGGCGGAAAAAATATGATGAAAATGATGGGGAATATGAAAGGGATGCCTGGAATGCCTGGAATGAAATAAAAAGTAGTGTTCAGTTGTCAGTGTTCAGTTTTCAAATGTGGAATGCTAAAAAGTATTCAGTAAAACTTTTGGATTTTTCAGAACCATAAACTACACACGAGATTTATCGAACTGGCGAAGCAAACCATAAACAACAAACAACAAACCATAAACAACAAACAACAAACAAATCGGATGCAACTACTAGACGGAAAAAAAACATCAGAAGATATTAAAAACGAAATCGCTGCCGAAGTTGAAAGAATGAAAGCAGATGGTCAAAAAGTACCACATTTAGCTGCAGTTATTGTGGGTAGTGATGGAGCTAGTTTAACTTACGTTGGGAGCAAAGTCAAAGCTTGTGAGCGAGTTGGTTTTGAATCTACATTAGTCAAAATGCCAAGTACTACTTCTGAAATAGAATTGCTAAAAAAAATAAAAGAGTTAAACCAAAACGATGCAATTGATGGTTTTATAGTGCAGTTACCTTTGCCGAGGCAAATTGATGAACAAAAAGTTTTAATGGCAATCGATCCTGATAAAGATGTTGATGGATTTCATCCTGCCAATTTCGGAAAAATGGCGTTGGATATGTCAACTTTTATTCCTGCAACTCCTTTTGGAATATTAGAATTGCTAGAAAGATACGGAGTAGAAACTCAAGGAAAACACACAGTGGTTATTGGCCGTAGCCACATTGTTGGTCGTCCAATGAGTATATTGATGGGCCGTAAAGGTTTTCCTGGAAATTCGACAGTGACACTGACGCATAGTTACACTAAAAATATTGCTCAAATTACTACACAGGCTGATATTATTATAACAGCGCTTGGTGTTCCCAATTATTTGAAAGCCGAAATGGTAAAAGATGGTGCTGTTGTAGTAGATGTTGGTATAACTCGTGTTCCAGATGAGACAAACCCTAAAGGATATGTTATTACTGGAGATGTTGATTTTGAAAACGTAAGCAAAAAAACATCTTTTATAACACCAGTTCCTGGTGGAGTAGGACCAATGACCATTGCAATGTTGTTGAAGAACACTTTATTGGCTAGAGAGATGCGTATTGCACGAGAAAAATAATACAAGTAAAAGGCTTTTCAATTTGAAAAGCCTTTTGTGATTTTAGTAGAGGCGAATTTAATAATCTCCTCTTTTTTTAAGCCTAGAATCGTCTCTTTTGATGAATTCGGTTCTGCGTTTTGCTGGTTCTTTTTTGGGTAAGCTAGCTTCTTCAACCGAGTAGTCTTTGTAGTTTTAAAATAGTTCAAAAATTAATGGGGTTTTTTATTTGTCAATTCAAAATATAAATTAACTTTGCAGTACAAAGTACTTTAATTATGAATAAAAAGCACCAAGAAGATTTATCACACATTCGTTCTATGATGGAACGCTCTTCCAGATTTATTTCATTAAGTGGACTCTCAGGAGTATTTGCAGGCCTCTCTGCTTTGATTGGCGGATTGTATGTGTATCAATTGTTTAAAATCAATAGACTCGATTATTTTGACGGGGAGCATAAACTATATTCGATAGATTTAGTTTCTGAATTGGTTTTTATTGCCTTAATCATTTTGTTTTTTGCCCTAACATTTGGAATTTTCTTTACGATTCGAAAAAGCCGAAAATACAATTTGCCCATTTGGACAAGTTCTACCAAGAAAATGCTCATCAATTTAGCGATTCCTTTGCTGGTTGGAGGTGTGTTTTGTTTCGCACTGTTGTACCATCAAATCTATGTTTTGATTGCTCCTGCTACTTTATTGTTTTATGGACTAGCATTGATTAATGCTGAGAAATATACTTTTTCGGATATTAAATATTTGGGATTTTGTGAACTAGCTTTAGGTTGTGTTTCGCTATTCTTTTTAGGATATGGTTTGGTTTTTTGGATCGTCGGGTTTGGAATTTTGCATATATTATACGGTTTAATCGTGTTCAAAAAATATAAATAAGTCCTTCGAATGGGAATCATTGACAAATTAAATAAAGATTTCGAAAGCCGCGTCAGATTAGGTATTATGTCTATTCTGATGGTCAATGATTGGGTAGATTTTACCGAAATGAAAACCCTATTGAATATCACCGATGGCAATTTAGCCAGTCATTCTTCCGCATTAGAAAAGGGCGAATACATCGAAATTAAAAAAGAATTTGTGGGCAAAAAGCCTAAAACATCGTACCGTGTTACCAATTTGGGACGAACCTCTTTTGTAGCACATTTAAATAGCCTGGAAAAATTATTCAAAACTAAATAAACCTTTTTTTTAACCTTGTACTTTGAAATACAAAGTACTTTTAAATTTTTTATTATGAAAAAACATCAGTTAATTTTAGTGAGCAGTTTGATTTTTACACTGCTTTTTTACAACGAGTCAGTAGGAGTGAATCTGGCTATTTTCGGATTGGTGCTTACGGGAATCATCTGTTATTTCTTTCAGGATCGATTTACGAGTCGGTCACATTTAGTTTTAGTGGTTACATCCATATTGTCTTGTATTGCTTTTGCTTGGTACGGTGATTTTGTGTCGTTTTTAGCGTTGGCACTATCTGTTATTTTTTTGCAATTCAAAACGCAAGAATCGAATTTGAAAATTATTCAAGTTTTTCCGATAGCCTTTTTAAACGGAATTACGTCATTAGGACGAATGTTGATGTTTACTCAATGGCTGCCCAAACGAGAAATTAAGAATGATTTTGCTAAAAAACTAATTGCTTATTTCATTATTCCAACTGTTTTTGTAAGCTTGTTTTTTATCGTATATGCATTCGGAAGTGACCATTTTTCGGCTCTATTTACGGATTATTATCTAGATGTGAATTTTTTTCAACTCGTTCTAATTGCGTTGTTGGGGTTTTATCTTTCCTTCACTTTTTGGAATTATTGGATACCGGATGCTTTTATAGATTATAATTCGCTGTTGGATAATGATTTTAAAAACAAACAATCGATTCGAAATCAACGAACTTTTTCGTTTCTAGATATTGATTTTGAAAGGAAAAGTGGGGAAATCACATTAGTGTTACTGAATGCTTTGATTTTAGCTTTTATTGTGACCTATAATTACGAACAATTTTTTGAAGTGGTCGAAAAATCAAAGTTGAGTGCAGCCACTCACGAGAGAGTAAACGCTGTGATTTTCTCGATTATTATGGCTGTTGGTGTGATTCTGTTCTATTTTAAAGGAGGTTTTAATTTTGATGAAAAAGCCAAAAACTTGAAACGATTGTCTAAAATTTGGATTTTCTTAAATGGAATTTTAATCCTTAGTACCATAATCAAAAACTCTGAATACGTATCTTTCTTTGGGTTAACTTATAAAAGATTAGGTGTTTATGCGTTTCTGACTTTGGCTATTATTGGTTTAGTTTTCACCTTTTTGAAAATTACGAAGCAAAAAACAAACGCTTATCTTTTTAACCAAATGGTTTGGTATTGTTATGGAACGATTCTATTGTGCAGTTATGTCAATTGGGGAAATTTGATTACCAGTTACAATATTTCAGTCAACAAAGGAGTAGAGCCTATGTTTTTAAGCGATTTAAATTTTAATGATGAAGCACGGAGAGATTATTTTTCGGCTAAGAATTTAGATGGACAATATCCAGAGGTTTCAAGGGAAGAAACAATATCTGAACGTCAAAATGATAGTTTTCTGTCCAAGGCTTTGTATTATGAGTTTATAACTCCTATAAAATAAATTATTTACGAATAAATGATACAGAACTTAAAAAATGGAATTACTTGTCTTGCTATTTATTTTTGTTGTTTTTCTTTTTGGAACACCAATCGGTTTGTCATATTTAATTTTTCATTGGATTAAGAAAAAGGAGTTCGATAAAATATACAGATTATTAGCAATTGTTCCGTTAATTTTAGTTGGATATTTTATTTATGATGCTTTTTATCCAAATACAGATTTTTATAAAACGGATTTTAAAGAAGTAACAACTTTGGATTTTCCTCAAAATGGCAAAATCTTATATAAAACGGCTTCTTTCCCTGATCAATTCGGAGATTACACATCTTCTTTTTTAGCCGAATTTAATGAAGAATACATTAAAAAGTTGGAGGTAAATTTGAAAATCAAAAATTTTGTTAGTAAAGAAAACGAAATGAGTTCAAATGAACTTGATTACATAGAAAAAAGAAAAGGTAATATAAAATATTCAGCTCAATATATTAATGATAAAGAAGTAGGGAAATATTATTCGATTGGATTTTTAGATGATAAAAAATCTGTAATAGTTACGAGAGTAAGTTGGTAAAAGAGAGAGCAATATTTGTTGTACTGAAATAAAAACAAAACCCAAGACTTTATCTCTTGGTTTTTGTTTTTAAAATTAGAGCGTTTCAATAATCCCCTCTTTTCTTAAACCTCGGATCATTTCTTTTGATGAATTCTGTTCTGAGTTTTGGAGCTTCCGTTTTAGGTAAGCTTGCTTCTTCGGTTTTGCTGGAAGGTTCAATCAGTTGGTTGAGTTCCTTGATTTCGGCATCGGTTAAATCTCGAAATCTTCCCACAGGAACATCAAGCGAAATATTGATAATTCTAATGCGTTTCAGAGCCGTAACTTCATAACCCAGATATTCACACATTCTACGAATTTGGCGGTTTAAACCTTGTGTTAATATGATTTTAAAAGTAGTAGAACTGATTTTTTCTACTTTACATTTTCGGGTAACAGTGTCTAAAATCGGTACGCCATTACTCATTTTTTCGATAAAACGGTCTGTTATCAGTTTGTTGACGGTTACGGTGTATTCTTTTTCGTGATTGTTTCTGGCACGAAGAATTTTGTTGACAATATCGCCATCATTGGTCATAAAAATCAAACCTTCACTGGCTTTATCCAATCGTCCAATAGGGAAAATCCGTGTGGGATAATTGATGTAATCCACAATATTATTGCGAACCTCCAAGTTGGTGGTACATTCAATCCCAACAGGTTTATTAAAAGCCAAATATATGGGTTTCTCTCTTTTTTCACGGATTAATTTGCCGTCAATGCGTACTTCGTCGTCCGGCGAAACTTTGGTTCCCAATTCTGGAACCACACCATTGATGGTGACACGACCTTCTTCGATGAATTTGTCGGCTTCACGGCGAGAGCAATAGCCCGTTTCTCCTATGAATTTATTGAGACGTTTTAGATTTTCTTCCATAGGGCAAAAGTAGGGAATTTAATTTGTCGGTTAGATTTGCTTGAAAAAATATTTGATAATTATGGTATTTAAATCAAGGTATAAAAAAGTAAAAAAAATAATGTAAATTTGAAATAAAAAAAGTATGCCTGAAATTTGTAGATTTTATGGAATTATAATTCAAATGTTTTTCAATGATCATAATCCACCACACTTTCACGTAGTTTATGGCGATTTCAGGGCTGTTATAAATATTAATGATGAAATTGTAGAAGGATTTATGCCAAAAAGAGCATTGAAATTAGTTTTTGAATGGATGGATTTGCACAAACCAGAATTATTAGAAAACTGGAAATTAGCTCAAAATGGTGAATTACCTAAAAAAATTGAACCTTTAAAATAATATATTATGAGTTTAGTTTGGATTACCAAAGCAAATTATTTGAGAGATTATCAAATAGAAATTGAATTTAACAATAATAAAAAAGGAGTTGTTGATTTCAAGAAGCATCTTGATAAAAAAATTTTTGAACCTCTGAAAGAGCTAGATACATTTCGAAAATTTAAACTTAATTCTTGGACTTTAGAATGGGAAAATGGAGCAGACTTTTCTCCTGAATTTCTTTTAGAAAACCTAAATTAATTTTTCATCTCCCTCTACTTTGGATGAGTTCCGATAGCTATTGGACGGGGTGAGGATTAAATAAAAACACATATATTTTCCTATACAATTCGTCGTCGTGCAGCTTATGTCCCAAACCTTTGGTTTCGATAAACTGAACATCTTTCCAAGATTCCGCTATTTTTTTTCCCTCTTCAAACAGAACAATTTTGTCCTCGACATCGTGAACAATTAGCCCTTTGGTATCAATTTTTGAAGCGAATTCTTTAGAAGAAATTAGATCTAAATTGGTATTTAAGAATTCGGTGTATTTTTTTTCTAATGATTTTACTACCTTGTTACTCAAACTTAATAAGGACGTAAAGTTCTTTAAAATTATAGTGAAGTCGCTCGGAGCACCTAAAGTCACTATTTTTTTGATTGTTGGATTTTGATATTTGTATTGATAATAGATACTTGTCATTCCGCCCATCGAATGACTTATCATATAATTAGGTTGGTACTTTTTTGAAACAATATCAATATATTCTGCGTACTTGATGATGGTTAGTTCTTTTCCGCTTGACAAGCCTTGGGCGGGTCCGTCTATGGCAACAATAGTGCTTCCCGATTTTTTTAAATGAGGTAACATTTTTTTCCATCGAGAGGAATTGCTTTCCCAACCGTGAATAAGAAAGATCACTGTTTCGTTTCCTTTCCAAATGTATGTTTGAATGACATCATCGTTATGCTGGATGGTTTCTGATTGTGCTTCTTTTAGTGTTTTAGGAAGAGTATCAATGGTAAATTTGCCTTTTCTAGGTTGGCTAAAATAGCCGTGAGCCATTTGCGTAGCTTTATTGGGTGAAACTACCCCCAAGAAATTAATATAACTCCCAATAGATTTAGTCAGCAAAAAGTAAAATGTTTTTTTCATAAATATCAGATTCAGCACGCTAAAAAAAAAGCCCGCAAAGCGGACTAAATATAGTAAAAAAAAGTCCCGATGCGAATCGGGACTCAAATATTTTAGAATTTAGCAAAAAGCTG
The DNA here is from genome assembly GCF_044348915.1 of Flavobacterium sp. Classification (GTDB taxonomy): domain Bacteria; phylum Bacteroidota; class Bacteroidia; order Flavobacteriales; family Flavobacteriaceae; genus Flavobacterium. The sequence continues at coordinate 48,927 of NZ_JBIKRX010000009.1, read as the reverse complement.
TTCCATTTTTTCTTTCTCCTCTTCAGCCAAAACGCTGTCAACAAGGATTCTTCCTGAGTGCTCGTCGGTGATGATTTTTTTTCTTGCAGCAATCTCAACTTGAGTTTGCGGCGGTATTGTAAAAAATGAACCTGCTGACGCTCCCCTTTCGATAGAAACAACTGCTAATCCGTTGCGTACACTATAACGGATACGGTCGTAAGCAGCTAAAAGTCTTGGTTCGATAGAAGCTCTATATTCTGATGATTTTTCAGATAAGAAATTTTCTTCTTTCTCTGTTTCAGACATAATATCTTCCAATTCCGATTTTTTATGTTTCAAATGATTCGATTTAACTTCTAATCGCTCTTTTGATTCAGCAATGATTGCTTTTTTATGCTCAATAGAAGCTTTCATTTCTTTGATTTGCTTCTCAGCCAATTGAATTTCCAATTCTTGAAATTCTACTTCTTTAGTCAAAGAGTTGAATTCTCTATTGTTACGAACTGATTCTTGTTGTTTTGTGTATCTTTTGATAGCTTCTTTGTGCTCATCAATAGCGTTTTTCTTCACTTTGATTAGGTCTTCAATAGTTTCAAGATCCTTTTTCAATTTTTCTGAACGCGTGCTCAATCCTGCAACTTCATCTTCTAAATCTTCCACTTCAAGAGGCAATTCACCTCTCACGTTTCTAATTTCGTCAATTCGAGAGTCAATCAATTGTAAATCGTAAATTGCTCTTAATTTGTCTTCAACACTCAATTCTTTTGTAGTCGCCATATTCTATTGTCTATAAGTACTTAACTGGGTTTGTATTTTCTTCTGATAAAACGATTGCAAAATTAAGGATTTTTTTCCGAAGAAAATCAACAATATAATTTTTTGTATAGCGTTCGCTCTCAAAATGACCAATATCGGCTAAAATTAGCTGATTTTCTGCTTCGTAAAACTGATGGTACTTCAAATCGGCAGTCAAAAAAGCATCTGCTCCAGCCTTAATGGCATTCTTTATCGCAAAACTTCCCGATCCTCCAAGAACCGCCACTTTTTTAATTGGCTTACCTAAAAAAGAACTGTGACGAATGCCATCGGCTTGCATTTTGTCTTGTACGAACTTTAGAAAATCTTTTTCCTCCATTGCCGCTGGCAATTCTCCAATCATTCCCAAACCAACATTTTGATTTTGGTTTTGTAGTTCATATATTTCATAAGCTACTTCTTCGTAAACGTGATTTTTGAAAAGTGCTTTCAAGATTTTATTTTCTAATTGTTTTTCGAAAGTGACTTCGATTTTTATTTCGTCAGTTTCTATAAATTCAAAACGTTCCCCAATCTCGGGATTGCTGTGTTCGTTGCCCATATAAGTTCCAATTCCTTTAGAGTTGAAGCTGCAATTTTCATAATTGCCTATGGTTCCCGCACCAGCATCAAACAAGGAATTTCGCAACTTTTCACTATTTTCTGGGATTGTATATGTAACTAATTTCCGAATGAAATTTTGCTTTGGAATCAGGATTTTGGTATTTGTTAAACCTAGCGCGTCGCAAAATATTTTGTTCACCCCTTCTTGATGATTGTCTAATGCAGTGTGAACGGCATAAATAGCAATGTCATTTTTTATTGCTTTGATGATGGAACGTTCTACGTAATTCTTACCCGTAATTTTCTTCAAACCTGAAAATAAAATGGGGTGAAAGCAAACGACCAAGTTGCAATTTTTGGCGATTGCTTCGGTAATAACGGGCTCCAAGGCATCGTGGCAAACCAGAACACCTGTGGCTTCCGCGTTTTTATCACCAACCAATAAACCGACATTGTCAAAATCTTCGGCATAGGCGAGGGGCGCCATTTCTTCGAGTACAGAAATTATTTCTTTGATTTTCATATTGAACACAGATTTCACAGATTTCACAGATTTTTTTTAATAATTTGTAAAATCTAAGTTGGAATAATAGACCAAAGATAAAATATTATCTTTTTGCAAACTGACTTTCCTTCGAAAAATACGAATCTAAAAGTGTTCACTATTGCAACAAATAAAAATAGCACAAATTTTGTATATTTGTAATTCAAAATAGCAATACTGATGAAAACCATAACCCTGAAAATTAACGAGCGTAGCAAAGCAGGCAAGGCATTTTTGGAAATGACTAATGTTTTGGTAAAGGATTCAAAAGGAATTGAAATAGTATCGACAGAACCAAACATGACCAATAAAGAAAAAATGGATATCTACAATCCTGAATTTGTAAAAATGGTTTTAGATAGAGATGCGGATATAAAAAGTGGTAAATCAAAATGTATAACTGTTGATCCAAATGATGTATGGGGAAGTTTAGGCTTAAAATAGAACCTAAAGCAAGTCTAGAGATAGCAAAACATAAAAAATCAGGCAATCAAGCAAGTAGTAAGAGAATCGCCAAGATTTTGGTAGAATTATCTGAAACACCTTATGAAGGTGTTGGAAAACCAGAAGCACTAAAACACGGACTTACTGGGTTTTGGTCAAGAGAAATTAACAAAAAAGACAGACTTATATATAGAGTAGATGAAGATATAGTGACTGTATTTATAATTGCTGCAATGGGTCATTATTCTGATAAATAATTTATGAATTTACTCCGAAAAATCCTCTTCCCATTTGCCATTTTATACGGAGTCATTACCGCAATTAGGAATTTTCTTTTTGATAAAGGAATGCTAAAATCGTATTCTTTTGACATTCCCGTTATTGCCGTTGGAAATCTCAGCGTGGGAGGCACCGGAAAAACACCTCAGATTGAATATTTAATACGGTTGCTTTCGCCAAACTACAAAATTGCCACATTGAGTCGTGGTTATAAAAGACTGTCTGACGGATTTGTTTTGGCCGATTCTAGTTCGAATGCAGCAATTCTTGGTGACGAACCTTTTCAGTTTTTTTCTAAATTCAAAAATATTCAGGTAGCTGTAGATGTCGATAGGAAAAATGGTATCGAACAACTGCTTTCGTCAACTAATAAGCCTGATATAATTTTGTTAGATGATGCTTTTCAGCATCGAAGAGTTAAAGCCGGATTTTTAATTCTGCTTACTTCTTTTGGTGATTTGTATGCGGATGATTTTATGCTGCCCACTGGAAATCTGCGTGAGAGTAGAAGCGGAGCAGAAAGAGCCAACATAGTGATTGTTACCAAATGTCCAGCCGGCCTTTCAGTAGAAGAACAAAACAAAATTAGAATCAAATTGAAATTGAATTCCAATCAAGAATTATATTTTTCTTGTATTGAGTACGATGATTCTATTTATTCAGATCATACATCGATGAGAGTGAGTGAAATTAAAAATGTTGATAAATTACTTTTGGCTGGAATCGCAAAACCGCAGCCTTTTTTCGCATATTTGCAAAGCGAAATGGATGAAAAATTGATTTATCCCGATCATCATCATTTTTCTGAAAACGACATAAAAAACATTAAAAACAAGGCGCAAAATAAAATCATAATTACGACCGAAAAGGATTTTGTGAGACTGAAGGGGAAGATCGCCAAAGAACAACTTTTCTATTTACCAATACAAAGCAAATTCATTTTAACGGGTGATAATTTTGATAAAAACATTATAAATTATGTGGGAACAAGTACAAGAAACCGTTAGTTATATCAAAGGAAAAACCAATTTCACCCCAGAATATGGTATCATTTTAGGTTCTGGATTGGGTAGTTTTACTGATGATATTCAAATTGAATTCTCTTTACCTTATGGCGAAATTCCAAATTTTCCAGTTTCTACCGTTCAAGGACATAAAGGGGCTTTGGTTTTTGGTACTATTGGAGACAAGAAAGTCGTTGCTATGCAAGGTCGTTTCCATTTTTATGAAGGCTATTCGATGAAGGAAGTTACTTTTCCGGTACGTGTAATGAAGTATTTGGGTGTCCAAAAATTGGTGGTTTCTAACGCTTCTGGAGGAGTGAATCCCAATTACGAAGTGGGTTCTATTGTTATTTTGAAAGACCAAATCAATATGATGCCTGAACATCCTTTACGCGGAAAAAATGACGACCGTTTTGGCCCTCGATTTTTGAATATGAGTGAACCCTATTCAACAAATATGATTGCTGTGGCTAAAGCTTTAGCCAAAAAACTGAATATCACGGTTCAGGATGGAATTTATCTTGGGCTACAAGGACCTACATTCGAAACCCTGGCCGAATACAAAATGGTGAAGATCCTAGGTGCCGATTGTGTAGGAATGTCGACAGTTCCTGAGGTGATTGTGGCTCGCCATATGGCTTTGGAATGTTTTGGTTTATCGGTAATCACCGATATGGGCAATGAGGAAAGTATCGAATCTGTGTCACACGACGAGGTTCTTGAAGCAGCTAAAAAAGCAGAGCCAAACGTAAGAAGATTGATTAAGGAATTGATTTTGAATTACTAGGTTTTCTTAAATGTATTTCGAAATTACACTATAAAAATCTTCTGGAACAAAAGGTTTCGTAATAACGTCATTCATCCCAAAAGACAAAAGCATTTCTCTGTTTTCATTCAACGAAATGGCAGTAAGTGCTATGATTGGCGTTACAGTGTCGAATTTTCTGATTTTTTGAGTGGCAATCGTTCCGTTGATACCAGGCAAATGAACATCCATCAAAATCAAATCGTAGTTGTAATTTTGGCACTTTTCTATCGATTCTTCACCGTTGTCTATTATTTCACATTGCATACCCTTGTTGGCTAACATTTTTTTGGTTATCATTTGGTTAATTTTATTGTCCTCAACCACCAGTATTTTTTTGTCAAAAAATGCAGCCGTATTTACTTCTTTGGATTTTGTGTTGTTTTCGCGCGGTTTTTTGCCAATTTTAAATGGTAATTCAAATGAAAAGGTTGATCCTTCATTTACCTTGCTTTTTAGTTTTATTTGTCCACCCAGTAACGTTACTAATTTTTTTACAATTGTTAGTCCTAAGCCAGTCCCTCCATATTTTCGATTGATATCTATTGATCCTTGTGAGAAGCTATCAAAAACGGAATTGATTTTATCTTCAGGGATACCGATACCACTGTCTTTTATTTCAAGATATACTTGCGCCTTTTTCTCTATTGTAGCAACTAGTTTCGCAGTTACAACGACCTCGCCGTTATGAGTAAATTTTAAAGCATTATTGATTAAGTTCAATAAAATCTGAGATAATTTTGTAGTGTCTCCTATTAGATAATTAGGAATGTCAGGATCTATGTTGAAATTAAAATTATTTTCATTTTCAAGCGCCAATTCCTTTAGTGAACTCTGAATGTTCTCTAATAATAATTTAAGATTGAAAGTAATGTTGTCGATTTGAGTTTTATGAGAGTCTATCTTGTTGATTTCCAAGATATCATTAATGAATTTTGTTAGATAATTGCCCGAAAATTGCAAGGATTCGAGGTAGTGCAACTGAGATTTTTTAGGGTTTTCTTCTAGTAATAAATGTGTAATACCATTAATGGCATTCAAAGGAGTTCTAAGTTCGTGGCTAACTGTAGATAAGAATTCAGCCCTTGCATTCGAGGCTTTTTCGACTTTTTCTTTAGCAATAATTAGTTCCTTATTTTTTTCCTCTAATAATTTATTAGATTGAGTTCGGATAATATTGTTTTTATATAAAGACAAACTCAATAATGATAAAATCGAAATGAGCGCAATGGCAAGAATACTAATTAGTTTCGAAAATTTATTTGCTTTTTCTTGCTCCTTATTTTTCTCCGTCATCTGCTCTAATTCTTTGAGTCGTTCAGATTCTTTGAAATGTTCATAATCATCAACGCCAAGTTTTTCGTTGTCAGCAATTGAAATGCTTTCTTCTAAATTGGTATGTTGTTTCAAATACGAATAAGCGGCGTTTTTATCTAGCATTTTCTCATGAACCGTGCTTAATGCAGATAGAATTGATGATTTTTGTTCCAAATTATTGTTTTTGGAATTCAATTCTAGCGCTTTTGTGAAATAGTTTAAAGCTAAAATATTTCTGTTCTGCGTCATTTCAATTGTACCTATTTGGTACAGGGCTTCCGTTTTGCTGTTTGAGATCAGTTGATTATCAGGTTTTGCGATTATCGTGCTAAAAATATTTGATGCTAAACCAAATTCATTTTTAGATTTATATATAATCCCTTTTTGAAGGTTTAAGGCTTCTGATGTATCAGTAATTTTTAAGACGTCATAGAGTTTTTGGGTTTTGTAAAAAGCAATTTCGGCATTATTAAAACTTCTTTTCTGCATATAACACATCCCAAGGTAATAATAGGATAAGGCATAATTATTAGTTGCGGATAATGTTTTGAAGTAGCTTAAGCTATTATTAAATGATTTTATTGCATCGTCATATTTTTTTACTTCAAAATACAGTTTTCCTAGGTGATAGGTCTCGTTTGCTAGTGCCTCGATGTTATTATTCTCTTTAGAAAAATGTATTGATTTTTGAGTATATAGAAGAGCGTCTTTATATTTATTTGCTTTAACGTTGGATTCACGTAGCTTACTATAATAGCCAACACTATCTACTTTCTCGATAGAAAATTGGTTCTTCTGAGAGAATGAAAATGTACTGATTAATAAGGCAATTAATACAAATGATTTCATTAGTTGTTTGGTTTTTCTTATGAAAAGAAAAATAAAGGTATGAAATTATTTTTAATTTGTTAAAATAATTAAATCTATAATTCTCGATGAATAACCAATCTCATTGTCATACCAACCTACGACTTTTACCATTTTATCAATGACTGATGTCAGTTGTGCATCAAACAAACAGGAATTTCTATTGCCAATTATATCCACAGAAACGATAGGATCTTCTGTATATGCTAAAATTCCTTTCAAATTCGTTTGGGAAGCCAACTTGAAAGCTGCATTAATTTCATCAATACTCACAGCTCGTTTTACATTGAAAGTGATATCCGTCAAAGAACCGTCGGGGACGGGAACGCGGATACCACAGCCTCCAATTTTGCCTTCGAATTCCGGAAATATTTTGGTCAAAGCTTTGGCTGCTCCTGTTGTCGTTGGAACGATAGATTGACTCGCACCACGAGCGCGACGCAAATCTTTGTGAGGCTGATCGTGTAAACTTTGGTCGGTGGTATAAGAGTGAATTGTAGTAATATACGCTTGTTCAATTCCGCAAAGTTCGTTGATGATTTTTATCATCGGAGCGGCGTTGTTTGTGGTGCAACTGGCATTTGAAATTATAGTTTCAGTGCCGTCAAGAATGCTTTCGTTGACACCCAAAACTACTGTTTTTATTTCTTCCACTTCTGAAGGAGCAGAGAGAATTACTTTTTTGGCTCCAGCCAAAATATGAGCGTTGATTTCATCGAAAGTTCTGTATTTTCCAGTCGATTCGACTACAACATCAATGTTTGCAGATTTCCAATCGAGCTTAGAAATGTTTTTCTCGTGAAAAAATAAAAAATGTTTTCCGTCAACGATGATTCCTTGTTCATCATATGATACCACGTAAGGTAAAACACCGTGAATACTGTCGTATTTGATTAAATGTGCCATTGTTTTGGTGTCGGCAATATCATTTATAGCGACAACCTCAATGGTAGGATGGTTCAGAAGAAGTCGAAATAAATTTCGACCAATACGTCCAAAACCGTTTATGGCAATTCTTGTTTTCAATATTTTTTGGTTAATTGCTTAACTGGTTACTCATTTAACCGTTTAAACTCTTTTATAAAATATGTTTTTGCGCTTTGTACGAAGAACGTACCAATGGTCCGCTTTCAACGTGGCGGAAACCTAAATCCAAACCAAATTTTTCGTATTTGGCGAATTGCTCTGGGGTGATAAATTCCTTCACAGGCAAATGTTTTTTGCTTGGTTGTAGGTATTGACCAATGGTTACGATATCTACTTTGGCGTCATATAAATCGCGCATTGTTTGGAAAACTTCTTCTTCCAATTCGCCAAGGCCTAACATAATACCGGATTTAGTTCTATTGATTCCTTGTTCTTTCAAGTATTTCAAGACTTCCAAGCTTCTATCATATTTGGCTTGAATGCGGACCTCACGAGTTAATCTTCGAACGGTTTCCACGTTGTGTGACACCACTTCTGGATTGGCTTCCACGATTCGGTCAATGTTTCTTTCGATTCCTTGAAAATCGGGAATAAGGGTTTCGAGTGTTGTATTTGGGTTCATTCTTCGAATGGCTTTTACAGTTTCAATCCAAATAATAGAACCGCCATCTTTCAAATCGTCTCTGTCCACGCTTGTGATTACAGCGTGTTTGATGTTCATTATTTTAATAGAACGCGCTACTTTCTCTGGTTCATCCCAATCTACAGTTTCGGGCCTTCCGGTTTTTACACCGCAGAATCCACAAGAACGCGTGCAGATATTTCCCAAAATCATAAAGGTTGCCGTTCCTTCGCCCCAGCATTCGCCCATATTCGGGCAACTTCCTGAGGTGCAAATGGTGTTTAGGCTGTATTTATCTACTAAACCGCGAAGTTCTGTATATTTTTGACCGATTGGGAGTTTTACTCGCAACCATTTTGGTTTAGCTACGCTCAATTCGGCTGCGCCTCGGGTGCCAGTAGGTAATGCATTCTCTAAAATAGTTTCCATAAAGTATTTTTTGAAAGCGCAAATATAAGTAAAGTAGATTTAGGAATGAGATTTTGTGTATTGGGATTTTTGATACAGGAATTGGGATTTTATATTAAAAATAAAGGAAACGGAAACCACTCATTCTGCAATTGTTTGAGCGTGAACACCTAGGTGATTTTAGTCCAAAATTGTGAATATCTATTTCAAAAATGATGTTATTTTTTATCTCTACAATCTATCTTTGGCATCCTTAAAAAATAAATAAATTATGAGTGGAATGTGGTACGAATGCAAAGTAAAATACAGAAAAACAGATGATATTGGCGCACAAAAAGTTACAACCGAACCGTATTTGGTAGATGCCTTGTCCTACACAGAAGCGGAATCCAGAATTAGCGAAGAAATGAAAGCTTATGTTAGTGAAGAATTTAAAATCACGAATATAAAAGTGGCGAATTATGCCGAGATTCATCCTTTCGAGAATGCCGATCGTTGGTTTAAATCCAGAGTTTCTTTGATGGCTTTTGACGAAGAAAGCGGGAAAGAGCGCAAGACCAATATGTATTTATTAGTTCAGGCTAATGATGTAAAAGAAGCTTTTGACAACACCATCACTGTGATGAAAGGCACTATGGGTGACTATACTATTCCTGCTATTTCAGAGTCCCCGATTGTGGATGTTTTCCCTTATTTCTCTGGTGAAGAAGACGAATTGGAAGAAATGGAAAAGTTCAATGCACTTAAAGCTTCCAGACCTGAAAATATTTTGGAGGAAGTAGAAGATACAATGGAATTTGATGCTGAGCTTGTAACGGAAGCGTCTTGATTTTAAAAACTGTTCTAAAAAAACAACCACTAATTCGCAAATTATATCAAGAACTCGCTGCTTCATAATTTGCGAATTTGTCGTTGTCGCCAATTTATCAATTGCTTTTTCTAATAAATCATAACCAGTGCATAAGGCGGCGAACCGCAGAATTCATCATTAGCTGAAACAGCTTATATGCCATATTGAAATGGCGCCCTACATAAAAAAACGATTAATCTTCGATAGCTTGTTGAATAGCTTCGGGTTCAAATAGTCCTTTTTTCATTTTATATCGCACCCAAAAGAAAGCAAATACCGCTGTGACTCCAATAAATATAGCTACGTTGATAAATACATTTAATCGCAATTCGGGACTTGGTGAATTATTGATAAACGCATAAGTCATTCCTAATATTCCAATAATTTGCACAATAGGGAACCAGGGAGATTTGTATGAACGTGGGTAGTTGGGATATTTCTTGCGCAATACCATTAAATCGATGTGCGTAATAATGTAAGCAAGTAAATAACAACTTGCTCCCGAAATAACGAGCATCAATAAACCATCTGTACTTTTTTTGAAAAGTAGAATAGCAATTGTTATTATAGTCGCAACAACTAATATGCCAATCCATGGCGTTCTCCATTTTGAATGCAATCTCATAAAAATGGGCGGCAACTGTTTGTGATGAGCCATACCATATAATAATCGTGGTGTTGTTGCAAATCCAGTGCTGATAAAACCACATGTTGTAGTGATTGACAAAATGAGAATAACTATTTTACCTGCATTTCCAAAAATCGCTTGTCCTAAAACTAAATGTGGAATATCTGTCTTGGTGAGCTGTTCTGCAGGTACAAGTTTCATTGCTACAAACGCCACCAAACTGTACGCAAACAACAAAACGATGCATGCGGTGAACATTGCTTTTGGAATATGTCTAACTGGATTTTTAGCTTCTTCAATAAAGTCGCACACCATTTCAAATGCGATAAAGGGCCAAAGTGCTGCCAGTACTAAAGTAAATACAGAACCATTAGGATGAATAAAATCTTGTATTATCTGAGCAGGTGGAGTTCCTTGATTATTGAATGTTCCTATTCCGGCAAATCCGATGACTACCAGCGTCACCAACATTGTGAATGAAATGATACTTTGTACAGAGGCAAACAAATCAATACCGAAAATATTGAGAAGTGTAAATGTCCATACAATTACAAGAGCAACTATTGTAAAAGAGCTTGAAGTTATTGTATCGAGAACATTATGCAACAAAAGCAGTTCAGCTAATGTTCCAAATGCCGTTGGTGCAACGTAAGCCGATAGTGATGCAATAATTGCTGGAAAATGTCCAACAGAAACGGCGGTGTAAGTACTGATGCTTCCTGCTTTTGGCATCATCAAGGCCAACTCGGAATAAGTTGATATGTAACATAAAGCTATGATAAAAGCAATTAGAATGGCAATGAAAAAAGTCCCACCACCTAAGCCTGCACCCTGCAATATTGAAACAACAGATGTTTGCGAAACTACTATTCCAATGGTTATTATGAATAATGAAGTAAGACCTAATACTTTCTTGAGACCTTTTGTTAGGATAGTTTTTTCGTTCATCAATTACATTTATTTTTGCAAAAGTAAGAAAGAGTGTTGAATAATATAGCACAAAACGTTCCATTAGTAGTCAAGGGTAGAAATTAATAACCCTTACTATTATAGTTATTCATAATATTTCAAAAATAATACAATCTTTCAATCAAGCCAATTGCCCTGATGAATTGAAGAAGCTGTTAGGCACATTATTTTTTGTTGTCATTTATCTCACAATTTTTCAAAATATGAAAAAAGAGGTTCTTTATGTGCAATTCGAATTTCATTTCCGCTTTTCATTACTATAACCGCCCTTCCTTTTAAGTTAGGTTTTCGCAAAGAAGGGTTTAGTTTAGTCTCATCGATACTTGAAGATAAGAAACCATCCTTCATTCTATCGTTGTCTTCACTAATGCAAAAAGCTTTTGGATTAAGGCTATTTTGTGTGCTATTTAAAATTTTGTCAATATTGTTTTCACTTTCAAACAATTCATAACCTAATTTTGATTTATCACCAGGTACTGAGGAAAGTTATTGATTGTAAATAGAATTGAAATTATGAAGAGGCTTTTTAGGCCTCTTTTTGTATATATTATTGCTAGCTCGAGCGTCACGCTCGTGCCCATTACAAATTTATAGTTTTACTTTTGTTAGTGTTCACGAGCTAGAAGCTCGCGCTAGCTTGGGGTAATAGCTTTCTCTTTGGATATTTGGTTTAAGTTTTAAAACTCGAAGTTAGCCCCAAAAAAAGTCCAAGAATTAAAATTTCAAAATTAAATATTTTAAGATTTGTTTTCACTTTTATGTCATTTCTTAAGGGATTGTGCTTAAATTCTTTATATGTGAAACAAACCTTCGCAAATATGCCTAATATTGGGCATATTGGCGAAGGTTGCCTTCGTTTTATTCTTGTTCTTCAAAAGTAAAAGATATTCATAAAATAAACCGCGAATTCCGAAATTATACGTTAAATACAAGGCTTCATAATTTGCAAATTTGCGGCTAAATAATCTATCGAGCAGGAACTGTTTATCGAATCGCTTTGACAAACTTCTCAATACTTACGACCCCGTTCTCCGTTAGGTTTTTGATAAAAGCACTTCCTATAATTGCACCTTTGGTAAATTGGGTGGCTTGGTTGAAGGTTTCCCGATTGCTGATTCCAAAACCAACAATTTGAGGATTTTTCAGGTTCATATCGGCGATGCGTTTGAAATACTCTTCTTGTGTACTTCCAAAACCGGATTGCGAACCGGTTACACTGGCCGAGCTTACCATATAAATGAATCCGTCCGAAACGCTATCGATAAAACGAATGCGCTCGTCTGAGGTTTGTGGCGTAATCAGGAAGATGTTTTTGAGTCCGTATTTGTCGAAAGTGGCTTTGTATTCGTCAGCATACACATCAACCGGAAGGTCAGGAATGATTAAGCCATCGATACCAATTTCGGCACATTGCTGGCAGAAATTTTCCACGCCATATTGCAACATTGGATTGAAATACCCCATAATTACCAAGGGAATCGAAACCGTTTTCCGGATGTCTTTGAGTTGGTCAAACAAAACTTGGGTGGTCATTCCGTTATACAACGCTTGAGTCGAACTTTCTTGAATGGTTGGGCCATCGGCCAATGGATCACTGAAAGGCAAGCCAATTTCGATCATATCCACACCATTTTTTTCTAAATCTTCGATGATTTGAACGGTATCGTTTAGGTTGGGATATCCAGCAGAGAAGTAGATGGAAAGGATTTTTTTTGGTTCTTCTAATTTTAGATTTATTCTGTTCATTTGTGTTTTTTCAGAGCTATGATATCTTTATTTTTTAATAAAATTAAAAGTGCGTTAAATTGGCAGCGCTATAGGCCCACGCTTTTTGGTTGGAATGCAAATGTACTTCAACTCTTTTGTAATGCATTCCTTCGTACAAATCAGCTTGTTGCAGTTCTTTTTCTGTAACGTTGTAAACAATTCCATCGATGAAATCTTCATCATTTCCTGTTTCGACGATTACGGGATAATGCACAATACCAAATTCTTCTTCGATTTGAATTCTTTTCAATGCGTAGCCAATTAGTTTTTCTGGGGTTCCGTGTAGTACTCGTCCAAAAAGGTTTTCCTGAACATCGTCATGTTGCAAGGTACCGTATGTGAATAATTTTATCATAGTCCACTATTCTTTTAAAGTCAGTTATAATTTAAAGTAATCTATATAGGTATTCAAATCTTTGTCGCCACGTCCTGAGAGATTGATGACCACTATATCTGAAGGTTTGAATTTTTTTTCATCTAAAACAGCAAAAGCATGGGCGCTTTCAATTGCAGGTATCAAGCCTTCTAATTTCGACAACTGAAGTCCCCACTGCATTGCTTGATCATCGGTAATCGAAATAAATTCAGCTCTACCCGAAGCAAATAAATGGGCATGCATTGGACCAACTCCAGGGTAATCTAATCCAGCAGAAATTGAATAAGGCTCGGTGATTTGGCCGTCTATAGATTGCATCAAAAGGGTTTTACTACCGTGAATTACTCCAACTTTTCCCAAAGCCGATGTGGCAGCACTTTCGCCAGAATCAACCCCTAAACCTGCTGCCTCTACAGCTATAATGTTAACGTCCGATTCGTCTAAAAAATGATAAAATGCACCTGCAGCGTTGCTTCCTCCGCCAACACAGGCTATCACATAATCAGGGTTTTCTCGACCTTCTTTTTCTAATAATTGTTCTTTAATTTCTTTAGAAATTACACTTTGAAAACGCGCCACCATATCAGGATAGGGATGAGGTCCCACAACCGATCCAATGATATAATAGGTATCAACTGGATTGTTTATCCAATCGCGAATGGCTTCATTAGTAGCATCTTTCAATGTTCTTGAACCCGAAAGTGCGGGACGAACTTCTGCACCTAACATTTTCATTCTGGCTACATTTGGCGCTTGGCGTTTGATGTCTATTTCACCCATATAAACAATGCATTGCAAGCCCATCAAAGCGCAAACGGTTGCAGTAGCAACTCCGTGTTGACCTGCTCCAGTTTCGGCAATGATTCTGGTTTTGCCCAAGCGTTTTGCTAGTAAAATTTGTCCAATGGTATTGTTTACTTTATGAGCGCCGGTATGGCATAAATCCTCTCTTTTGAGGTAAATTTTAGTATTGTATTTATGGGATAAACGCTCCGCAAAATATAGTGGTGTCGGACGACCTACATAGTCTTTTAGCAAAGCATCAAATTCTTTTTGAAATTCAGGTTCTGCAGTAACTTTTAAATATTGTTGGCGTAATTCCTCGACATTAGGGTATAACATTTCAGGTATGAATGCTCCACCAAAATCTCCGTAATAGCCTTTTTCGTTAACGTGATAACTCATTTATTTTTATGATTTAAGTTGCAAGTTTTCCTTGAAACTATGTAATAACTCTATGTTTTTTAGTCCGGGTTCGATTTCAAATTTACTGTTTATGTCGACGGCATAAATTGGTAAATTTGTTTTCAAAATCTCTTGTACAGCATTAATTTCATCCATTCCAATTCCTCCACTTAGGAAAAAAGGCTTGGTTGACGGATACTTTTCTAATACTTTCCAATCGAAAGTGGTTCCGTTTCCGCCGGGTAATTTTCCCTTAGTGTCAAAAAGGAATAAATCACACACCTTTTCGAAAGGTTTTAGTTCTGCAAAGTCAAAGGTATCTAAAATTGAAAAAACTTTTATGATATCTATCAGGTTTGGTATATTTTTTTTTAAGCTTTCGCAAAATTCAATCGATTCTTGTCCGTGCAACTGAACAGCTTGTAAATCGTAAGTATTTATTTTTTCTACAATTTCATCTACTGAGGCATTGACAAAAACTCCAACTTTTCGAATGGATTTTGGTAATTCAGGCATTTCTCCGTCAAAATAACGTGCCGATTTCTCCCAGAATATAAAGCCTATATAATCGGGTAGAAGCGAGCCTACTTCGAGGATATTTTTAGGATATTTCATTCCACAGATTTTGAGTTTCATATTGATTCGGTTTCAAGCCTTTCAGGGTTTTAAACCTTGAAAGGCTTAGTTGTTTAGGTTAATTTTGAAATAAATTCGGTTGCTGCTTTGCCTGCATTGTCGGTTTTCATAAAGTTTTCTCCAATTAAGAAACCTTGGTACCCAAATGGTTTTAGTTCTTGAATGGCTTCTATAGATGAAATACCGCTTTCGGAAACTTTTACGAAGTCATTCGGAATTTTATCAGCCAGTTCCTTGCTAAAATCCAAACTCACTTCGAAAGTTTTTAGATTTCTGTTATTTACTCCGATCATATCCAAAGTAGGCATTATCGATTTTTCTAATTCTTCTAAATTATGTATTTCCAATAGTACTTCAAGACCTAAACTTTTGGCGAATTCCGACAAAATTTTGATTTCGTCACGCGTTAAAACCGCCGCAATTAGTAAGATTAAATCGGCTCCGTGGGCTTTGGCTTCTAGGATTTGGTATTCGTCTACAATAAATTCTTTTCGTAACAATGGAATGTTTACCGATGCTCTTGCGAGCAGTAAATCATCCAATGAACCACCGAAATACTTGCCGTCTGTTAGTACCGAAATTCCGCAAGCACCAGCAGTTTCATATCCTTTTACTACCTCTTCTACTGTGAAATTGTAATTGATTTCAGCTTTAGAAGGGGAACGACGTTTGTGTTCCGCAATGATGCCAGAAGTGCTATTTCTTAAATTTTCACTCAAAGAAATGGTCTTCTTTCCAAAAAAGACCGAAGCTTCCAATTGTAAAACGGGAATGATGGATTTCTTGAGAATGACTTCTCTTTTTTTGTCAATTATGATTCTATCTAATATATTCATTTTTATCTACTTAATTCTTGTAATTTATTCAGAGCAGCCAATCCTTTTCCTAAAAGCAAACTTTCTTTAGCGAGTTGAAAACCTTGTAAAGGAGACCCTCCGTTTACGGTTGCAATTGCCATTCCAGCATTGGCACAAACCACATTATTTTGGGCTTCGGTACCTTTTCCAGAAATGATATTCATAAACATCGCTGCCGATTCTTCAATTGTTTTTCCGCCTTCGATTTCGCTTTGCGATAATTGTCTCACGCCAAAATCCTCTGGTTTCAAAATCCCTTCCATTGTTTTTGTAATAGTCTTGGTTGGACAGGTCAAAGAGATTTCGTCATAACCTGCTAACGAATGCAGAATGGTGAAATTTACTTCGGTGTTTTGATACAAATACGCATACATTCTGGCAAGTTCGAGGTTGAAAACCCCAACCAATTGATTTTTAGGAAAAGAGGGATTGATCATTGGTCCCAACATATTGAAAAACGTTCTTATTCCTAATTCTTTTCGGATAGGTCCTACGTTTTTCATTGCAGGATGAAACAAAGGAGCATGCAAAATACAAATTCCAGCTTGGTCGATACATTTTTCCAAAAAATCAGTGTCATTGCTGAATTTCACTTTCAATTTCTCCATTACATTGCTCGAACCAGAAATAGATGAAACGCCATAATTTCCGTGTTTTGCCACTTTAATTCCCGCTCCAGCTGCTATAAAAGCAGATAAAGTAGAAATGTTGAAAGTGTCTTTGCCATCACCACCGGTTCCACATAAATCGATGGTGTTATAATCAGAAAAATCGACCTTAATACACAATTCCTGCAAGGCTTCTCGAAAACCCGAAAGTTCATCTATACTGATGCTTCTCATCATATATACAGTGAGAAAAGAAGCGATTTGGCTTGGATTATAACTTCCGTTGGAGATATTGACCAATACGTTTTTGGCCTCTTCTTTCGAGAGTATTTCGTGGTTGATGAGCCTGTTTAATATGGTTTTCATTTAATTTTTCTTTTTGTTTTCAGACATATATTTTAAATAATCAACAATTTGCTGCGATTGTTGTTGGCTAAGACCAAGTGTTGGCATTTTTACTTTGTGTCGAAACGAAGCCGGATTCACGATATAATCTACCAGTTCTTTTTCTTTCCAATACTCAGTGACACTCTTTGGGTAATTTAATTCTGGTCCCATCGTGCCTCCAATTCCGTTTAGCGAATGGCAAGTTAGGCATTGCTTTTGAAATAAATTATAACCCGCTTCCAATTTTCTGTCTTTTAGCGGATACAATTCCAAAGTTGATTTATGCAATGGTTCCAAATAAATTTTTATCAAATTATAAGGCCATTTGTATTGGCTATCTTTTTCTGAAACAGAAGGATAAACGATATAGAAAGGTGCTGCATTCATTTCGTTTCCATCTTTTAGGATGGTTTCCCATTGCTTTCCTTTCGGCGCATCCATATCCTCGAATGCTAAATATGGTTTTGCACTTAAAAATAGTTCCAAAGGCATTTCAGGTTTGTACCCATCGATACATTCAAATACTATTTTGGTGTTTTTGGGATCAATTTTGGTTAAATCAATTTCATTTTTAATAATTGCTACTGCACTAACTCCTTTGTACTTTTTTGCTTTGTGATAAACCGGGTCATTAACAATAGTAACAATTGTATCTTTTCCTAGTTTGTTTTTTTGCTGTAAATCCAATAAATCCAGCTTAATTTCGGTTGGAATAGTAGTTGTTTTTTCTGCTTTTAGCTCCTTTTTTTGATTACAAGAAAAGAGCCCAAAAATGAAAAGGCAACTGATTATACTATGGATTTTGATTGTTTTCATTTATTTTTTTGTAATCGATTTGATTATCAATGTACAAACGTTGCAATGTAGAGACGTTGCATTGTACAGACGTTGCATTGCAACGTCTCTACGATTTCAACCAATTTTCTAGAATTTTCTTTCCATTAGGTGTCAAAACGCTTTCAGGATGAAATTGTACACCACGCACATCAAATGTTTTGTGGCGCAATGACATTACTTGTCCGTTTTCGTCGAATGAAGTCGCTTCGAGAACATCAGGTAAATTGGCATCAACTACCCAAGAATGGTAACGACCTACCTCGAACTCGTTTCCTAATCCTTCGAATAAAAGCTCATCATTTACCGAAGTTTTTACCATTGACGAAACCCCGTGATAGACTTTATCCAAATTAGAAAGTGTTCCTCCAAAAACTTCTCCGATAGCTTGTTGTCCCAAACAGACTCCAAGAATACTTTTGGTTGAAGCATATTTAGCAATAACCGGTTTCAATAAGCCTGCTTCATCAGGGATTCCAGGTCCTGGCGAAAGCAATATTTTATCGAAATGGCCAATTTCATCGATATCGAATTCATCGTTTCTATAAACTGTAACCGCACAATCTAAATCTTCTAGATAATGCACCAAATTATAGGTAAAGCTATCGTAATTGTCTATGACTAGTATTTTCTTCATTTTGTTTTTAATTAAAGTTTTAGTTTCTGGTTGTTCCTTAACACTAACCCCGATAGCTATCGGGACTGAACACTGATTACTTTTTTTAAATTGTTTCTGCCAAATCCAATGCTTTATTCAGCGCTAATAATTTATTGTACACTTCTTGCATTTCACTTTCTTCGTCAGAACTTGCTACAATTCCAGCTCCTGCTTGCGAATGCAATTGGTGGTTTTTGCTCAAGAAGGTTCGAATCATAATCGCGTGATTGAAATTGCCTTCAAAATCCATAAAACCGATGGCTCCACCATAGAAATTACGATTTGTTTTTTCGTAATCTTCAATCAATTGCATTGCTCTATGTTTCGGAGCTCCGCTTAATGTTCCAGCTGGGAAAGTATCTGCCACCACTTGCATTGCTGTTGCTTTTTCGTGCAAATGTCCTGTTACTTTAGAAACCAAATGAATCACGTGCGAGAAGAATTGAATTTCTCTATATTTTTCTACTTGAACATCGTGTCCGTGACGGCTCAAATCATTTCGGGCTAAATCGACCAACATTACGTGTTCGCTATTTTCTTTTTGATCTTCGGATAATTTTTTGGCTAGAATAGCGTCTTTTTCGTCATCACCAGTTCTTCTGAAGGTTCCCGCGATTGGATGAATTTCGGCTTTGCGGTTTTTGACAATAATTTGAGCTTCGGGCGAAGAACCAAAAATCTTGAAATCACCATAATCAAAAAAGAATAGGTAAGGGGAAGGGTTGATGCTTCTCAAGGCTCTATATACATTGAATTCGTCTCCTTTGAAACCTTGGGTGAACCTTCGAGATAAAACCAATTGGAACACATCGCCTCGGTGACAATGCTTTTTAGCTAAGGCAACATTGAACTTGAATTCTTCGTCGGTCAAGTTAGAGCTACCCTCGCCATCACGACTAAATTTATAAGAAGCAATATTTCGAGATTGAAGTAATTGTTCGATTTCGAATATGTTGTCTTTTCCGCCTAAACTATGACAGAAAATGTAAGCTTCATTTTTGAAATGATTAATAGCAATAATGTTTTGATAAACGGCATAAAAGACATCGGGAATAGTAGTTTCCTCGTCTTTTTTGGCGATTGTCACTTTTTCGAAATAGCGAACCGCATCATAAGAAATGTACCCAAACAATCCGTTATTGATGAATTTGAAATCATTTTTATCTGATTGAAACTGACCTGAAAAATCCTGAATTACTTGTGGGATATCGATTTTTGAGTCAATTAAAATGGTTTCGGTAGTTCCGTCAGGAAAGATTTTGTGTATGGTTTCATTTTCAATTTTGATCGATGCAATAGGGTTGCAACAGATATAGGAGAAACTATTATCATTTCCGTGGTAATCGCTACTTTCTAAAAGTAAGCTGTTAGGAAACTGATCCCGAATTTTGAAATAAACACTAACCGGTGTAATGGTGTCAGCCAGTATTTGTTTGTATTTAGTTTGTAATTTAAATGTTTTCATTTTTATGGTTTGATAGGCAGATGGCTAGATCTTCCAATTTATAAATCAAAAAAAAGGCTTGTCGTGATGACAAGCCTTTTATATTTATAGTTTATACTATGGGAGCTTTGTTCACGACTATTGACGTAAATTGTTCCACCACCAAGTATTGTTTGTAATTGTTTTCATAGTATTTTCTTGCACAAATATATAAATCAAATTTGATTAACCAAATAGAAAAAAATAAAAATACTTTTTTTATTGAATTTGTTAAATAAAAAACCCCAACAATTTCTCGTCAGGGTTGATGTGTTTTGTATTGAATTTAATTAGAATGCTAGTTTTACATTTAATTCAAAATCATCGTAAATTGCTTTGTCTCCAAGATTTTCAAAGAAATTTGTTGATTTGTATTTGATATCAAATTTAGTTCTATCGACCATAAATTTGGTAGTAGCAGAATTCGCAGCAACGGTCATATCGAAAGTTACAGGTTTAGTGATTCCTTTGATGGTTAAATCAGCAGTTACCGTATAAACAGTTGCAGATTTAGCTGCGATTTTTTTAAAAGCTAGAGTTGCAGTTGGGAATTTATCAGTTCCAAAAAAGTCATCTGCTTTCAAGTGACCGTTCAATTTTCCTTGGTACTCTCCAGAAAGATCTGTAGCTGTTATGCTTGTCATATCAACAGTAAAGTTACCGCCTGTCAATTTGTTGCCTTTCAAAACTACTGCTCCGTCCTTGAAATTTACTGTTCCGTTGTGTTGTCCTGTTACTTTCTTTCCTAACCATTCGATGCTGCTTTTTGAGACATCAATTTTTTTGGTTTGAGCAGATACTGCTGCTGTAGATAAAACTACTACTAATGCTAATGCAATTGATTTTAAATTTTTCATAATGTTACGTTTGTTTTTAGGTTTATAATTAAATTGTGATAAATAATTCTTCTTTTGATTTTCTAACTTTTTTGTAATGTTGAGTTGCATCATCGCTGTGTCGGTAGCCTATAGGTGCAAGTAAAGTTGCGTTTAAGCCTAATTCATTTAAGCCTAGTATTTCATTTACGTCTGCTGGTGAAAAGCCTTCCATCGGCGTAACATCTATTTTGAGTTCCGCAGCGGCATTCATAAGATTGGCCAAGGCCAAATAAGCTTGTTTTGCATTCCAGATGTTTTTAGCATCACCAGACAATTCATTGATTTTACTTTTCATAAAGCCTTGATAGCCTGCCAAAGTTTCTTTGGCTACACCTCGTGTTTTACTTGTGTTCTCAAAAAAATCATCTATTTGAGCATCTGTTATATCGGTTTGATTCGCGAAAACTAATAAGTGAGAAGCATCTACCACTTGAGACTGTCCCCAAGCTGCTTTCTGTATTTTGGCTCTCAAATCTGGTTTTTCAATAATTAGGATTTTATAAGGTTGCAATCCATAGGACGAACTACTCAAGCGAATGGCTTCCATTAAAATATCTAAATCTTCGGCTGTTATTTTTTTTGTAGCATCGAATTTTTTCGTTGCGTATCTCCAATTCTGGTGGTCTAAAAAGGTATTCATATTGTATTTGATGTTTAATTTAATTATTTCTATATTTCTCTAATAGTTCATTAAGCATTTCCAGCTCTTCTGAATTTAGGTTATTGGCAAATGAGCTTTCGTGCTGTATTACTTTTGGTTCTAATTCTGCTAATAGGTCAAGACCTTTTGGAGTAATTAGAACTTCGATTTTCCGTCGATTTTCTGTACAAACTTTACGTGTAACAAGATTTTTCAATAGCAGCTTATCAACTAATCTAGTTGTATTGCTCGTTTTTGCTAGCATACGTTCTTGTATCAAGCACATATTAGCTGGACTGCCTTTTTGACCTCTTAATATTCGTAACACATTATATTGTTCGCTTGATATTTCATAAGGTTTCAAAATATCATTGAATTTATCGGTCACAACATTTTGCGTGTACAGAATATTTAAGACAACTTTTTTAGAATAATCTAATGTAACTGTGCTTTTTATTTCGTCTTCAATTTTCATATTTGTATATATGTAATTTGTAGATACAAATGTAGTATTATTTATATTTGTATATACAAATTTTATGTTAAATTTTTCCTAAATCAATTCAATAGTTAATTTTTTGAATTTACGATAACGTTTTCTTTGAATTATTGTCGTATTAACAGGTTTGTCTTGCTATTTGTTTTATTAAAACTTCCTATTTTTACAAAAAAATGAAACTATGGATTTAACACAAGAAGATTGGGTTTCACAATATGAAGCCGACGATAACGCCGTAATTTTAGACGTTAGAACAGAGAATGAATGCAATGAAGGTATCATTGCCAATTCAATAAATATTGATATTTATGAAGGACAAGGGTTTATTCAAAAAATTGAAGACCTAGATAAGTCAAAAAATTATTATGTCTATTGTCGTTCTGGAGCAAGGAGTGCTAAGGCTTGCGAAGTAATGGAGAGTCTTGGTTTTGATAACGCTTACAATCTGCAAGGAGGAATCCTAGGATGGAGTGGAGATATTGTTTCTCCATAAAGAATTGGCTAACATATAAATTTAAATTAACTTCTAATGAATAAAATTCCTCAGGAATATCAAATTAATGAACCTTTAATTCAAAATACCTATTTAGTAAACGGCGAATTAAAAAAATGGAAAGGCCAAACAACTTCTGTTTATTCCACTATATCTTCAACAGCAGATTATGAGCCTACTTTACTGGGGACGATTCCTTTTATGGGAGAAAGCGAAGCGATGGATGCTGTCGAAGCGGCCGACGCGGCTTACAACAATGGACAAGGTTTGTGGCCAACAATGAAGGTGGTTGACCGTATCAAGTGTATGGAAAATTTTGTTGCGCAAATGAAAGTGACAAGAAGTGAAGTAGTCAAACTTTTGATGTGGGAAATTGGGAAATCATTGTCTGATTCTGAAAAAGAATTTGATAGAACAGTGGAGTATATAGTTGATACCATAGAAAGTTACAAAGAACTAAATGCTAGAAGTGCGCATTTTTCTAAGGTTCAAGGGATCAACGCAATGGTGCGTCGAAGTCCTCTTGGGGTTGTTTTATGCTTAGGTCCTTATAACTATCCTTTAAACGAAACATTTACTTTACTTATTCCAGCAATAATAATGGGTAATCCTGTTATTTTTAAACCTGCTAAACACGGAGTTTTATTAATCTCTCCACTTTTAGAAGCTTTTAGAAGTAGTTTTCCAAAAGGTGTTATCAACATATTATACGGGCGTGGCCGTGAAGTAGCTTCCCCAATTATGAAGTCGGGTCGTGTTTCGATTTTAGCTTTAATTGGAAACAGTAAATCGGCGATTGCTTTACAAGATTTGCATCCAAATAAAAACAGATTGCGATTAGTTTTAGGTTTAGAGGCAAAAAATCCCGCGATTGTATTGTCTGATGCTAATTTAGACTTAGCGATTGATGAATGTGTTTCAGGATCGTTATCTTTCAATGGGCAGCGTTGCACTGCACTCAAAATAATTTATGTTCACGAAAATATTGCCGAGGAATTTAACAAGCGATTTACAGCCAAAGTGGATTCTTTAGTTTATGGGAACCCTTGGGATAAATCGGTTTTTTTAACTCCATTACCTGAAAAAGAGAAGCCGGATTACATTCAGGAGTTGATCGATGATGCCACTAGTAAAGGAGCAAAAGTAATTAATACCAAAGGAGGTTCCCGTACCGAAAATTCAATTTTTCCAGCTGTCTTATATCCAATAAACAAAACTATGAGGGTGTATTCTGAAGAACAATTTGGTCCGGTCGTTCCTATTATTACTTTCAAAAACATTCAGGAACCTTTGAATGATATGGCAGAGTCAAATTATGGGCAGCAGGTTAGTTTGTTTGGGCAAAACAGTAAAACCATTGCTCCGCTTATTGATACTTTGGTTAATCTGGTAAGTAGAGTGAACTTGAATAGTTCTTGTCAAAGAGGACCCGATGTGTTCCCATTTACAGGAAGAAAAGATTCCGCTGTGGGAACATTGAGTACTCACGATGCGCTTCGTTCTTTTTCTATAAGAACATTCGTTGCTTCAAAAGACAATGCGTACAATAACGAAATATTACAAGAGTTATTAAATAGCAAAGAATCAAATTTTATTAATACGGATTATATTTTATAATATTTTTTGCATCAGAATCGAAACCGCAACTGTTTATGCTTTTGCGGTTTTTTTTGGCATAAAATCCCCCTATTTTTCAACTATATTTTGGTGAGTTACGGGCAATATATAATAAAATGCACAACTGTTTGGAGCCTCGATGATCTTAAAAAAATGATTTATTACAGCAATCGTTATAAAAGTGTATTTTTATAAAAAATTCGTGATAATTATAGTGTTTTTTTGAAAAAACTGTAGTATCTTTACTATGTAAATTTTAAATTTTGAAACAATGAAAAGTAATTATTTGTTTTTAGTAACGATCGCATTACTGTTTTTCGGAAGCCAGACTATTGTCGCTCAAAAAAGTTGGGCCGTTCCGGAATATACGAAGGGTTTGAAGAATCCATTTGCTGGAAATAGCAAAGCAACTACCGAGGGAAAAATCATATACGAACAAATGTGTGTTTTATGCCACGGAATTAGCGGAAAAGGAAATGGAGAAGCTGCTTTGCATTTGGATAGCAAACCCGCAGATTTTTTGGCCTTAAAAAATATCCCAAAGGAAACTGATGGGGAGATTTTTTGGAAAATTACAGTAGGAAAACCTCCAATGTCCTCTTATGATGAATTGTTAACCGAAGATCAACGTTGGCAATTAGTAAATTATATTAGAGAACTGAACAAGGCAAAATAATTTTTTTTAATCATATTAAGGGGTCGTTTCAAATGCGAAATGACTCCTTTTTTTATTGGTAAGCCAATCAAAAAATAATAATTTGAAGCTGATAATTATAAAAGGCAGGCGCACTTTTGAACTTATATTTTTTATATATTAGCATTGAATATCATCGCAATTAGTAATTTAAATTTACATACAATGAAAACTACAACTCTTTCTTTATTGCTTTTAGCCTCATTAGGACTTTTTAGCTGTAATAAAAATCAAAAAAATCCTGCTGAACAGGCTTTAGAAGAAAAACCAGTAAGTACGCAGTGCTATATTTCTATCTATGAAAAAGATACCGTTAACTTACAAATCAATACTTTGAAAAGTGGTAAGTTGACTGGTACAATGGATATGAAATTGTTAGATATGCCTATAAAAACCGGCAAAATTGCTGGTGAGTTCAAAGGAGATACTTTATTTGTGGATTATAGTTTTGTTCAAGGCACAAACGACAAAGTGGTTTTCAAAAATCCTATGGCATTTTTAAAAAAGGGTACCGAACTTGTTTTAGGTAACGGGGAAATTGTTACTTATTTAGGTGCTTCTTATTTTAAAAAAGGAGTTCCAATCGATTTTGAAAATGTAAAATATAAATTTACTGGGGTAGATTGCCCTAAGTAGGTGTACAGAATTTAGATTAACGACTGAGGCTGTCAACTGCGAAACTTTTGTCACGTAGCAGACGTCACTTCTCTCCTGAGTTGAGATTCCTACGGAATGAAAATCGTTAATCTAAAATCTAAATTTTTTTACCTTCTTTCAAAGATTAGTTTATTTTGAATAATACTTTTTCTTAAACCAAAAGGCTACGTTTACTAAGGCTATCAAGGCTGGAACTTCGACCAACGGGCCAATCACTCCTGCAAAAGCTTGTCCGCTATTGATGCCAAAAACGCCAATGGCAACAGCAATAGCCAATTCGAAATTGTTACCAGTAGCCGTAAATGCAATCGCCGTGGCTTTCGAATAATCGGCACCAAAATGCTTCCCAATAAAAAAACTGAGGATAAACATTATTGCGAAATAAATCACCAATGGAAGAGCAATTCTTAAAACATCAAAAGGGATTTGAACGATTAATTCTCCTTTCAAACTGAACATCAAAATAATTGTAAACAATAAAGATATCAATGTTATTGGTGAAATAAAAGGCACATATTTGGTTTCAAACCATTCCGAACCTTTTAAAGCAATTAGTGTATAGCGGCTTATTATTCCTAATGCAAATGGAATTCCAAGATAGATTCCAACACTTTCTGCAATTTGTCCAATACTGATGTTCACTTCGAAACCAGTATAGCCAAAATAGGGTGGAAGTATGGTGATGAAAACGTAAGCATAAACGCTGTACAATAGTACTTGAAAAATGCTGTTCAAAGCAATTAATCCCGCTGCGTATTCTCTATTCCCATCGGCTAAATCATTCCAAACTACCACCATTGCAATACAACGAGCCAATCCTATTAGGATCACTCCAATCATATATTCAGGGTAGCCATTTAAAAATAATAAGGCCAAGAAAAACATTAAAATTGGACCGACAATCCAGTTCAGAAACAAAGAAGCGCCAAGAACCTTAGTGTTTTTGAATACTTCGCCCATTTGCTCGTATTTTACTTTTGCCAAAGGCGGATACATCATCAATATCAAGCCAATCGCTAAAGGAATATTAGTTGTTCCACTAGAAAAGGAATTGATGAAATTACCACTCGAAGGAATAAAATACCCTATCAGCACTCCAATAGCCATCGCGAGGAAAATCCAAAGGGTGAGGTAACTGTCCAGAAAACTTAATTTTTTTCTTTCGACTACAGGGGCACAATTATTTGCTGACATAGTTATAGGTTTATTTTGGAGAATACATAAAACATTTCGGTTGCAATTTGCAGGCTTCTTTCTTCATATTTTTCGGCTTGTTGTGGTGTATTGTCAAAGGCTTTTGGGTCTTCGAAAGTAATCGGTATTCGCACTTCGGCACCAGCAATAAAAGGGCAACCTTGATCGGCTGAGGAACAAGTTAGAATCGCTGCAAATTCAGTTTGTGGATTAAAATTGTCATCAAATGTTTTTGAAAAACCGATTATTGGATGTTCATTTTCGGCATATTTTATGGCGTAAACAGGATTGCTTCCTTCGGCAATGGTTTTAATTTGAAATCCTTGCTTTTCCAATGTTTTTGCCGCCATTGGAAACATAGCTGTAGCTTCGGTTCCACCAGAATAACAGATCACATTTGAAACGCCATAATGAGCGGCCGCTGTTTGGGCCCAAACTTGGGACAAATGGCTTCGTCTCGAATTGTGAGTACAGATGAGGTTAAGTCGAATTTCTTTGCCACTGCTGACTTTACTTTGTATATAATCTACAAGGGGTTGTAAAACTATTTTGCGATTTTCGGAAATGCTTTCGAAGTTTAAAGTACTAATTATAGTTTCGATTTCTGAAAATAGGGTGGTTTTGGTTGACGTCATTTATTTTGATTTAGTAGTTTAAAAATTAGCAACAACTTCCACCTGGAGTGCAGCAACTTTGTTCGATTTTAATATCCGATAATCTTACTTTTTGTTTTTCAGTGGGAACTCCACATTGGTCTTGAGCCAAGCAAGCGGTTTTTTTGTTCAACAAAACAAAATCATTTCCGTTGAAATCCAAATCGTATTTACCAATCGTTTGTGCTTGATATTCCACTTCAATTTCAAAATCTTCGATACCCAAAACTTTCTCAGACAATTCGATGATATTGAGTAATTTTTTAGGTTTCAAACGGTGTTCAAAATCGTTGGCGTCCCATAATTGAAAGTTTACGACGGTTTCTTTGCGAACCGTTCCGCCACAATCGATGAAGTTTTTGGTTATTAAACCCACTTCGGTTACGTGAAAATGTTCCGGTACCGAAGTTCCGTCGGCCAAGACGAAGTTTACCGCGTCTACCGATTTCAAGATGTTTTTTGCTTGTGATAGTTTCATTTTTCTTTAATTCTAATTAACAACATTGATTTTTATTTTTCTCCAAATGTTGCGTTACCTCTTGGAATAAACCTTTTATTTTTTCGAATCCTAGTTCGTCAATACAATAGCAAATCGACGCACCTTCGAAATTCCCTTTGATTAAACCTGCATTTTTGAGTTCTTTTAAATGCTGGGAAATCGTAGGTTGTGCTAAGGGCAACTCGTTAACGATATCGCCGCACATACAGCTATCTACTTTTAGCAAGAAATCGATAATTGCGATTCGAGCGGGATGCCCGAGTGCTTTGGCTAATATTGCAAGTTCATTTTGCTTCTCTGTAAAACTGTCTGTTTTGGATGCGCCCATTGTTATATATTTATATTGCAATATTACGATAAATAATATTGCAGGCAAATCTTTTTTTGAACTTAACAATTATTTAAAATAGTTTAAAGTAAATATTGATGTAATATAATCCAGTTACAATAAAGGTAACTCCCGCCAAAATTCGCATTACTTTTTCGATTTTGGTGATGGCTTTGAAGTAGATTCCCAACTTTTCCATACTAAATGCGATCACAAAAGCAAATAGAATTACTGGTAATCCCGTGCCAATCGAAAACAATACAGGCATTGCCAAACCTGATTTGATGGTCATTGGAATAAGCATTCCGAAAAACAACGCGCCACTATAAGGGCAAAAAGCCAAAGCAAATAAAGCGCCCAAAAGGAAAGCTCCCAGCAAACCTTTTGTCTTGAATTGATCTGAAAGTTTCTCGATCCAATCACCACCATTTATGAAGTTAAGTTTGATGATGTCCAACATTATTAATCCTAGAATTACCAGAACAAAACCAATGAATTTCTCTCCGTTTCCTTGAAAGAGTTTGGCTATTTGAAATGTATTTGCTCCAAAATAAATAATAGCACCGATGACGGTGTAAGAAAACATTCGTCCCAAAGTGTACAGCAAACCGCTCAACAATACTTTCTTTCGGCTGTTGATGGTTTTGGCGATAAAAGCCGTTGCCGTGATATTTGTTGCCAAAGGACAAGGCGCAATGGCGGTCAATAATCCCAAAGCAAATGCCGCCAAAAACGGCATTTCTTGATTTTGGGCCAATTCGTTAATCCATTCCATACTACGATTTTAGAAAAGCATTCAAATTTTTATTGAATTCTTTTATGAATTTGTCTTGATCGCCCGCATTCATAAACGCCATATCGGTTAGATTCTTGGTCTTTTTAGTTTTGGTGTTGTACAAATACAAGGAACTTCCAAAAGCTTGAAATTGAGCACATTGTTTTTCGTTCTTTTTGTCATCGGCATTGACTAAAGAAAATGGCACTGTCGGATATTTTTTTAGGGCAATTCTAGCTAGTTCCTCGATTTTGTTGCAGGTCATACAGCGGTGCTCCAAATGAAATTGAATCACTTGAACAGTCGAAGTGGTTGCTTTTTTGGCTTGAGCGTTTCCATTATAAGAAACAAATAGCAATATTAGCGTTGCGAAAACGGGTATTAAAATAACTTTTTTCATCTGTTGATATTTATGGTTTTTTATCGGTCATATGTAATTCGCATATCATCATTAGTGTTTGCGACCAATTATCGGTTATGCTCATTTCATAGTATTGGAAATTTAATTTTATAAAATAATATTGAACAAATAACCGGAAATAATAATGCAAATCGTTATTATTGAAAAGAATATGGCAATTAGGTTCCAGGTCATAACTTTTTTGAGCATAGTGGCTTCCGGGATTGAAAGTCCAACTACCGCCATCATAAAGGCGATGGCTGTTCCTATCGGAATTCCTTTTTGCACCAATACTTGAATGATAGGCAAAACCCCCGCAGCATTACTGTACAGTGGGACTCCAAGAATAACCGCTACTGGCACAGCCAACGGATTGTCTTTGCTGATGTATTCTTCGAAAAATCCAGTTGGAATAAAGCCGTGCATCAAAGCACCCAAACCAATTCCTATGATGATGTACCAAAAAACACTTTTAATAATCCCAAAAGCTTCCTGGAATATTTCAGGTAATCTATGTGCGAAAGTTATTTCTTCTTCCTCAAAATCGCTTTCTTTTTCGGAATTCGCCAAAATTCCTTGAACCCAAGGCGAAAGCTGTTTTTCCAAGTTCAATTTTCCTAAAATAAAACCACCAATTACTCCCAGTAGAATTCCGCTTGTTACATAAATAATGGTAGCCTTCACACCAAATAATCCAATAAACATTGCAATAGCGACTTCGTTTACCAAAGGCGAAGTAATGAGAAACGCAAAAGTAACTCCTAGTGGAATACCTCCCTTTACGAATCCAATGAATAAAGGTACTGAAGAACAGGAACAAAATGGGGTCGCTGCTCCAAACGTGGACGCAAATAAATATTCCAATCCAAAGAGTTTGTTTTGGGATAGAAAATTTCGAATTTTATCAACTGGGAAATAGGAATTAACTACTCCCATCACGGCTGTAATGAGGAATAGCAAGATTAGAATCTTTATCGTATCATAGATAAAGAAATTTAAGGCATCGGCGAATTTGCTTCCTTTCGCTATGCTAAAAAGAGAGTAAACGATCCAATCGGCTAAATTTTGAACGCAGTCAAACATTTTTATTTTGTTTTGCTTATTCGATTAACAACAACTGCCTTCTGTTTTTGGCTCGTCCTGGTTGTTGCAGCAGGATTTTTTACTCTCATCTGCAGCGTGTGAATGTGAATGCGAATCACAACAAGAGGAAGCTTCGGCATTTTCTAAAACCGTGGCTGTGTCACCAATGGTTGGAAATCCTTTTTGCGCCCACCGAATCAGACCGTGTTTCATATTGATTACATTATCATAACCGTGATATACCATAAAACCAGCGGCTCTCAAACTTCGGCCTCCGCTTCTGCAAACCATAACAACAGTTTTGTCTTTTGGGATTTCGGTAAAATGCTCCTCGAAAACACTCAAAGGAATATTGATGATATTGGGTACATCGTACGCCAATTGTGCTACTTCATTTTGCTCACGAACATCTACTAATAAAGCTCCGTTTTTGATCAAAGCTTGCGTTTTTGTTGGGCAAATTTGGGTTACTTCTACTTGCTTTTCCATTGTTTTATTGTTTTAAAAATGCTATAATTTCGTCTATTTGGGCAATTCTTCCCTTTATTTTTACCACATCATCAATCATCAAAACGGGAGTGGTTAGTACATTGTAGCGCATCATTTCTTCGATGTCTTCAATTTTGATCAATTCGGCTTCGATTCCTGACTGTTTTACGGCTGCTTCCGCATTCTGGAAAGTGGTTTTGCATTTGGGGCAACCAGGTCCCAATACTGTAATTGTTTTCATTTTAATTGGTTTTATAATCGTTTAGTTTTAGGTTCCATCAATTGTTCGGGATTAAGAACTAGGGCGATATTTTGTTCTAAATTTGGGGTTAATAACTCATTTAGTATACTTCTGGCCATTTCCCAATTGTTTCTATTGATACAATACTTGACGGTTGGAGGTGTAATATTGCCTTGAATCAAACCAGCGTCTTTTAATTCGTTCAAATGTTGTGACAAGGTTGATTTTGCAATAGGTAGTTCTTCTGCCATATCCCCGTGGAAACAGCAAGATTGAGAGTTTAGTAATTCCAAAATGGCTATTCGAACTGGATGTCCCAAGGCTTTTGCAAATCGAGCAGTTTGCTCTTGTTCACTAGTAAAGTAATCGGATTTTGGAGTGGTAGGCATGCTGTTTATTTATTATTCGTAAAATTACGAATAATAGATAAGGTTTTCTCAAAAATGACCTTTTTTATTTGGTATTTCTGATTTTTGAGAATTAGTTCTTCGACATATTAATTATAGCTTAAAAATTCAATATTATTTTGGTTTTTTTGTATAAAAACATTGTTTTTAACTTTTTTTTATTTCAAATGGGCTAAATGGGAAGATTTTTTAGTTGACTAAAGCAAAGGTTTAGCACAACATTACTACAACATGTGGCATTTTTCGATACAGAAGTGACTACTGTATGTTATTATAAAAACAATCTATCACCACTGATTTCAAACGTTTTCGTGATTTTTTGCATTGTATGGTTTTTGTATAGTTTGATAAAACGGGCTCAATTATATAGTTGTTTACATTTGGATATTAACTTAAAATAGAAATATTATGAAAAAAATTACGCTTTTAATTGTACTAATGATAACATCATTAGGTTTTGCACAACCAACGACGTCTGCACCAGTGCCGACAAAAAATGCTTCTGATGTGGTATCAGTTTATGGTGGTAGTTATACTAGCATTGCGACAAACTTAAATCCGAATTGGGGTCAATCAGGTACCGTTAACGCATCATTCAATCCAGGAGATGGCAATTTATGTATGGCTTATACCAATTTTAATTATCAAGGAACAATACTTACCCAGACAAATCTTTCTGCAATGGAATATTTACACGTTGACGTTTGGACTAATAAAGCTCCAGCTAATTTTATATTACAAGTTACACCAGTAAACGTAAGTGCACCTGGGGAAGTCCTTGTGACGATCAATCATGTACAAGGGAATTGGTATAGCGTTGATATCCCGAAAAGTTCTTTTACGGGCATGACTTGGAATTCTGTTAAAGAACTTAAATTTGCTGCAAATGGAGCAGGAAGTACTCCTCCAGGGGATATTTATTTAGATAATATCTATTTTTGGAAAACACCACCGCCAGCGGGAACACCAGTTATAGGACCACTTACTGTACCTGCCAAACAAGTTGGAGATGCTCCTTTTAATTTAACAGCTCCTACAAGCGATAGTCCTGGTACTTTTTCATATACTAGTAGTAATTTAGCTGTTGCAACAATTTTAGGAAGTACAGTAACAGTAGTTGGAGCGGGAACTTCAGTAATTACTGCAATTCAAGCTGCATCGCCACCATATTTAACTGGAAGTGTTACAGCTAATTTGGTTGTTGAAGCATTCCCTTTAACAGCTGCTCCAACACCTCCTGCAAGACCTATTACTGATGTAAAATCTATTTACAGTGATGCTTATACACCAATAGCAACACTTATTTATACTGGGGATGTTAATACATACAATACTTCATGGTGCGGTGGAACAACATCACAAGTTTCGGTTGTTGGTAATAACACTCATAAAGTTACTGGTCTTGGTTGTGAAGGAGTGGATTTTCAAATTGCTCGCTTTGATGCGACAGGTTTTACACATTGTCATATTGATATCTGGACAGCTACTCCAACATTGGATAAAAGCGTTACTTTGAAATTTTCAAATTGGAATGGTGGAGCAGGGGAATTTAATGCTATTCTATACTCAGTAACCAATGCAAGTACTTATAAATTGCCAAATCCTAATCCGGGAACTTGGATATCTTTAGACATTCCATTGGCTGATTTCTTCCAAGGAAATGCAAATGGTGTTATCAGAAATGATCTAGTACAATTTATCATTTCATCTGATTTAGGTACTGTTTATTATGATAATCTTTATTTACATAAAAACACTACTCTGGGAACAAATAAATTTGAAACTTCAACTGTAAAAATGTATCCTAATCCTGTAAAAAACACTTTGACTATCGAAGCCAACAGTGAAATTCAAAGAGTATCTGTTTACAATGTTTTAGGTCAAGAAGTAATGAAAGCTAGTCCAAAAAGTAATTCTGCTACTTTACAAAATGAATCTTGGAAAATAAGACAAGAAGGTGAAGTTGGCGCCGGTTGGGGAATTTGGGATAAAAATGAAAATTTAAAATTTAATAAATAAAAAATCATGTCATACAGAGAAGGCCATAATTTTTCTTTAGTTGATTATTTAAATCAAGAACTAGCTCAGGACAATTATCAAGAAATTCAGATTTCTGAATTAAATTCAAAGGATTTAGCCAAAATATGGCGAGAAACTTTAGAAGACGGAATGCACGGTGTTTGCTTCAGTTTGTACGAAGACGGACAAAAACCGGGTGATATTATTTCTGAGGAGCAAGTCCGACGTAGGATGAAAATAATTGCGCCTTACACCAAATGGGTTCGCTCTTGTTGCTGGGCACAGAATGCAATTCTGCGCTAGCGTTGGCGTAAAGATTTAGTATATGTCTAGTACATAGCGTCATTGTTTTCCGATTTCTCAAATGCGGTTAGAAAGAGTAAAAAAGAAAAAAGTCCTGCAAGGTATAGTCCAAGTCCAAAATTTAATTTTAGTTCATCTGTAGCTAATGATGAAAATGTGTAAATCATATCAATATTCCCTTTAATAGAAAGATATACATAACCACTAACACCACTTCCATAAAGTCCGCTTGTTAAGTATATCCAGGCATTTTGATTTGTATTTCTATAGCTATTATAAAAGGCATATCCAGCCGTAAAGACTGACACATATATTAATATTGTTGATGGTACCCATCTTACTCCTGAATAAGATAAAATTAACTTTTCTGTTTCAATATCAACCCAATTAAACAAGCAAGCTATTATTATTCCTATTGATAAAATTCCACGAATTAGATTCATAAATAGCAGTTTAAAAATTATCTTTTGATTCTCGCTTAAGATGTCTACTAATTTTTTGTAATTATTTTTTGTTAAATACTGAAATAATTATTTCTTGTTAAAGATAAAAAAACTAGCGTAATATTTCACGATTATCAATTTATAATTCCTTTGTAAATTCATCGAATAATTCTTCTAATTCTTCCGTTGGGTGAAAACCAAATTCTACTTTTTCATGAACAAATAAGCCATCTTCATAAGTTATTTCCGAGAGTGAATGAGATAAATCCTTATCAGAAACTTTTTCTAGAAGTTCAGCTAAAGGTATAGGTTGCCATTCTCCATCTTTTTGCTCCCGATATACATAAGCAGCCTTTGTAAGTACACATAATATTCGTTTGTCTTTGGAAAATCCACTTTTCACAACTACATATTCTCCGTTATGATTTCGGAAGAAAGTCGCTCCCTTGATCAAACGATCATTATATGCTGTCAATGGGTCGCCCTCAAACACTTGTGGAGTGCTTGGATATTCGTTTGGTTTGTCCTCAAAGGTGAAAACAATGCGTTGTGCTGCATTATGCGTTTTAGACATTATGTAATTGTGTTGTTCTGCAGATGGAGCTTGAGCGATTTCTCGATTAAAAATCCATTCTCCTATCGAACCCCCTTGTAGTTGCTTATCACTTGCTGCCCAAGCCAATAATCTTTCTTTACTTACTTGACCCTCTTCTTTTGAAACAGCACACATCCATTCATAGTTTGGTTCTTGAAACTTATCACGGTATTTTGAAGGGTCGGTCAAAAACGCTTCTACGCTTCCGCAAACAATTTCAATACGTCTTGCTGTAATTGGGTTAAGAATAACATTTTCTAATCTCGTTAGCCAACGTAAATTCTCTTGACGGTTATTTTGTTTGTTTGTATCTATATGGTCAACAACGTGCTCTTTTGTTGGCGGTTCTCCGAGAAATGATGTCGCAACTATGCGGTGAATTCTAACTGTAGCAATTTCTAAATATCCTGTCCTGAGGTTTAGTTTGCCAAAAGTCCAATTGTTATCTGATGGTCGAGGTCGTTTCCCTTCAAGAGGATGGCGAAATACCGCTCCGTTGTCACGAACGGAATATCTTTCCTTTTTATAAATGCATTCACATTCTTTTTCAAAGTTATTTATATTGACCATAATTTAAGAATTTTGGGAGTTAACAAAATCAATTAATTCTATTTTAGTGCCTAGTGCTAAAGCAATTTTCGAAAGTACATCTAAGCCTACAGAATATCGTCCTTGTTCAATTCTGCTAAGATTAGCTGCATCTATGTTAGCTTGTTGAGCAAGAATTCTTGCTTCAATATTTTTTTCTTTTCTCAATTCGCGAATTCTTCCTCCAATTCGCTTTCGTTCTTGTTGAAGAAATATTCTTTCATCTTCTTTTTCTCCTTTTCCGCCCTGAATTGCTATTCCTTCGTCATAGTTCATTCTTATCCAAATCCAATACTGCATCCCCATACCAGTTTTTTCTCCAATATAATCTTTGAAATATTTTTCAAAATAATAGGCTAATTTATCTGAAACGTATTCTTGCTTTTGAAGAGGTGTTGGAAAAAGAGTATTCCAAATGAATTTTTCGCCGTCTGGGGCAATAAGTGCAATAGTAAAGTCATCTGTAAATCTTGCTTGTATCATAATATCTTTTGAAGTATTTATGGTGTTTTTGCCACTTTTAAAATTATAAAGCAAAGATAAATATAAATTTTATAATTGGCAAATATGCCAATTATAAAATTTTTTACATTCAAATTGAATAGTTAAGTGTTATGTACTTTGTAGAAGCTTATTATGTTTACTGGTAATGATTTGCCAATTGGTGTTGTGGCGTATATGCAGTCAGGAGACTTCGAAGAGTTAGATTCTTGCTCTAGTTTAACTTACCACCCGAAAGGATTCGTGCGGGAGCGAGGGCAATTAAACAAAAAACACCAATCTCTCGAATGGTGTTGTTTAATAACCCTGTCAGTTTTGAACTCTGACAGGGTTTGTTGTTAATAAGAAGATTAATGCACCAACTCCCCTTGATTCCTAAAGACCAATTTCCCATCGAAGGCATCAATCAAAACGATGCTATCGGTCGTTATTTTTCCAGAGAGAATTTCTTTGGATAATTCATTGAGCACCTCTCTTTGAATCACACGTTTAACCGGTCGGGCACCAAACTGCGGATCGTAGCCTTTCTCAGAAAGATAGTCAATCGCTTCTAGTGTGGCGTCCATCGTGATGCCTTGTTGAAGTAACATTTTGGTTACTGATTTCAGTTGCAAGCTTACGATTTGGGCAATGTTGGCATTGGTCAGAGGCGTAAACATCACTATCTCGTCAATACGATTGATAAATTCCGGGCGAACGGTTTGTTTCAATAAGGCCAAGACTTCCGCTTTGGCGGCTTCGGTAGTGGCTTCGACGTTGCCTTTTAGTCCCCAACTTGATTGGGGATCAAACTTATCTTGTATAATTTGGCTTCCCATATTCGAAGTCATAATGATAATCGTGTTTTTGAAATCGGCCAAACGTCCTTTGTTGTCTGTCAATCGTCCTTCGTCCAAAACTTGTAATAAGATGTTGAACGTATCCGGATGCGCTTTTTCAATCTCGTCTAATAATATTACAGAATAGGGTTTTCTACGCACGGCTTCGGTCAATTGTCCGCCTTCGTCATAGCCCACATATCCAGGAGGCGCGCCCACCAATCGGCTCACGCTGTGGCGTTCTTGGTATTCGCTCATATCAATTCGGGTCAAGGCGTTTTCATCATCGAACAGGTATTCTGCCAAGGCTTTGGCTAATTCGGTTTTTCCAACTCCAGTTGTTCCCAAGAAAAGGAAAGTTCCCACGGGTTTCTTCATATCCTGCAAGCCCGCACGACTTCTACGAACGGCGTCGCTAATCGCTTCAATGGCTTCTTCCTGACCCACAACTCTGCGGTGCAATTCGTCTTCGAGTTTCAAGAGTTTTTCTCTTTCGCCTTGTAGCATTTTCAACACGGGAATTCCAGTCCATTTGGCCACCACTTCGGCTATGTCTTCACGAGTGACTTCTTCTTTGATCAAGGAAGTTCCTCCTTTTTGGTCTTCGGCCAATTGTTTTTGGAAGCCATCCAATCGTTCTTGAGCTTCTTTTATTTTTCCGTACCGAATTTCAGCCACTTTTCCGTAGTCGCCGTTTCGTTCGGCACGTTCGGCTTCGGCTTTGAAGTCTTCGATTTCGGTTTTTACAGCTTGAATGTTATCGACCACATCTTTCTCGGATTTCCATTTTGTAAAGACTTCGTTTCGGTCGTCTTTGAGGTTCGCCAAATCCATTCCCAATGCTTTGAGTTTACTTTCGTCTTTTTCTCTTTTAATAGCGGCGATTTCGATTTCCAATTGCATAATTTTTCGATCCAAAACATCCAATTCTTCAGGTTTCGAATTGATTTCCATTCGGATTTTGGAAGCCGCTTCGTCCATTAAATCGATGGCTTTGTCCGGCAAAAATCGGTTGGTGATATAGCGTTGCGATAGTTCAACAGCTGCAATAATGGCATCGTCTTTGATCTGTACTTTATGGTGTGTTTCGTATTTTTCCTTGATGCCTCGAAGAATAGAAATTGCACTTTCGGTATCGGGTTCCTCGATCAGTACTTTTTGGAAACGACGTTCGAGTGCTTTGTCTTTTTCGAAATATTTTTGGTATTCGTCCAATGTGGTTGCACCAATAGCTCGCAATTCGCCACGAGCCAAAGCCGGTTTCAGGATGTTTGCCGCATCCATAGCGCCTTCGCCACCACCTGCACCTACAAGGGTGTGGATTTCGTCAATGAAAAGCACAATATCGCCTTCGGCAGCGGTTACTTCTTTCACTACTGATTTGAGACGCTCTTCGAATTCTCCTTTGTATTTGGCTCCCGCAATCAAAGCACCCATATCGAGTGAAAACACGATTTTGTCTTTCAGGTTTTCGGGAACGTCGCCGTCCACGATTCGGTGTGCCAAACCTTCGGCGATGGCAGTTTTACCAACACCAGGTTCTCCTACCAACATTGGGTTGTTTTTGGTTCGACGGGTCAAGATTTGCAAAACCCTGCGGATTTCCTCGTCACGACCTATTACGGGATCTAGTTTTCCCGAACGAGCCAATTCGTTAAGGTTTTTGGCGTATTTATTCAATGAATTGTATGTCTCCTCCGCAGAGGCGGAGGTCACTCTTTCTCCTTTACGAAGTTCGTCGATGGCGGCTTTTAACCCTTTTTCGGTTACACCTTGGTCTTTCAAAATCTGAGCTACTTTGCTTTTGGAAGCGAAGATAGCCAAGATCAAATGTTCGATCGAAACGAATTCGTCGTTCATTTTTTTGGCGATGATTTCGGCTTCGGTTAATGTTGTGTTTGCCGTTCTGGAAAGCATAATTTCGCCTCCGGAAACTTTTGGAAAGCTCTGGATGGTGCTGTCTAATATTTGTTCGAACAACGGAACATTTACATTTAATTTTTTCAAAATAAATGGAGCTACATTTTCGTCTACCTCAAAAATAGCTTTGAAAATGTGTTCGTTCTCGATTTGCTGTTGTCCAAAACTCTGAGCCAATTGCTGTGAGAGCTGAATGGCTTCCTGTGATTTGATGGTGAATTTATTGATGTTCATTTTGTATGTTGTTTTTAGTTTATAGTTTTTTGTTTGTAGTTATTTAACTAGCTTTGGCAAATAATCGTCAAAAGGTATTCCACCACTAAAGTTACGACATTTTGACTGGTTACTAATGGGTTACGAACGACAAAATGACTTAAAAA
This sequence comes from Flavobacterium sp., assembly GCF_044348915.1. GTDB lineage: Bacteria > Bacteroidota > Bacteroidia > Flavobacteriales > Flavobacteriaceae > Flavobacterium. The sequence continues at coordinate 10,017 of NZ_JBIKRX010000009.1, read as the reverse complement.
ACGACAGTATGACTATATTTTCATCAATTTTCGGTAGTTCTGATGGACTAGAAAAGGCAAAAAGCACAATCAAATGGATTGCACTACAAGATTTAGGGCAATTGAATGAAATAATCAATAATTCACACGAAAAGCCAGTAGTGATTTTTAAGCACAGCACCCGTTGTAGTGTGAGTCGAATGGCGTTGAAACAATTTGAGGCAGAGACGTTGCAATGCAACGTCTTTACTGAAAATAACATCGATGCCTATTTCTTGGATTTATTGGAACATCGAGACATTTCAAATGAGATTGCTAGCCGTTTTGGAGTTTATCATCAATCGCCACAATTGTTATTGATCAAGGATGGAAAATCGGTTTATGATGTTTCTCATAGCGATATTGATGCGCGCGAGTTGAAAGCGAAGTTGTAGTTTTTGTTGCTTTAAATATAAAACCGCAAATTCGCAAATTAGTCTTTTAGATTAAATTTGTGAATTTGCGGTTTTTTTTATTGGTTGAAAAGCTTAAAAAGCCAATTTCATCTTCTCCTTAATTTCCTCCAAACAAAGATTGTTAATACTTCCTTCATGGGTGTGTTTGGTTGCTTTTGGAGATTGAAAAGTGCCGTTTTCCAATTGTTCTGCAACTGCTTTGTAGGCATCCCTAAACGGCATTCCAGCAACTACCATTTCGTTTAAAGTATCTACAGTAAATAGGTAATCGTATTTTTTATCGGCTAGAATATTGTCTTTTACCTTGATGTCCTTGATCGAGAAAATGGCAATATCCAAACAAGCTTTCAGGTTTTGAATCGCTGGAAACAAACCTTCTTTCAACAGCTGAAAATCACGGTGATAGCCACTTGGCAAGTTGTTGGTAATTAAAGTAATCTCATAAGGCAGAGATTGAATCTTGTTGCATTTTCCTCGAATCAATTCAAAAACATCTGGGTTTTTCTTGTGTGGCATTATGCTCGAACCCGTCGTCAAATGGGCTGGCAAAGAGATGAAATCAAAATTCTGGCTCATATACAAACAAACGTCCATAGAGAATTTTGCCAAAGTTGCTGCAACACTGCTCATCGCGAAAGCAACGGTTTTCTCTGATTTTCCGCGACTCATTTGCGCCGCAACCGAATTGAATTTCAAAGTTTCGAATCCTAATTCCTGAGTAGTAAAAGTTCTGTTGATAGGGAAGGAGCTACCGTAACCCGCGGCGGAACCCAATGGATTTTGATCCACAATTTTCAGAGCGGCGTTCAACATCGTGATATCGTCAATTAAGGTTTCGGCATAAGCGGAAAACCACATCCCGAAAGACGAAGGCATCGCGATTTGCAAATGCGTATAGCCAGGCAATAACACGTTTTGGTATTGTTCTGCCGATTCCATCAACAAATCGAACAGGGTTTTTACTTGAGCTTTGAATTCGGTTACCACATCTTTTAAATACAAATTCACGTCAACCAAAACTTGGTCATTGCGAGAACGAGCGGTGTGGATTTTCTTTCCGGCATCACCTAGTTTTGTCGTTAACAAATATTCTATTTTGGAATGGACGTCTTCAAAACTATCTTCAATTTCGAATTCGCCTTTTTCGGCATCGATGATGATGTCTTCTAAAGCCAAAACCAACGAATCTGTTTCTTCTTCTGTCAAAAGCCCGATTTCGCATAACATTTTGGCGTGAGCGATAGAACCCAAAGCATCATATTTAGCCAAAACCAAGTCTAATTCGCGGTCGTTTCCAACGGTGAAATGTTCGATTTGTTTATCTGTTGGTATTCCTTTTTCCCAAAGTTTCATTTTGAACTGTTTTTGGTTTATAGTTTATTGTTTTTTAGCCCCGATAGTAGTGGAAATCCTTTTATTTTTTTTCTTTAAAAAATAAAAGATTGCAGCGAATAGCGGGATTAGCTCCTTCCTTCGACTTCGCTCAGGATTATATTTTAATTTTTAAAAAAGTCAGTCAATATTTTGATATATAAATCGATTCCTTCTTCAATTTCGTGCAAATATATAAATTCATCTGCTGAATGGGACCGCAAGCTTTCTCCAGGGCCTAGTTTTAATGATTTGCAATACAAAACCGATTGATCGGACAGGGTAGGAGAGCCATAAGTGGTTCTGCCCAATGCGATTCCAGCTTGTACTAATCCGTGTGAGACTGGAATTGAAGAGGCGTTTAAGTGCATCGAACGTGGTGTTAATTCTGCATTGACATTTGCTCTAACTGTTTCTAAAATTTCGGTATTGTTGTAACAATCGTTTACGCGAATATCGACAACCAAATGGCATTCGGCGGGAACTACATTATGTTGTTTTCCTGCGTTAATTTGGGTTACGGTCATTTTTACGGGACCTAAAACTTCGGATATTTTTTCGAATTGATAGGTTTTGAACCATTCAATCACGGGCATCGCATTGTAAATAGGATTGTCTGGATTTTGGTGCGCAGCGTGACTAGCGGTGCCTTTGACCACTACATCCAAGACTAATAATCCTTTTTCGGCTACCGCCAATTGCATTAAGGTAGGTTCGCCGACGATGGCACATTCTAGTTCTGGCAAGTGTTTCAAAACACTATTTAATCCGTTTTTGCCACTGTTTTCTTCCTCAGCCGAAGCCACTACTACAATATTGTAAGGCAGATTTTTCTCGGCATAAAAATGAGTAAAAGTAGCGATAAGCGATACCAAACAGCCTCCTGCATCATTACTGCCTAAACCAAAAAGTTTAGAGTCTTCAACTTTAGCTTCAAACGGATTGTTGGTGTAGCCCTGATTTGGCTTTACTGTGTCGTGGTGCGAATTGAGCAAAAGCGTGGGTTTGTCTTTGTCAAAATATTTGTTGTAAGCCCAAATATTATTGTTCTCTCTCTCGAAAGGGATGCTATTTTGTGTAAACCAATTTTCGATTAAAATCGCCGTTTGATCTTCCTCAGTCGAAAAGGAAGGAGTTTCAATCAGCGATTTTAATAAAGTTATGGTTTCTTTTATTAGGGTTTCTATGTTTTTCATATTTTTTTACAATGATGTTTTTTCACCGCAAGGACACAAAATATATTGTTTTTTCACCGCAAAGGCACAAAGGCGCAATGTTTTTTTATTTTTCTGCTATTAAGAAAATAAATTGTAAAACTTTTATTTATATTTTTTTTGTGGCCTTGCCTCTTCGCGGTTCATTTTTACAATTCTATATTAGTGCAAATTGCCTTGTCGTTTTTCAACATTTTATGATGACCAATTTTTATTTTTTGGACTCCTTTAGACAAACTATTGAAGCAGTTGTCCAATTTTGGAATCATTCCAGAATGAATCGCACCTTCTTCTTTTAACTTGACATAAAGAGCTGAATTGATTTGTTCGATTACCGAATTTTCATCATCCACATCCGTCAGAACGCCTGATTTTTCGAAGCAGTAATTCAAAGTTACTTCAAAAACTTCCGATGCAGCAATGGCTAATTCACTAGCGATTGTATCTGCATTGGTGTTCAGTAATTGTCCTTTTTTGTCGTGAGTAATGGCACAAAAGACTGGGACAATTCCGCTATTGATTAAAGTCTGCAAGAGTGGTGTATTTACTTTTTGAACGTCTCCCACAAAACCGTAATCGATCGTTGGATGATTTCTTTTGGTCGATTGGATTAGATTTCCATCAGCTCCCGAAAACCCTATCGCATTGGTGTCATTGGCTTGCAATTGAGCGACGATATTTTTGTTGATTTCACCTGCATAAATCATCACGACTACATCTAACATCGGTTTATCGGTTATTCTTCGTCCATCAATCATTTGAGGAGTTAAGCCAATACTTTGCGCCATTTTGGTAGCCGATTTTCCGCCACCGTGAACGAGAATCTTCTTTCCTTCAATCTTCGAAAAATCAGATAGAAACATTGATAATTCAGTTGGATTATCGATGATGTTGCCACCAATTTTTATAATGGATAATGGTTTTTTATTTGACATTTTTACTTTTATTTTAGATTTGACAAGATTTGACAACTTTTAGAAAGTTGTCAAATCTGCTATTTTCTATTTTCTAAAATCTTCTGCAACACTAATTGAGCAGAATAGGTTCTGTTATTCGCTTGTTCGATGACAATTGAATTTTCGCTATCAATCACTTCGTCAGTAACAATTACGTTTCTACGAACTGGCAAACAGTGCATGAATTTAGCATTGTTGGTTAATGCCATTTTTTCGGCAGTAACCGTCCAATTTGGGTCAGAATTTGTGATTTTACCGTATTTCTTGTAATTGCTCCAGTTTTTGGCGTAGATAAAATCGGCATTTTCGAAAGCTTTATTCTGGTCGTATTCTATTTTGGAATCTTTGGTGATTTCAGGATTCAGTTCGTAGCCTTTTGGATGCGTAATCACGAAATCCATTTCAGTTTGTTTTTGCATCATTTCCACAAAGGAATTGGGAACTGCCTGAGGCAAAGCCCTAGGATGTGGTGCCCACGTTAGAACCACTTTGGCTCTGTGTGGTGTTTTGTGTTCCGCCATCGTAATAGCATCGGCAAGGGATTGCATCGGATGTCCCGTAGCGCTTTCCATATTGACAATTGGTACCGTAGCGTGTTTCAAAAATCCTGAAATTACGGTTTCGGCATTGTCTTTTTCTTTGTCGACCAAGCCTGCAAAAGCGCGTATGGCAATGATGTCTGCGTATTGCGAAACCACTGCAGCCGCTTCTTTGATATGTTCCGAAGCACCTTGATCCATAACGACGCCATCTTCATATTCTAATGTCCAACCTTCGCTGCCAAAGTTCATTACCATCACGTTCATTCCTAAATTTAAGGCTGCTTTTTGGGTGCTCAAACGCGTTCTCAAACTGGAGTTAAAGAACAACATTACCAGTGTTTTGTTTTTCCCCAGTTTCTTGTTTTTAAGCGGATTTTTTTTGATTTTTAACGCTTGTTTCACCCAATTTTCGAGTGAATCTATGTTTTGTATGGATATAAAGTTCATAGTTTTAGTTTTTAGGACGCTGATTAAACGGATTCGCTAAAGCGAAGGCGCGGATAAAAAACGGATTTGTTGCTATTTCTTTTGATTTATTGTACACTGATTAAACGGATTCGCTAAAGCGAAGGCGCGGATAAAAAACGGATTTTACTTTATTTATTTTCTATGATTTTCAAATATTTTTCTTTTAAATTCTGGTTTTTTTCCAAAATTTAGAAGTAAACCAACTTCACAATCTGTTCCTCTTAGATAATTTAGTATTTGATTTTCAAAATCTTTCACAATACATTCTGCAGCTTTTAATTCTAATATAATAATATCTTCAACTACTAAATCAGCATAATATTCTCCAACTTCAATTCCTTTGTAATAAACTGAAATTTCCTTTTGGGCTTCCACTTTATAACCTTTATTTTTCAATTCTAGATACATAGAGTTTTGATACACTTTCTCCAAAAAGCCATAACCCAATTCATTATAAACTTCATAAAAAGTTTTAATAATTGTGTTTGTTAATTCTTCGTGTAATAATTCCATATGAATAATCTGTTTTTATCCGTGTTTTCGCAAAGCGAATCCGTTTCATCCGTGTCCCAATCTATACAATTTTTGTAAATGCAATTTCATTCTTCAACCCTTTTAAAATAAAATTATCTTCCAAGCCGTTGATAATCCAGGTTTCGATATTTGCTGCTTTGGCAATTGCTGCTGAATCAATTTTGGATTGCATTCCGCCTGTTCCGTGAGACGATTTTTTGTCTCCAATTTCTTTTTGCAATACAGACAAGTCAGTCACTAACTCAATGGTTTCAGGGACTTCGTTATTTATGGATGCTTTGGTGTAAATTCCGTTGGTGTTGGTGGCAATAATCAAAATATCTACGTCTAATAAAACGGCTGTTAAAGCAGCCAGTTTATCGTTGTCGCCAAATTTAATTTCGTCTGTGGCAACCGTATCATTTTCATTAATAATTGGAATATAACTATTTTTGACCAAGACATTTATCGTGTTGACGATATTGGTTTTGGTTTGTTTTTTTTCAAAATCAGAATAGGAAAGCAAACATTGTGAAGTATGTAACCCTAAATCACTGAAGTTTTCGTGGTAAATCCGCATCAAATGGGGTTGACCAATCGAAGCTAAAGCTTGTTTTACAAAAACATCTTTATCGTGATTGTCTAGTTTAACAAACTGTTTGGCTGCTGCTATAGCACCTGAACTGACGATGATAAACTCGTATTCGTCTTGTAGAGCGGCAATTTGCTGTCCAATATCTTCAATCTTTCCTCTCGAAATATGATCGGTTTCTTTGGTGAGCGTGTTAGTGCCTAACTTTAGTAAAATTCTTTTTTTCATTTTTATTTTTTTAGCCTTTTGAGGGTTTAACCACAAAGGGAACAAAGTTTAAATTGAATAATTATTTCGTAAATCGCAAAGTTCACAAAGCGTTATTTGATAATTATGTCATTTTGTTCTCGACTGCTCTCAAACAGTAAACTAATTACTGAACACTGCCAACTTTTATCTTACTTGTCCTTCACCGTAAATATACCATTTATTGGTCACCAAATGTTGTAATCCGATAGGGCCGCGTTGGTGCAATTTGTCCGTACTTATTGCTAATTCTCCTCCCAAACCAAATTGACCTCCATCGGTAAATCGAGTGGAAGCGTTTTGATACACTGCTGCACAATCTACTTGCTCCATAAATTCTTGGGCAATCACATCGTTTTCGGTAATAATCGAAGCCGAATGTCCACCGGAAAATTGGTTGATTTTTGCCACCGCTTCTTCGTCGGAATTTACGATTCCAATGACGATTTTATAGTTTAAAAACTCTTCGTACCAAATCAAATCGGATTCAATTTGAGGAACCTTTGTTGCTTTTGAAAAACGTTCGTCTCCCAAAATTTCAACTTTATACTTGTGTAATTCAGCTACTACTTTAGCGGCAAAATCTTCCCAGTTTTCTAAATTGGAATCAATTAAAACCTTGTCCAAAGCATTGCAAACACCTATGTTGGTTGTTTTTCCGTTGATGATAATGTCCAATGCTTTTTGCAAATCGGCTTCTTTGTTGATGTACAAGAAATTGTTGCCACGACCACTGACAATTACTGGACAAGTAGCGTGTTTTTTGGTAAAAGCAATCAATTGTTCGCCACCACGAGGCACGATTAAATCCACTCTTTGTGTTGGATTTTCCAAGAAAGCCTGAGTTTCAGCACGATTGTAATTCAAATATTCTACCCAATCTTTAGCAATATCATTTTCTTCCAAGGCTTGGTGCCAAAGCGAAACAATTTTCAAATTCGACAGCAAAGATTCTTTTCCACCTTTCAGCAAGATTTTGTTACCGGATTTGAATGCAATTCCACCCGCTTCAACAGTAACATCTGGACGAGATTCGTAAATAATCATTATGGTTCCAAAAGCAGCTGTTTTGTTGGTAATTTTCAGTCCGTTTTCGTGAGTGAAATTGAATCGTTCTACGCCAACAGGATCTTCCTGGCTTGCTAATTGCTGCATCGACAAAATCATTCCGTCAATTTTGGCGTCATCAACAAGCAAACGTTTTTCCATAGCCAAATCATCACCGGAATAATTGCTTAAATCCTGTTGATTGATACTTTTAAGATTGGCTCTTTCTTGTTCCAGAAGTTCCGCCATTCTAGTTAAAACGGCGTTTCTTTTTGCTATGGATAATACTGTATTCATTTTTATTGTTTTAGTTCAGCTAATGATTCTTGCAAAGCCACAATAAATGTATCAATTGCTTCAGTTGTAATCGTCAATGGAGGTAGAATTCTCAATAAGTTTTTATTGTTGGCTCCGCCTGTAAAAATATGTTTTTCGATAATCATTTTCTTTCTCAAGGCGCTCACGTCGAAATCAAATTCAACGCCTAGCATCAATCCTCTTCCTTTTACCTTGATGATTTCAGGAATGACTTTGATGGCTTCAAAAAAGTATTCGGATACTTTGTTCGTGTTGGCTATTAAGTTTTGTTTTTCCATCACGTCCAAAACGGCAATTCCGGCAGCGCAAGCCAAATGACTTCCACCAAAAGTAGTTCCCAGTAAACCATAACTGGCTTTGAATTTAGGTGAAATGAAAACGCCTCCAATCGGAAAACCGTTCCCCATTCCTTTAGCAGTAGTCACAATATCAGGATGGATTCCGTGGTGTTGGTGTGCAAAAAACTTTCCGCTTCTTCCGTATCCTGATTGTACTTCATCTAAAATTAAAGCGACTTCGTTGGCAGCACAAACTTTCTCCAAAGCCTGAAAAAATTCGGTTGTACCTTGATCCAAACCACCAACTCCTTGGATTGGTTCAATGATTACGGCACAAACATCTCCTTTTTTTAATTCGGTTTCTACCAAATCAATTTGGTTTAGAGGCAAGAAAGTAACTGCTTGTTGTGCGTTTAATGGTGCCACGATTTTTTTGTTATCGGTAACTGCAACAGCCGCCGAAGTTCGACCGTGAAATGAATTGTCAAAAGCGATTACTCTTGATTTGTTCGTGTGAAAAGAAGCCATTTTCAAAGCATTTTCATTGGCTTCAGCCCCAGAACTGCAAAGGAATAAACTGAAATCGGTTAAGCCAGAAGCTTTTCCTAATTTCTCAGCTAATTCTACTTGCAATGGATTTTGGATGGCATTCGAGTAAAAACTCAAATTATCCAATTGGGCTTTCACTTTGGCCACATAATCTGGCTGGGTGTGACCGATAGAAATTACTCCGTGACCAGAGTATAAGTCTAAATATTCGATTCCTTTATCGTCTGTAATGATGCAGTCTACTGCTTTTACAGGCGTAATAGGATATAATGGGTAAACGTCAAATAAGTTCATTTTGTTTTTGTTTAATTGGTTATTTGCTTATTCGGTTAATCGATTAAACGATTCACCGAGTAAACTTCTTAGAATCCGCTTGGTTTCAGGTGTAAACCTGTAGTTTCTTCGAGTCCAAACATTAAATTCATATTCTGAATGGCCTGTCCTGAAGCACCTTTTACTAAATTGTCGATTACCGAAGTAATCAAAATCCGGTTTCCTTTTTTCATTAAACTGATAATGCATTTGTTGGTTTGAACCACTTGTTTCAAATTGATATTTGTGGTTGTAACAGTTACGAAAGGTTGATCGGCATAATACGCTTGGTATTTCGCTAACAAATCTTCTAAACTTTCTTCGGTCTTGGTATACAAGGTTGCAAAAATTCCTCTGGTGAAATCGCCTCTATTGGGTACAAAAATAACTTCGTCCTTGAAAGTTGCTTGCAACAGACTCAAACTTTGGTTTATTTCTCCCAAATGTTGATGGTCGAAAGCTTTGTAATGCGACATATTGTTGTTTCTCCAACTGAAATGTGAGGTTTCAGATAAACTTACTCCGGCACCAGTACTTCCTGTGGTAGCGTTGATGTGGATGTCATCTTTTAATAAACCATCAGCAGCCAATGGCAATAAAGCCAATTGAATTGCCGTGGCAAAACAACCTGGATTAGCAATATATTGAGCGGTTTTTATATCTGTTTTGTTCAACTCTGGTAAACCGTAAACGAATGATTTTCCGTTGAAATCTTTGTCTTTTAATAATCTGAAATCATTTCCTAAATCGATGATTTTGGTCGCATTAGAAAACTGATTTTCTTCTAAAAAGGATATTGATTTTCCGTGACCTAAACACAAGAACACCACATCTACGTTGGGATTTACGGTGTCGGTGAAATTCATTTCGATATCGCCCATCAAATCGTGATGCGCTATAGAAAGTGGTTTTCCCGCATTGGTTGTGCTGTAAACGAAATCCAATTTTGCGTTGGGGTGAAACATCAAGATTCTGATGAGTTCCCCGGCTGTGTAACCTGAACCGCCTATTATACCTATTGAAATCATAACTTTAAATTTTTATTTGAACCATTAAGATCATTAAGAATGTTACGCTTAATGAAACTTAATTATCTCAATGGTTTGAAAAAAGTAATAATTAATTACTCGTATGTTTCATTATTTACTGATGAAAATATGTTTTGAGCATTCCCTAA
>NZ_JBIKRX010000127.1:0-5539 GCF_044348915.1 Flavobacterium sp. | reverse complement strand
TGAAAGTACAAAATATAAAAAGATTCACCTAATAAATCCAATGACTATGTGGCATGAATTCGAATTTTATTTCACGTCATTTTGACATGAAATAAAATCCCTATATTTGAGACTGATTAGTTACAATAATACATTTGTTGTATGGAAACTAAAGGAATTTTTGAAATAAGAGTATCTGGTAACAAGGGAAATGAGCCATTGAACCCAGAGAATTATGACATTAAAGAAATTAGAACAATTTTTGACAACATAGAAGATATTCTTTATCCGAGTCAGAAAGATCGTCCAACAATAAGTTATTCAATAGAGGAAGGTTCTGTGAAAAATATCTTCCTAGTTGGAACTCAAGCATTAATTGGATTAACAGCTAATTTAGAAGTAGTTCGTAATCAAGACTCGATAGATTTTTTAGAACTAAAAACTGCCCAAGCTATCGAGCGAATTCAAAATATTTCTTATAGCAAAAATTATTCTTTTGAATTAAAAACTGTTGTAGGAGAAAAAGAATTTTCATTTGAAATTAATCCTAAAACAAATTTTAAAAGGACGCTAGATTTGTGGGTTGATGCTGAGTTGTACTTTTATGGTGAAATTACTAATGCTGGCGGAAAAAATAAATCCAATATTCATCTTAATACTGAAGAATTTGGAACTGTAATTATAGAAACGCCTAAAGAGTTCTTTTTAAACGAAGATAAAAATTTAGTTTACAGAAAATATGGTTTTCGAGTTACCGCAAAACAAAATATTGATAGTGGAGAGTTTGATAAAAGTTCTTTGAAATACGTTCAAATTATACCTTTTGAACCTAAGTTTGATGAGGATTACCTTAATGCACTCATTAAACGCTCACGTAATAAATGGCAAGATATTAACGCAGATGAATGGTTAAGAGATTTACGAGGAGGTTATGATGCATAGTGTTTTACTCGATACCAGTTTTTTCGTGAGATTATTGAATGATGCTGATAAATTGCATACTAACGCTAAAGAATATTACAAATATTTTTTAGAAAATGATATTGTAATGAAAATATCAACTATTTCAATTGCTGAGTTTTGTGTAAGAGATGAAATAGAAAATTTACCATTAGATACAATTCAAATAATTCCTTTTAATTTAGAACACGCAAAAATAGCTGTATTATTTGCAAAAAATATTTTTCTTTCAAAGGGTATAACTGATATAGAAATTAGACCAAGGTCAATAATCCCAAATGATTCTAAACTTTTTGCACAAGCGCATGTAGACAAATCAATTCAGTTTTATATAACTTCAGATACTGAGTCTGGTAAAACTATTGGTTTATTAAACAAAAATATAAAAACCAATTTTACATTTGTAGATATTAAAAATCCTGTAAACGAAGTTTTTGGAACTTTGTTTTAAATATCCAAATCAAATGTCTTTTTCAATAACTCCAAATTAGGATTTATTTCATTCAATCGGTTGTATTTGTCCAAAGGGGTGAAGGCAAATTTATTTTCTACTTTTTCATTTACAACCACATCAATCATAATGTTATGATTGTGCAGTTTTCCTCTCAAATAGCCTAAAAGTTCTAGTTTTTCCGATTCGAATTCAATCTTTGTGCTGTCGTTTGGCAATTCGTGGGTTATAGTTGCGCCTTCCAATTTTGGGTCACCAATCAACATAAGGGACTCCATAATTTTATACCCTTTATTCCCCAATCGTTCTGCATATTTAGTCCAATGCAACAACATATCGGTTTCATTAAAAGCTTCTGTCGGTAGATGAACTTCCTCTTTTACAATTCCCTTGGTTGATTCAAGCAATTCTTTTTTTGCTTTAATACTCGAAAGTGACAATGCTGAAATAGTAACGCCGGTTTCGGGTTTTGGGTTTCGAGTTTCAAGTTCGTTTACAGTTTTTGGTTCTGAAATTTGGCTTTCTGACACTAAGGTGTTGCCAGAAGATTCTATATTAGTTTCGGGATTTTGTTCTCGAATTGCTGGTTCTGATTGACTCGTTACTCGTAACTCGTTACCCGTAACTTTTTCAACAATAGAATAATCCGTTCTCCTAAAATAAGTGGGTGGAATTATAAATTGCTCAACTTTTTTTTTTCTCCATCAAAGGTGATGGAGGCGAGTTGCATCAAGCAAAGTTCAACTAATAGTCGTTGGTTTTGGCTCAGTTTGTATTTCAAATCGCAGTCGTTGGCAATTTCAATTCCTTTCAATAAGAAATCTTGCGACGCTTTTTGACATTGTATGCCATATAATTTTTGGGCTTGTTCACCAACTTCTAATAATGATAGTGTCGAAGGAGTTTTCGAAACCAATAAATCTCTGAAATGCGAAGCCAATCCAGAAACAAAATGATGTGCATCAAATCCTTTGGAGAGAATATCGTTAAAAGCGACTAATAATTCTGGAATTTTGTTTTCCAAAATTAAATCGGTCACGTTGATGTACGTTTCATAGTCCAAAACGTTCAGATTTTCAGTAACAGCCTGGCGGGTCAAATTGCTACCACAATAGGAAACCACGCGGTCAAAAATAGACAAAGCATCACGCATCGCACCATCCGCTTTTTGAGCAATGATATGTAAAGCATCGTCTTCATAATTCACGCCCTGGCTAAAAGCAACTTCGGCAAGATGTTCTTTGGCATCTTTTACGGTAATTCTTTTGAAATCGAATATCTGGCAACGAGAAAGAATCGTTGGAATTATTTTGTGTTTTTCGGTCGTGGCCAATATAAAAATGGCGTGTTTTGGCGGTTCTTCTAATGTTTTCAAGAAAGCATTAAAAGCTGCCGAAGACAACATATGCACCTCGTCAATAATGTACACCTTATATTGTCCGGTTTGTGGCGGAATCCGAACTTGGTCAATCAGGCTCCTAATATCATCTACTGAATTGTTCGAAGCCGCATCCAATTCGAAAACATTGAAAGCAAAATCTTCATTCGGGTCGTCATATCCAGGTTGGTTGATTTTACGAGCAAGAATTCTAGCGCAAGTGGTTTTTCCAACGCCACGAGGACCAGTAAACAATAGGGCAGAAGCCAAGTGATTGCTCTCTATGGCGTGCAACAAAGTGCTGGTAATGGCTTTTTGTCCGACAACATCATTAAATGTTTGTGGACGATATTTACGAGCCGATACTACAAATTGTTCCATAGATTTTTATTGGTTAGCAAATATAAGATTTTAGTTGATTTGTTTATTCGCTAATTTGTTTATTTGAAGAAAATCTTTTCGTTACCGTGATAAAAATAAGTGTTGAAAATAATAGTGTATTGATTATCAAAGAAATGATTAGCGCTTTGTCATAGAATGTATTTTTCTTATTTTCAGGAATTTTATTTTGAGATGATTTGTAGGCTCTTAATTGTTCTAATTGGTAAAACCAATTGGATATTGTTTCGTTGCGAATTTTTAGGTTATCAATTTCATTACTTAATGAATCAATTTTTGTAGTTCTTCTTTCAGAAGATGTAAATAAAGGAATTGGAGGTAAAAATCCTGGAGGAATTTCTATGGTTTGAGATGGTAAACAGTAACTTATGCTAATTGTATTGTCCTTATTAAAGCCACCATAAACAATCCACAAATCTTTTTTAAATGGAAATATTTCACAATTATTATTTCTAGATTTTCCATTAATTATAGAATATTTATAATCACCTTTAAATAGTTCAATTATTCTAAAAGAATATGTACTAGAAACAGTATCTATTTTAATTAGTTCTCCATAAAAGACTATTTGTGCATTTTTAAGCCCTTTTGAAACCATTGTTTCTCTTTCGTGAGGTGGACAATCACACGAAAAAGACAGATTAAACCAAAATAGAATAAATAAAAGGATTAGATTGTGCAGTTTCATTTTTGAAAATTTTACATACAATAATACGGTTTTTAAGTGAAATTGTAATTATCAAAAATCAATTTCAATAACAATTTCAATGGCAATTTCAATGAGAATGCTGAAATCTAAAATCAAAAACCTACAATCTACAATCTAAAATCCTTACTTTTGCGCCGCAGACCGCCTTATCGCCGTTCCGATTTATCGGAAGGGAGGAAAGTCCGGACACCACAGAGAAGCATAGCGGGTAACACCCGTCGGTTCAGTCCCGATAGCTATCGGGATCGGATTAGGACAAGTGCAACAGAAAGCAGGTACAGGTAATGCTGTAGTGAAACCAGGTAAACTCTATGCGGTGAAATTTCAAGTATATCGGCATTTAAGGGTTCTCGCCCGTTGTCGAAGGGTAGAAAGATGGATCCCGATAGTAATATCGGGGCTAGATAAATGATAAGGCTCCATCCCGATAGCTATCGGGATTGGAGACAGAACCCGGCTTATAGGTCTGCTTTTTTTATTTATTTTCAAATTTATTTCTTAAAAACGATGAAATTGAATCTTGTTGAAATTCCTCGGGTAAAAACCATTTCGAAAGAGGATTTTTTTAATAATTATGTAAAAAAACAAAAACCACTAGTCATTGAGCAGCTAACAACCGATTGGCCTGCGTATCAAAAATGGAATTTAGAATACATAAAGCAAGTAGCTGGTGATAAAACGGTGCCATTATATGATGATAGACCTGTTTCCCATAAAGATGGTTTTAATGAAGCTCATGCCAAGATGAAAATGAGCGATTACATCGACTTGCTGCAAGAGAAACCAACCAATTATCGTATTTTTTTATACAATTTAATGCAGGAGGTATCGGTACTTCAAAACGATTTCAAATGGCCTAAAATTGGACTTCGATTAGTAAAACAATTGCCAATGTTATTTTTTGGAGGAGAAAATTCGAAAGTTTTTATGCATTTTGATATTGATTACTCCAACATTCTTCATTTTCATTTTCACGGAAAAAAGCAATGTATTTTATTCCCACCCTCAGAAACTCCCTACCTATATAAGGTACCCCATTCTTTAATTTCAAGGGAAGATATCGATTTTGACAATCCTGATTTCGAAAAGTGGCCTGCCTTACAAAAAGCAAAAGGTATGATTTGCAATTTGAAACACGGCGAAATGCTGTATATGCCAGAAGGATATTGGCATTATATGAAGTATCTAACGCCAGGTTTTTCGATGAGCTTAAGAGCTTTTCCAAGAAAAATCAATAATCTTGGTAAAGCCGCATTCAATGTATTTGTAATGAGACATTATGATGTTTTAATGCGAAAATGGAAAGGACAAGAATGGATTGACTACAAAAATAATCAGGCAATAATCAATACGAATAAAAGGTTGTAAATCGATTTGAGTTTCTTTCAACTCATTTTGTGTGCCTTTTTTGTATTCTATTTCTATCCTGGTGTGATGGTTTTATCTTTGGATATTTTTCTTGATAATTCGCTAGAAACAATATAGAATATATACCCGTTTAATTAGGCGTTTCAATTTCAAAAAATTGGTATTAAGTATTTAGGTATAGGCGTTTAGGCCGCCCAAAAACGAAAATAGTATTACCTTTGTCAAATGAGTACAAGGGAGAAATTTATAGGTGTGAATTCAATAACATTTAACAAGCGATTTAAGGAAGATGCAG
>NZ_JBIKRX010000008.1:0-57873 GCF_044348915.1 Flavobacterium sp. | reverse complement strand
ACGATTCAACCAAATCAAAGAGCAAATTGTTCTTTGGCTCGAATTTTTACTGCTTATTTTTGCAGATGTATTTTTGGTAAAAAATCTAAAAACTCAAAAAGTGGGTTCTTAAGGAATGACTAAATATTTTTCCTGAAAAAAATCCGAAAGAACCGCTTTATAATTCTGAAAAAATTAGATTTTTCCCCAAATGGAATTACAAAATAGTGTATAGAATCGAAGAAAATAGAATCTATATTTTGGACATCTTTTCGGCTTTGCAGGAATACAGAAAATTAAAAATTTAATTATTTAGCTAACGTCCCACTTTTAACTTCCACTAATACCCATACTTATCTTTCCAACGGTTTTTCAAAAACTCTCTAGTGGAATTTTCTCTTGCATTGTTTCCAGGATTATATAAAACCGTTTCTGAAATTTCTTTGGGTAGAAATTCCTGTTCAGCAAAATTATTGGCATAATCGTGTGAATATTTATACTCGTCACCATAGCCCAATTCCTTCATTAATTTTGTTGGTGCATTACGCAAATGAATGGGAACAGGTAAATCTCCAGTTTGTTTCACTAATTGCTGTGCGCTTCCAATAGCCAAATAAGAAGCATTGCTTTTGGGCGAGGTTGCTAAATAAATAGCGCATTGGCTTAAAATTATTCTGCTCTCGGGATAACCAATGGTGGTCACAGCCTGAAAAGTATTATTAGCCATAATGAAAGCCGTTGGGTTCGCATTTCCAATATCTTCACTCGACAAAATGAGCATTCGTCTCGCTATGAATTTTACATCTTCGCCTCCTTCAATCATTCTTGCCAACCAATATACAGCTCCGTTGGGATCACTCCCGCGAATCGATTTGATAAAAGCGGATACTATGTCATAATGTTGTTCACCACTTTTATCATATAAAACGGTATTTTGTTGCACGAGTTCAAATACTCGGTCATTTGTAATTTCAATTTCGTCGTCATCACCAGCATTTACGACCAATTCGAAAATATTCAATAGTTTGCGTCCATCGCCTCCTGAAAGTCGCAGCAGCGCTTCTGTTTCGGTTAGTTTTATAGTTTTGGTTGTCAAAAAAGTGTCGGTTTTTATGGCTCGATCTAATAAAGATTCCAAATCGTTTTTTGTAAATGCATTCAAAATATACACTTGGCAACGAGATAATAATGCAGGAATGACCTCAAAACTTGGATTTTCGGTTGTGGCCCCAATCAAAGTTATCCAACCTTTTTCGACGGCTGCCAACAAGGAGTCTTGTTGTGATTTGCTGAAACGATGAATTTCGTCTATAAATAAAATTGGATTTTTGGCAGTGAAAAGTCCGCCACTTTGTTTGGCTTTTTCAATCACATCTCGAATATCCTTCACTCCTGAATTGATGGCGCTCAAAATATAAAATGGACGCTTCGATTCTTGTGCAATAATTTGTGCCAAGGTTGTTTTTCCAGTTCCCGGAGGTCCCCAAAATATCAACGAAGGAATTATTCCTTTCGCGATTTGCTGTGTCAACGAACCATTCGGCCCAACCAAATGCGATTGACTGATGTAATCTTCTAATTTTTGCGGACGAATGCGTTCTGCTAATGGAGCTTTCAAGATGATTTTAGATTTTAGATTTTAGATTGAGGATCAATCAATCACAAATTTAGGATTTTGCTTTTAGTAAAACTAATGATATTTCAACTTACTTACTGCGTCTATATTCTTTCATCTTTTTTGTATTCTCTTTAAAATATGACAAAATAGCACTAAATTGCTTTTGGATACATTTTTGTGTAAATTCAGCTAACAAAACAATAAACAATAAACAATAAACTCAAAACAACAAACGGTCAATATGAACGACAACCATTTTAAATATTCCAATTCAGTAATTGCGCTACCATTTTTTTTTGTGTTGTTGCTTTGGTTTGTCTATTGGTTGCAAATCAGATTTGATTTTGATTTTTTCGAAAATGGAATTTATCCTAGAACGGTATCAGGTTTACAAGGCATTCTTTTTAGCCCTTTTATTCATTCCGATTTAGAACATCTGTACAATAATTCGATTCCTCTACTGATATTGTTAGCTGCATTGCGGTATTTTTATTCTAGACAAACTTTTGAAGTTATTGGTTATGGGATTTTATTTTCTGGATTTATTACTTGGGTGATTGGTCGAGATAGTTATCACATTGGTGCCAGCAGTTTGATTTATGTTTTGGTGAGTTTTATCTTTTTCAAAGGTATTCAAACTAAATATTATCGTTTGGTGGCCTTATCATTAACTGTAATTCTGGTTTATGGCAGTATGGTTTGGTATATTTTTCCAAAAGTAGATGAGAAAATTTCTTGGGAGGGGCATTTGGCAGGATTAATTGCTGGCCTTGTCCTTTCTTTGTTGTACAAAACTCCCGAGTATATAAAAATCATCAAATACGATTGGGAACATCCCGATTACAATCCTATGAATGACAAGTTTATGCAACGCTTTGATGAAAGCGGAAATTTTGTAAATCTTCCAATTGTAGAAGATAATGAGATTTTTGATTTTAAAGAATCAAATTGAATTATTTTGTATTTTTGTAATCCTAAAGTTTTTAAAATGAGCACAATTATCACAAATTTCAAACAACTCGATTTAAAAGGTAGTTATACTTATGCCGATTATTTGCTTTGGAATTTTAAGGAAAGAGTTGAAATAATAAAGGGAAAGATTTTTAAGATGAGTCCAGCGCCAAGTAGATCTCATCAGGAAGTTTCAAGAGAATTAACCTATTTTTTGAGTCGAAGTTTTAGAAATTCTTCTTGTTATTTTTATGTAGCTCCTTTTGATGTTCGTTTGATAAATTTCAAAGACAGTACAAAAGACAATCAAATAACTTCAGTGGTTCAGCCCGATTTATGTGTTGTTTGTGATAAAGATAAACTAGACGATAGAGGGTGTATAGGTGCTCCAGATTTGATCATTGAAATCCTTTCTCCAGGAAATTCAAACCGAGAAATGACCATTAAATTTGATTTGTATGAAGAGAATGGTGTAAAAGAATATTGGATTGTGAATCAATCTGAGAAAACAATTTTAATTTATGTGCTTAAAGACAATAAATTCATCGGATTAAAGCCAATTATTGAAAGCGGTAAATTGGAAAGTCCCACATTTCCGAGTTTAAAATTTAGCGTAAAAAACATTTTTAAACAGTAGTGCAAACTTCCCACTTCCCACTTCTCACTTCTAACTTCTCTGCCTCACTGCCTCATATAAAAAGGCGCCACAAGCTACAGAAACGTTTAGCGAGCCAATGGTTCCGAACATAGGTAGTTTTGCTTTCTCGTCGACGATTTTTAGCACTGAGGGGTTGATTCCTCTATCTTCGGAACCCATAATGATAGCAACTCCTTCTTTCAGGTCGATGTCATAAATGTTTTGGTCGGTTTTTTCGGTGGCGGCAACGGTTTTGATGCCTGAGCCTTGCAAGTAGAAAATGGCATCTTTGATATGTTCTACTTTGCAAATAGGCACATTAAAGACCGCTCCTGCAGATGTTTTTACAGTATCGCCATTTACGGGAGCTGATCCTGCTTTTTGAACAATAATTCCGTTTACACCAGTACATTCTGCCGTTCGGATAATAGCCCCAAAATTCCGCGCATCCGATATTTGATCTAAAATTAAAAACAAAGGCAATTTTCCAGATGAAACTGTTGCATCAACAAGATGTTCTAGTTCAATAAAACCGATCGGCGATATCGAAGCTACAGCTCCTTGATGATTGTTTGGTGTTAATCGATTCAGTTTTTCGACAGGAACATAAGAGAAATTCACGTTTGCACGTTTCATTACCTTCATCAAGTCTTTCATCAATTCGCCTGAAATTTCTTTTTGTATAAATACTTTATCGACTTCTTTGCCTGCTTGAATTGCTTCAATAATGGCTCTTATCCCGAATATTAAATGTTCTTTTTCCATTTGGCAAAGGTATGTAATATCTTCTCTTTTTTGATAGTTGTTTTTTAATTTATTACAAATAGCAATGTTGGTATTCAGTTGTCTGATATCTTTTTTAATATGTTATCTGCTTGTGTTTTGTGTTTTTCGGTCGCAATCAAGATTAGCTCTTGTTATTGAAATTAATAGTTTTTGACTGCACTAGAGTGATGTATTAAATGATTTCAATAAAAAAAAACCACCAGCTTGCGCTGATGGTTTTACATTTAAACAGTTGTCTTTATTGTAAATAATAAGGAGTTTTTGTGTTTACACTAAATAAATCTCCATTTGAAACTACAGGAGTATTCGTGCTATTAGAAGAATATTCCGAACTTGGATATATTAATCTATTAGGTCTTTTTGTTTCAGTTACACCGAATGGTAAAGGTAATACTGGATAACCTGTTCTCAAATGGTCTAAGTAAAGTTCAATTCCATGCCATTGCGATAAAGCAAGATATTTTTGAGTAATGATTGCGCTGATTTTGTCAGTAGAGCCTGTCCAGCCCAAACCGTTTTTAGCATCGATCGCAGCTAAGTAAGCTACTGGATCAAGTGGAGTAGCAATCACGATAGTTCCAAAGCCTGTACTGTAGAAATTGAAAGAAGCTTTTACACCATCCTCAAAAGCAGTTTTAGCAGTTCCAGTCAAATAACCTCTTTGCATCGCTTCAGCTTGTAGAAAGTAGCTTTCAGCAGCTTGCATTAAAAATGCATTTCTTTCACCACCGTTTTTGTTTGCTATGTCGACAGAGGCTCCTGTTCTTCCATGATAGAATGATGCGTATTTAGAAATTGCAGTTAGTGGGAAAATACCTTGTACGTTACCAACAACCGTTCCACCTATAAGAGTGAACATTCTAGCTCTTCGTGGGTCAACTAGTCCAGATGTAATATTCGCATCGTTTATTGTACCGTTTACAAGTCTTCCAGCATAATCACCCGCTGCATTAGCTGCATTGGCAGAAGTAGCTGCACTAAATGATTCATTTTGTCCGTTAACTCTAAAGATAGGGTTTCTAGAGTTAAGTGTTCCATTGTTGTATCCAGGATTTACTGTAACATCTTGAGTTACGAAATCTTGATTTGCGTTTAATTTTGTGAAACGAGCAGTTCTTAAAGCGACAAGTGTAGCATCTGTAGTTTTAGACAAACGCAACAATAGTTTTAATTCTATTGTGTTTACAAACTTAAGCCATTTTGCTTTATCACCTGCAAAAACACAGTCTTCAGCTCCCATTGGTGCAGCACCAGGTGCAGCAAAGAAGGCTCTAGCTTCGTCCAATTCTTTGAAAAGTCCAGGGATAATTTTTTTATCATCCTCGTATTTAGGAGCAATGATATCATTATTAAAGGCTTCTGTATATGGTGCATCGCCATAAAGAGCAGTCACATAATCCATACACATAACTTTCATCACTTTTGCAACTCCAAAATGAAGGGTATAAGTAGGGAAACTAGCTTTTTTGTCTAGAATATCTTGAAAATTATCCCCAATCAAATACGCGCTTTCAAAACAGGCAGTATAACTGCTGCTGTCGTATTTATAGGTATAAGCAGGATCAGTAGAAGTAAAGCCACTATTTAAACCCCAGACGTAAGCCAATCTGTTTCCGTAAGTTGATAAAGTAGTTACTTGATAACTTGTATAATTAGTAAGTGCTCCTGATAACATTTGACTTGGCGTAAGAGCATCAAAATCGGGTCTATTTGTCTGTTTTTCATTTACATCAAGGTAATTCTCGCAAGATGAAAACAAAAGTAACATCATAATGCTACTGTATAATATTTTTTTCATAATATAATTTATTTTTAATTATTAAAAAGTAGTGTTGATGGTAAAACCAAATGTACGAGTTGATGGGTATTGCGCATCTCCAATAAATCCAATACCGTTTCTTGATGTATTGGCTACAGTTCCAGCTGGATTTTTAGCAGCAGATGAAGTTGAGTTATTGTACTGGCTCGAAACTTCAGAATCAGCATAACCTCTATTGCCGTCAGCAAGAATGATAAATGGGTTTCTTGCATTTATACTGAATTTCAAAGATTCAATTCCTGTTTTATCTAACACTTTTTTAGACAATGAATAGCTTAAAGAAATTTCTCTTACTTTAAATTGTGTTGCATCAATAAGGTTGAAAGAACCTAAATTTGAAGCTTGTCCAAAATAAGCTTGAGTTCTGTTAGCTGCACCTGTTAA
This sequence comes from Flavobacterium sp., assembly GCF_044348915.1. Lineage (GTDB taxonomy): Bacteria > Bacteroidota > Bacteroidia > Flavobacteriales > Flavobacteriaceae > Flavobacterium. Next base: position 51,699 of record NZ_JBIKRX010000008.1, on the reverse strand, counting down.
AGTGTTGAAACCTCCCGTTAGTACACTTGTGTTAGGGATATAGTCACCTACTGTTGCAGTTGCAGGATTGTCTATTACAGAACCTGGATAAAGGAAACCTACATTTCTGTCAAATTCAGCGGTTTCAACAATATGGCCAGTCCAGGTAAGATTGTATTTCGTTTGTGAAATAAAGTAACCTCCACTACGGTAATCTAAAGTGAATGACAAACCAATTCCTTTGTATTCAAAATTATTAGTAAAACCTAAAACATAATCTGGTTGAACTTTTCCTAAATTTTTAAATACTGCAGATGGAGTAGGTCTTCCCTGAGCATCAACAATTACATTTCCAGCTGTATCTCTTGTCCAGTCTGTGCCTGTAATGTATGGGAATGATTTCCCTTCTACTGCCGATATATCGGCTACAATTTGAGAATTCCCTGCATCAGTCAATACTACCTTAGTAGATTCTCCAGCATCTATTACTTTAGTGTCAGCGTGCGAATATCCTAAATGACCGTTCCATTTGAAAGTAGGAGTGTTAAATGCTCTAAAACCTAAATCAATTTCATATCCTTTTCCTTCTAATTCACCTGAGTTGGTTTTTTTACCAACCAAACCTGTAGTTGTACTTAGCGAAGCTTGAGTAATCAAATCAGTTGTTTTAGTCATATAACCAGCGACGTCTATGGTCAAAGCATCATTAAAGAAACCAAAATTAAGACCACCTTCATAGGTAGTGTATGTTTCTGGTTTGATGTTTGGGTCAGTTATGGTGGTTTGGTTGTTGTATGAATTACCTGAATTCATTGGGAAGCCTGTAGCGTAATTTGCTGTATTTAATATTTCATAAGCAGTTACTGGATCTAATGAGCCGACTACAGTGTAATTGGCATACGCTTTCAAATTACTTAAAGTTTTTTGATTTCTTAATCCTTCAAATGCTTTTGTAGCCACAAATGACAAACCTGCTGATGGGTAAAAATAGTATTGGTTTCCTTTAGCAGCCACACTATTTCCTTCATATCTTCCTGTTAAATTCAAGAATAAGTAGTCTTTATAATTTAAATCGGCATTGGCGAATGTAGCAGATATTCTGCTGTCAAAAGTTCCGTTTTGAAGCGATGAAGGGTTAGCTGGTTTTAATACATTGGCAATATTATACAATCCAGGAATATCTAAATTGGTTCCTCCTTGTGAAACTCTCTTGGAAGCATTGTACTGCGTATTTTGTCCAATGTTAAATTTCAACCCAATCTCTTCTGACAATTCGTAATTAAAGTTAGCCATTATGTCACCATAATAGTAAGTGCTAGAAAAGGCAGATTGATAAAATTCAGAACCCGTAGAAAAATCTGCATCGGAAGTTGCTGGAGCTTGTCCTGCATTAGCATATGCAATTTGATTGTTGTTTCTTAATTGAACAGAACCATTGTAGGATAAGTTTATATGCTTATTTATTTCATAAGCTGCATTTATACCAAAATTGACGAAATTTTTTGTCTCGTTAAGTCTATTGTTGTCTTTTGCCCAAAAAGGATTTTGATAATAACCATTATATCCATAAAGTTCTCTATCCCTAAACGCCTTCACTGGAATAGTGGTTCCTGCTTGAAGTAAGTTAGTCAAAAGCGTGTAATCTGCTCGAGATGTTTGCGCATTTACGTTGGCTTGTTTGGTGTTTAAATTGGTAAAAGTCATATTACCACCCAAAGTCAATTTGTTTAATTTTTTTTGTGCAGTTAATACAAAGTTGTTTCTGCTCAAGTGATCTCCTTCTATGACGAAGTTTCTCGTAACATTTCCTAAATTGAAATTAACAAATGAATCAGCACCTCCAACATTAATGTTCAGGTTGTTTTGATAAATAGTACCTGGTTGGTAAAATTCTTTAATATTGTCTTCGCCTTTAGAAGAATATGTAGATTCTACATTTCCTTGTGGGCTACCCGGAATACCTACATTGTATGGTGCATTGTCAAACAATTCACCCCAACCACCGTTTTCTTGTGGGTCACGAGCACCGTACCATCCTTGACCATATTTTGTTTGTCTTTCAGGAATAAAACTAATCTCTTCCATATCTACACCGGAAGTAAAAGTTACAATCATTTGTTCTGCTTTAGCACCTTTTTTAGTTTGTACCAAAACAACTCCTTGTTTACCTTGTGATCCATATAGAGCAGCGCCTTGAGCACCTTTTAGTACCGTTACACTTTCGATGATTTCAGCAGGTAGAGTAGCAAGTACATCTGCTGTCGAAATTACGTTGTCTATAACAACAAGAGCCTCAGTGTTACCTGTAAAGGACAACATAGAACGAACTCTAATGGAGTTTTGTCCACTTACGCCGTTTGTAGTCGCGTTTATCGTTAAACCAGAAACTTTACCTTGTAGAGATCGTACTGGATCTGGATTATAGGCCGCAGTTAATTCTTGATTATTGATAGATGCATAAGAAGACGTTACAGCCCCTTTCTTTTTCTTGATACCTACTGCTCCAGATACTACAACTTCTTCAAGAACTTGTGAGTCGTCCTGCATTTTTACATTAATTTTAGCCGAACTAGCAGCTACTTGTTGGGTTTTCATTCCCACAAAGCTAAATATCAAGGTTTGGCTTGACGATGCTTTGATAGAATATTTTCCATCAAAATCTGTTTGTATTCCAGATTGTGTTCCTTTAACTAATACACTCACGCCTGGTAAAGGCATTCCTGTATTATCAGAAACAACACCTGAAACAACTCTTTCTTGCGCAAATGTAATTTGCGCCACTAGTACTAATAGTAGTACCAGGATTCCATTGAACTTTAGTTTCATTTTTAAAAATTTTGAATTAGTGCGACAAAAATCTTAATAATTTGTTAACATTCCTAATATTAATTAACTTTATTTATAATATCTATTAATAATTTTTATTATTTCAATACTAAGCAATGTTTTTTTATTGTTTTTTTTTTAGTTAGATTATTTATGAATTGTGTTTTTTTAAAAATACCCGATTTTGCCTGTATAATCTGTTTTTTGCAAATGTTAGTTTCCAAATTCAAATAGTATTTCATAGTTACATAAATTTAAGTAGCCGTTTGTATTTCTTTATGTCGGAAAAGGAGCTGTGTTTTGATTTTATCAATTTATAATGAATAGTACGTTCCAGTAGTTAGTATATTCTATTGTTCTCTACTAGTTTTTTTTTGGAGGGATAGATCCCAGTTAAGTTTTTATTTTGTAAGTTTTGATCATGGATTGTTTAGTTACTTTGGAAAAGAGAGAGTAGCCAAGGTAAGAAATGCGAGCAGAAGTTATTTTGTTTTGAGGAGCAGTTGCTGTGTTTTTATTTTAGTTAACGAAGTATAAAGTCATACCGATTAGCAATATGTAAGGGTCCAATAAATTGTACTCAATATATTGTCTATCGGCATAAACCATTGTAAAATTTTTAAATGGATTAGACCATTTTAAAATTACAATTGGTATCATTTTCTTCGTTTGGTTGAGTTGTGATTATAAAAAAAGCCGTCTCATTGCTGAGACGGCTTTTAACAAATGTATTTTGTACTATTGTTTTAGAAATTTATAACGATTACCAGCCTGGATTTTGTTGTGCTAACAAGGTTGGATTGTTATTAGTTTCCAAAAGTGGAATTGGCCATAAAATTCTGAAATTCGAACTAGGAATAGCAGCCTCACCAAAAGGACCTGTGAATGGAGTCGTAGGTACGAACATTGCAGCTGTTGCAGCGCCACTACCTACTTTTGCAGGAATTCCATCAATAGGAGCCAAGTCGTCATTTTGCAAACGTTGAATATCCGACCATCTGCGACCTTCCATTAAGAACTCAATTCTTCTTTCTTTAAGAATGGCTTCAACCATAAGTTTTGGCGTTGACAAAGTGGCCAAGGTGTATGCTTGCGTAGCTGGATTGGCCAAAGCTCTATTTCTTACTGAATTTAGTAATGTAAGAGCAGTAGCTAAATCTGGTGATGCTTTTCTAGCCTGAGCTTCCGCCATATTTAAAACAACTTCAGCATAACGAATAACTGGTGCCGCATCAGTATAGGTTACACCATCTTTATATTTATTGGTGTATTTTATGCCTGAAACAGTTTCTACCAAAGTTCCTTCGGTTCTACGTTTATCGTCTTGCAACCAGCTCGCGTCTCTCCAGATTATTGGACTGATACAAACCAATCTTCTGGTTTTGTATTGTGAAGCTAATCCAGCATTTACGCCGGGATTTTGACCTGTTACTGCTCCGTGTCTTATCGAAAAGATGGACTCTGAATTGGATAAGTTACTGGCTAGTACAAACGGCATTTCTGGACTTGCGGTCAATGCTATACCTGGCATTGGTTTTGTGCCTTCAGTAATTACTTTGGCCCAGTTTCTTTGGTGCAAATACACTCTAGTCTTAAATGCAATGATAGCGTTTTTAGTTACCAAACTTTTATTAGCAGTTTGCGTTATTTTTGTTTCTGCATCATCTAAATCTGCAATTACTTTAGTATAACATTCTGCAACCGTGTTTCTGCCTTTTGCAAGTTCAGAATCTACTTCAGTTTGTGTATCGATACCCACTTCTCTGTAAACTACCCCAGGATGACTGGCACTAGCAGTAAAGTTGTAAGGTCTTGAAAAATAAGTTAATAACTCGAAATGAGTTATTGCTCTCAAGAATTTGGCTTGAGCAATATAGTCATCTCCAACAGCTTTAGTGATAACTCCGTTCGAAACAGCTTTAGTAACCCCTTCGATTACCAAGTTACAACGGTTGATTAAGCGGTAGCCGTCAACCCAATAGTAAACGTTGTTAGCTGTGCTAGGATCGTATGTTGCTTGATAGGTGAATTGGTAAAAAGCAGCTAAATTTACGACATCTTCGCCTCTATTATCCCCTTGTTGTACAAATGCTGCACCCCATACGTATCCTCTTCCTCCATTTGGAGCTGTGCTGTTAAATTGTCCAATTTGAGCGGCATTGTACATTCCATTAATGGACAAGGCAATTAACGATGGTGAGGAATAGGAAGCATCGTTTGAAATGTTGTTAATCGGTTCCAAGTCTAATAATTTTTCTTCACTACAAGAATGCATTAGAAATGCAAGAACCATTACAGTTGTTAGTTTTATATACTTTTTCATAATTATTATAAGTTAAGGTTAACACCCATTGACCATATTTTTGCACGAGGAGTACCATTTAAGTCTACTCCATAAGTTTCCATTTCTGGATTGATTCCTTTGTAATCAGTTATTATTAGTAAATTTTGCGCTTGAATAAAGAAACGGAATTTGTCTACTTTTATTTTTTCGATTACTGATTTAGGAAGGCTATATCCAATGGAAACATTGTCTAAACTGATAAAATCTCCATCTTCAACAAATCGTGTACTTGCAGCACTGGCTAAATTGATAAAATTACCACGGCCTTGCCACATTCTAGGTGTAATACCATCCCCAGGATTGGCGGTACTTTGCCATCTGCCTAAAATTTCTGTGGTATTGTTATTCAAATCTTGGTTTACACCATCTCTTCTTGTCGAATTGAAAACTTTATTTCCACCACTGAAACGAACTAAGAAACCAAAATCAAAATCTTTATAGGTCATGGTTGATGTAAATCCACCAAAATAAGTAGGCAAGGTGTTTCCTAATATTTTTCGGTCTGAATTAAGAAGCGATGAAGCTGTAGATACATTTGTTGGATTGGCAGGGTCATAAGCTACATAAGTTTGAGTAGGAATATTTCCTTGAACCAGTGCTCCATTTGCTTTTACGTAAATAGGATTTCCATTTGCTGCATTTACACCATAATATTCATAACCATAAAGGGCATTTGGAGATTCGTTTACGCGAATAATGATATTTGGGTTGATGTTAATGTCAGTTGATGAACCGCCTACAATATCTGCATTGTTCTGTGGTAAAGACTTAACAACACTTTCTTGAAAAGTAATGTTAGCATTTACATTCCATTTGAAATCAGGCTTGTTAAAGATAGCTGCTTCAACACCGAATTCATATCCTGTATTTTCTAATGCACCGATATTTTTTGCAATAGTATTAGAAGGAACCCCAAGTGATGGAGGTGTAGGTGTATTAAGAATTAATCCATCGATATCATTTTTAAAGTAATCAGCAGTTATTCTAACGGCTCCATTTAATATACCCAAATCTACACCGAAATCTGTTTTCTTACTAGATTCCCAGTTTAAAGCATTGTTTCCAAACTGAGTAAATGCAATACCATTTGCAGAACCATATTGAGAAGCAGAAGTTAATCCTAAATAAGGATAGCTACCGATATCCGTATTTCCTACTTCAGAATAGGACGCTCTTAATTTCAATTCAGAAACTTGTTCTTTGATGCCAGCCATAAAGCTTTCGTTGGCAATGTTCCATCCGGCAGAGTATCCTAAGAAGTTACTCCATCTAGTTTCTGGGCTTAGTTTAGAAATACCATCACGTCTGATCGAACCTTGCAAGAAATATCTTTGTTTGTAGTTGTAAGACAAACGACCTACATAGGACATAATTGAGTTTTCGAATACACTACCACTAGCAGCTTGTACTGCATAAGCACCTGTTACAAGATTTTTATTATAGAATTTATCAGCCAAATCTGTTCCTGATCCTTCGAAAAACTTTCTGGTCTCACTTTGATATTCGGCAACTCCCGTTACATTAATTGTATGAGCCTCAGCAAAAGTTTTATTGTAGGAAAGGATATTTTGAAGATTCCATCTCAAGAAATTAGTATTAGAATTTTCCAAACGTCCGTTTGTTCCACGACCATCACCGTGAGTTGGGTCCCAATATCTGAATCCTTCAGTTATAGAATTATCTGTACTAGCTTGGAATCTGTAATTCAAATCTTTTGTGATATCAGCAGAAGCAAAAGCATTTAACAGTGTTCTTTGAATTTTTGATTGTTGTTTATTGTTGTCTAAAACATAAACAATGTTTGAAAGGTTTTGTCCAACTGGTTGAAGGTTGTCCCATTGTCCTACGTTACCAGTTGCAAGGTTGATGTTGTATCCTGTTGGATTATTAGCATCGTAAATTGGCGTATTTGGCAATTGTCTGATGGCACTGAAAATATTACCAGAAATTGAATTTCGTCCTGTGTTCAAACCATCATAATCTGTTTTGGTTACACCTAGGTTGGCGCCTACCGAAAACCAATCGTTTACTTTGTGATCGATATTTGTTCTAATACTATAACGAGACATTTCGTTAGATTTAGCAATACCTTCTTGTGTATTATATCCTAGTGATAAGTAGTATTTTGTTTTATCAGTACCTCCACTAACAGATAAATTGTGGTCAACCTGTAGTGCATTATCTCTTAAAACGGCGCCTTGCCAATCAGTGTTGTAAGTATTTCCAACTGCCCAAATAGGTTGAGCTGGAACCGCATTTGTTCTTTTTTCATTGGCGATTACTAAAAACTGTTGGGTATTCAATAAATCAAATGTTTTTATAGGAGATGCAAACCCAACGACGTTGTTGTAGCTTACTTTTGTATTCCCTTTTTTTCCTTTTTTGGTTGTAATAAGGATTACACCATTGGCAGCACGAGAACCATAAATTGCAGTTGCGGCTCCATCTTTTAAAACGTCGTAGGTTTCAATGTCATTTGGATTGATGTCACCAAGTCCGCTTGCATCTGCATATCCTCCAGTGTCAACAGAAATTATTGGCATACCATCTACCACGTACAAAGGTTGTGTTCCAGATGAAATTGAAGCAACTCCCCTGATTCTAACTGTTGGTGCTTGACCTACAATACCAGTAGACGAAGTTACTTGAACCCCACTTGATCGCCCTGCTAGTAATCCTTCAAAGCTAGGAGATATTAAGCCTTTCAGACTTTCTCCTTTGATTTGAGAAACAGAACCTGTAACTTCTTTCTTTTTTTGTACACCATAACCAATAACTACAACTTCTTCAAGTTGGTTAGAAGATGATTCAATTCTCACATTAATAGCGTTATTAGCGCCAACTTTTGTCGATGAACTCACCATTCCTGTGTAGGAAATCACAAGAACGTCGCCTTCTTTCGCTTTGATAGAATATTTTCCATCAATGTCGGTTTGAACCCCGACTTTCGATCCTTTGATAACTACGTTCGCTCCAGGAATCGGCCCATTAGCATCAGATACAATACCTGAAATTATTTTCTCTTGGGCAAAAGAAAATTGCATTGATAACGCCAGTAGTAGCGTAAAAAGCCATTTGTACTTTAGTTTCATTTTTAAATTTTTTTGAATTAGTGCAACAAACATCTTAATAATTTGTTAACATTCCTAACGTATTTATTGATTTTTTATGCTTGCATATAAAATTTAACATTTAACATAAACAATGTTTATTGTTATAATAAATGTATTTTATGCACATTAAAAAAAGCCGCCTCAAATTATGTTTTGAGACGGCTTTTTTAAAAGATTTAAATCCTAAACGGATGCTTATCTATTGTCATTAACTGATTCATCGATAAAATCATTAGCATCAATTTCTGAAATAGGAATTTTCAAGAAGAATTTTTTGTCATCTGCTGTTAGGTTCGCAGCTGATCCAATTCTGTGATTCCCGGTTCTGGTGATGCCTCTTCTAAGTCTTTTGGCATCAAACCATTCTACCCCAATCTCAGCATACAATTCTTTTCTTCTTTCAACCAAGATTTCTTCGAGTAATGCATTTCCTGTGTTAGTAGATTTAACAGCATTGACATCTCTGTTTTTTTGCAAAGTGTACAATAGATTATGAGCATCTGTACTGTTACCAAGTCTGTATTTTGCTTCAGCTTCGATTAGAATCATTTCTGGTGTTCTAATGATTGGGTGATCGGCATCAAAAGTGAATTTAAACTTGTTAGTGATCCAATAGCGGTAGTCGCTTGTGTTGGAAATAGAAGCACTTTTTCTTTGAAAAATGGCTCTAACATCTGTTGCTGAAAACAACTTAACAAATTCTGTGTTGATATAGGTTGCAGAATACGAAGTGGTCAAGTGGTCCGTTCCAGCGTGAGGCCATCCCCAATAGTAGTTACTTTGGTCTGCAGATTGCGCACTTCCCCAAAGCCACTCTATATTATTATAGTCATTGAAACCAGAGCGATAGGTAGATGCGCTTAATACAGCTGTTGGATTTCCACCGTAAGCCGCTTTTGCAGCGATGTCCGCTCCAGCCCAATTACCCATTACCTGATATACTTGAGCCAATAATGCATTGGCAACACTTTTGTTAATATACGATTTACCCAAACGAGATTCTGTTAATCCTGCAACTGCAGTTGTCAAATCGCTTACAATCAATGCATATACATCTTTTACGGTTGACATAGGTTTTCCTTCAGTCGATAAATCTGTATAAATTGGTGGTGCTGGATAATTCAAGTCAAAGGAGTAAGTTGGACAGAATTCCATAACCAATTGGTGGTAGAAAAAACCTCTTAAGGCATATCCGTAAGCCGCCAATTCTTTTTTATCTGAAGCTGGTAAACTACTACCTTCAACACCTTTAATCAACGCATTGGCTTGGTTGACCATATAGAAACAATAGTTCCAACTAAAAGTGGTTCTTCTATAGGTTGGTTCTCGGTTATCGTTGGCATAATCAAAAGTAAACCAAGTCGGAGAATTCATAATGTCCGTTCCTTTTACAGTTCGTGCATAGAACAATGAATTTACACCTGCGGAGTCCACATTGGTGAACTGACCCCTAAAACGGCGCATTATACCTGAAATGAACGCTTCAACACCTTCTCGTGATGTAAAAACCACTTCTGAAGTAACTCCATCTGTTGGTTTTGGCTCATCAAGAAACTCTTCGCTACATCCTGCCATCATACCTACCGCTATGAAGGCTATTATAATTTTTGAAAATCTATTTTTCATAATATTTGTTTTTTAAAAGTCTAAATTAATACCAAATGAAACTAGTCTTTGGTTGTATGATCTGCTATTGGTAGCACCGCTTAAATCTTGCTCAGGGTCAATTCCTTCATGAGATTGGTAAGTCCATAAATTGTCTCCTTGTAAAAACAATCTTAATCTTGAAACGTTCATTTTATTAACTAAATCTTTAGGAAGATTGTATCCAATATTTAGTGCTTTCAATCTGATGTAATCGTTTTTGAATAAGAAACGAGTCGATTGATTGTTGAAATCGTTGTTTCCTCCTAACAATAGCGGTACATCTGTAATGTCACCGGGTTTTTGCCAGCGGTCTGCTAAATCTTGATGCATCGTTCTTCCAGGATTTTTACCTCCGTCAACCAAACTGGCATAAGTACTATCGTAAACATAAGAACCGTAGCTAAAGTTGAATAAGATGTTCAAATCTATATTTTTATATTTGAAGTAGTTGGTAAAACCTCCAACAACATCTGGTAGAGAGGATTTGTCAACATAATATCGGGTTGCTTCAGCATAGGTTTTAGTAGTTACTCTTTCACCAGTGGGTTTTCCGTCTGTTCCTAAAACATCTTTATACCAGGTTCCGTATCCAGTTGCAGGATCGACGCCAGCCCATTCCTGAACAAAAAATTCATACAATGAACGTCCAACTTCCCATTTTTTATTACCGTTTGTAAAACTTTCTTGTGTTAGTTCAGTGATTTCATTTTTATCCAAAGAGAAAACTAAACTCGATGTCCACAAGAAATTAGTATTTGCGATATTTCTAGTGTTTAATGAAAATTCCCAACCATAATTTCTAAGAGAACCAACATTTGTAGTTATTCCTGTATTACCAGTAGAACCTGGCAGTGGTTTGTTGTAAATTAAGTCAACAGACTCTTTGTTGTAATAATCAACGGTTAGGAATATTCTGTTTTTCAACAATCCAATATCCATACCAAAGTCGGTTGATGCCGTTTTCTCCCAAGTAAGATTGTTATCAACAACACCGCCTAATACTACACCGGTATTGTCTAATTCATTCCATCCAGTGGCAAATTGTTGTATATAAGGAAAGTATGAAGTTAGTCTGTTGTTGCCTAGTTCTCCATAAGAGGCTCTTAATTTCAATTCACTAATAGTATTATTGTCTTTCAAAAAGTTCTCTTGTGAAACCAACCAAGAACCTCCTACGGCATAAAAATCGCCCCATCTCACGTCACTGTTGAAACGTGAAGTACCGTCTTTACGGTAGGATCCTTCAATAAAGTATTTTTCATCGTAATTGTAGGTGGCACGTCCAAGGTAGCTGGAAATTCTTTCTTCCGTCACAGAACCTGAAACGCTTGATGGAGTAGTACTGCCGTCAAGTACATAAACGCCTGGTAAAAATCCTTCTCCTTGTGCGCCCAAGGCATCAATTTCATATTTGTAGGCTTCTTGAATTAAATCAGCTCCTATATTATGTTTTCCAAATGATTTTCTGTAGCTCAAAGTATTGATAAAGTTGCTAGAGGTAGTGATATCTCGATTTTGTGTTACCCTTCCGCCTACACTTGAAGCATAACCCACTTCGTTACTGGCATAGTTATAATCATCAAATAAGTATTTATCGTAAGCAAGATTTGTTTTGAAAGTTAAATCTTTTGTGATGTTGAACAATAAATAGGCGTTGGCGGTAAAATTGTCTCTTTTATACTTAATTTTATAATTATACAATGAACCGTAAGCATTCTCATTTTGCAATTGAGGACGAGTCGCATTCAATGGCTGTCCGGGAGTTGCTCCATAATCGAAAATATTTTGTCCATTACCATCTTTTACTAAATTTCCTTGAACATCTCTTCTGTACTCTGGATAAATAGAAGGTATGGTATAGATCCATTGAATCGCACTTTGGAAGTTAGTACCACTTTGAGTTGGGTAGTTTTGCTTTGAAGTGGAATAAAAAGTAGTTATTCCCGCCGTAAGCCAATTGTTGATTTTAGAATCTATACTTAATCTTGTGGTGGCACGATCAAAATTTGAGGTAACTACATTTCCTTCTTGTGATAAGAAATTTGTTGAAAAAGCATAGGTGGTATTTTCACTTCCTCCAGATACTCCAAATGTATATTCTGTTCTTAGGGCTGCGTCATTCAACATTAAATCTTCCCAATCGGTATCCCATTTTTTGTTAGTAGTTACAAGATTTCCATTCGCGTCTACGGGTGTTGTGGCGGTGTAAGGATTGTAGCCAAGGGTTGAAATTAAATTGTTTGAAGCGTTTAGGCCCGCAGTAGCAGGAGTTTGATTGCTTACGTACTGATTGTTGTTTCTAATAGCTTCCCAACTGTATTTCATATAGTTGTCAGAGTCAACTAATTTGTGTAAATCAACCGCATTGCTCGAAAATCCTACCATAGTAGAAAAATTCACTTTTGGTGCAGTATCGAGTTTTCCTCTCTTGGTGGTGATTACGATTACTCCATTAGAACCTCTAGACCCATATAAGGCTGTAGAGGCAGCGTCTTTCAAGACACTCATCGTCTGTATTTGGTCTTGGCTGATGGTATTCAAATTGCCATTAAAAGGAGAACCATCTAATATAATTAAAGGATCTGCTGCAGCATTAATAGAGCCTATACCTCTAATTCTAATCGTAGGATTGTCCCCCGGCTGACCACCGGCAGCAATAATGTTTACCCCAGCTACACTTCCTTGCAAGCTCGTTAGCACACTGGTAGCAACTTGTTTTTCTAATACTTCTTTGCCTAATACGGCTACAGAACCAACAATAGCTTTCGATTTTTGAGTACCATAAGCTACCACCACCACTTCTTCGAGTGTTTTTGATTCGGATTCTAGAATTACATTAATAGAAGAAGAAGAACCAACTTTTACAGATTTGTCTGCCATACCTATAAATGAAAAATTCAAAAACTCTCCCGTTTTTGCTTTGATAGTATATTTTCCATCAAAATCTGTCTGGACTCCCTTAGGCGAGCCTTTCACAGAAACATTTACCCCTGGTAATGGACCTGTAAGATCCGAAACTTTACCAGTAATAGTTCTCTCTTGGGCAAAAGAAAACTGTAAAAACAACGCTACTAAAAGCGTAAAAATCCATTTGTAATTTAGTTTCATTTTAAAAAATTTTGAATTAGTTCAACAAAAATGATAATAATTTGTTAAAATTCCTAACATTTTCATTTTTTTTTTATACTTCATACAAGTTTTAACGTTCGTGGAAGCTGGTAAATTTTGATTTTTTTTTTTTGCTTAGAATTCGATGTTGTAATTTAAGGTTACTATAGTATTGGAGAATAAAATCTTTTGGCCGTCATTGCTTCCGTTGGAAAAATTCAATTTGAGAACGCCATTTTTGGTTCGCAGGCCTACGCCTATGCCAAATCCGAGTAGATTGGCTTTATAATTGGAAGTTTTATCTTCGTAGTATCCATAGTCTAAAATAGAGTGGAGGTATAAGTCTGGCGATACAATATAGCGGTATTCTGTGATAAGTGCCGTCATAAAATTGGCTTGTAAACTATTTTCGGCAAAACCCCGAATGGATTTTGTTCCTCCAAAACGATATAATTCGTTAATGATATAAGTATCGCTTTTTAAGAAATAATTTTGATAATTTATGTTAAAACAGTTTTTTGGGTTCAAATAGAAATTATGCATCGCATTGATTGTAATGAAAGTCTGCTTGGTGGTTCCTGCAGTTTCTGTTAGGTCAGATGTTACTCGGCTTCCGAGTCCCATCATAATCGAGATGTTTGTTTTTTTAGGAAAAATGGAGTTGACGAGGTCCAATTTTGAATAGTCTAAATTTGCAGTTAGAAAAGTATTGTTGTAATCACTGATGGTGCTGCTGTTTGTGTTCTGAATGTCGCTAGATTCTGTAGCTTGGTAACCCAAATAGATTCTGGTTTTGTAATCAATAAAGTAGCCTAAGTCGATGGCTGTTTTGGTGTTTTGAAAGATGCTGTCTTGTTTGAAAATGTGAATTTGCGCTTTCAACCCGATTGGGCTTCTGAAAATGTAAGGTAAATCGATGCTGGCTTTGAATGTTCTTTGGTTGTTTCCGTCACTTTTCCAATAGAGTGCAAATTGCTCTCCAGCTTTAATAGTATTTTCTAATGCTAAATCGAGATAGCCATTGAAGGTTAGTTTGCCGCTTTCATTATTAGTAAAGCCGATAAACCCGTCAAAATTATTGGACTTTCTTTTTTCAAGATAAACATAAACTTTGGTAGTATCTGGAGTGAATAATATTTCAGGATTTTTAATTTGACTTACGAAACCAAATTTTTCAAAATCATTTTGAACTCTTCGAACAGTTTCTTGATTTAAAAAAGTGTTTTGGTACTTGCGGTTCATTTGTTTTAAATGTCCCTTTGGAAAACTACTGTTTTTGCTGCTTTCGGCAAATTGCACTACAATTTCATCCAAATCCCGTTGGCGGCCAGAATTAAATTGTAATTCTGCCAACAGCAGATTTTTTTTCTTTTGGATGTTGATCAATTTTAGTTTGGCCAAAGCATATCCATTTTGCTCTAGTTTTTGTAATGAGTTGTTTAAAAAAGATTCTATTTCTGTGTACGGAAGAATTAGGCTGTCTTTTGATTTGTCTAAGCCAAGTAAATCTTTTATGATGTCATTATTGTTAATTTCTGTTTGAGTTGCAACTACTTTTGAATCCTGATAAATATCGGGTCTAGAACTAGATTTTCTACCTATATATATATGTATCGATTTGATTTGTGCTCCCAAGTTAAATTTTGCGCTATACGTCGAGTCGTTTTTCTTAGTGTTTTCAAATACTTGATTCTCGATATAACCTAATTTGGAGAGTCTTTCTGATAAGCTGTTTACTTCGTCGGCAATGGCTTTTGCATTAGCGTGCAAGGAATTGTATTTTATAGAATCAATTACTTTAGTTTCGGCGGTGGTGTTTCCAATTATTTTCAATTGGAAATTTTGCGCAAAGCTGTTTGCCCAAAAACATAACAATAGGATTGTAAAAGATAGAATTTTCAAAACAATCGGTGTTTAATAATTGTAACGCAAATATCTAAATTTGTGATTATAAACCATCAATATCAGGTGAAATATTGATTTTCGCACGTTTTTTAATTGGTTAATTTTCTTTTTTGGCGCTTTTGGTAGAAGTCTCAATGACTTTTTAGCATTAAAGTTATTAAGATAGGTTGAAATAAACGGAAATGGAGCAATTAAATGGTAGCTCGGAGTTGATGCAATAGTTAGGAAATTGTGGTAGAATGGATATTTTATCGGCATTTCGCTATTTCATTAATTCACAAATAATTACTAATATGGAAATTTAATGAATTATGGTTTGTTTAGAAAAAAATAATTACTACATTTGCAACCCCGTAAAAAGCGGGAATTTTATAAACAAGTAATTTTTAGTATTTAATTATGCCAACTATTCAACAATTAGTAAGAACAGGAAGAACTCAAATCACTAAGAAGAGTAAATCGGTTGCTTTAGATTCTTGTCCTCAAAGAAGAGGGGTTTGTACGCGTGTTTACACTACTACTCCAAAAAAACCAAACTCTGCAATGCGTAAAGTAGCGCGTGTACGTTTGACAAATGGAAATGAAGTAAATGCCTACATCCCTGGTGAAGGACACAATCTACAAGAGCACTCGATAGTATTAGTGCGAGGCGGAAGAGTAAAAGATTTACCAGGAGTTAGATACCACATCGTTCGTGGTGCGCTTGATACCTCAGGTGTAGCAGGAAGAACGCAACGTAGATCTAAGTATGGTGCAAAACGTCCAAAAGAGGCGAAAAAGTAATTTTTAAAACTCAAAAAGAAAAGAAATGAGAAAAAGAGCGGCGAAAAAAAGACCACTTTTACCAGATCCAAGGTTTAATGACCAATTGGTAACACGTTTTGTAAACAACTTAATGTGGGACGGTAAGAAATCAACAGCTTTTAAAGTGTTTTATGATGCAATTGACATCATTGAAACAAAAAAGCAAAATGACGACAAAACATCATTAGAAATCTGGAAAGATGCTTTAACAAACGTTATGCCTCACGTAGAAGTACGTAGTCGTAGAGTGGGTGGAGCTACATTCCAAATTCCAATGCAAATTAGACCAGACAGAAAAATTTCTATGGCTATGAAATGGTTAATTCTTTATTCAAGAAGAAGAAACGAAAAATCAATGGCACAAAGATTGGCTTCAGAATGTTTAGCTGCGGCTAAAGAAGAAGGGGCTGCTGTTAAGAAAAGAATGGATACTCACAAAATGGCAGAAGCTAACAAAGCTTTCTCTCACTTTAGATTTTAATGCTGTAAGAAATGGCTAGAGACTTAAAATATACGAGAAACATAGGGATTGCTGCTCACATTGATGCTGGTAAAACAACAACGACAGAGCGTATTTTATTCTATACAGGAAAATCACACAAAATTGGTGAAGTACACGATGGTGCTGCAACAATGGACTGGATGGCACAAGAGCAAGAAAGAGGTATTACTATTACATCTGCTGCTACCACTTGTGAATGGAATTTTCCAACTACTCAAGGTAAAATATTACCTGAGACATTACCATATCACTTTAATATTATCGATACACCTGGACACGTTGACTTTACAGTTGAAGTAAACCGTTCTTTGCGTGTACTTGATGGTTTGGTTTTCTTATTTAGTGCTGTTGATGGTGTAGAGCCACAGTCAGAGACTAACTGGAGACTTGCAGATCAGTACAGAGTGCCACGTATTGGTTTCGTTAATAAAATGGACCGTCAAGGTTCTAACTTTTTGATGGTTTGTCAACAAGTGAGAGATATGTTGAAATCAAACGCTGTTGCGATCACTTTGCCTATTGGTGAGGAAAATGATTTCAGGGGTGTTGTGGATTTAGTTAGAAACCAAGCTATTGTTTGGGATGATGCTGGAATGGGTACTACTTATGAAGTAGTAGATATTCCTGCAGATATGTTAGACGAAGTTAAAGAATACAGAGATATTCTTATCGAAGCAGTTGCTGATTATGATGAGAATTTACTAGACAAATATATGGAAGATCCGGACTCAATTACTGAGGAAGAGATCAACATAGCTTTGAGAGCTGCTGTTATGGATATGGCAATCATTCCTATGATTGCTGGTTCTTCGTTCAAAAACAAAGGAGTTCAATTCATGTTAGATGCAGTATGTAAATATTTGCCATCTCCAATGGATAAAGAAGGTATTACAGGTATTCATCCTGATGATGCTGAATTGCTTGAAGAAGACCAAACTAAAATCTTGCGTAAGCCAGATGTAAAAGAGCCTTTCGCTGCATTAGCATTTAAGATTGCAACTGACCCATTCGTAGGTCGTTTGGCTTTCTTCCGTGCTTATTCAGGAAGATTGGATGCTGGTTCATACGTTTTGAATACTCGTTCTGGTAACAAAGAAAGAATTTCTCGTATCTACCAAATGCACGCTAACAAACAAAATCCAATCGAATATATTGAGGCTGGAGATATTGGAGCTGCTGTTGGATTTAAAGATATCAAAACTGGAGATACATTGTGTGATGAAAAGCACCCAATCATTCTTGAGTCAATGAAGTTCCCAGCACCGGTAATTGGTATTGCTATTGAGCCTAAAACTAAAGCTGACGTTGATAAAATGGGGATGGCTTTGGCTAAGTTAGCTGAAGAAGATCCTACATTTACAGTTAGAACTGATGAAGCTTCAGGACAAACTATTATTTCAGGTATGGGTGAGCTTCACTTAGATATCCTTGTTGATAGAATGCGTCGTGAATTC
Organism: Flavobacterium sp.; assembly: GCF_044348915.1. GTDB lineage: Bacteria > Bacteroidota > Bacteroidia > Flavobacteriales > Flavobacteriaceae > Flavobacterium. The sequence goes on along the minus strand of NZ_JBIKRX010000008.1, from coordinate 34,017 downwards.
AAAGTTGAAGTAAACCAAGGTGAGCCTCAAGTAGAATACAAAGAGGCATTTACTAAAAAAGCACAACACAGAGAAACATATAAGAAACAATCTGGTGGTCGTGGTAAATTTGGGGATATCGTATTTTTGTTGGAGCCTGCTGACGAAGTTGACGGTAAAGTTCCAGTTGGATTACAATTTATAAATTCAGTAAAAGGAGGTAATGTTCCTAAAGAATATATCCCATCTGTAGAAAAAGGTTTCCGCGAAGCTATGAAAACTGGACCGCTTGCTGGTTACCAAGTTGATAGTTTGAAAGTTACTTTATTGGACGGATCTTTTCACCCTGTCGATTCTGATGCACTTTCTTTTGAACTTGCTGCAAGAATGGGTTACAGAGAAGTAGCAAAAGCTGCTGGTGCAATTATTCTTGAGCCAATTATGAAAATGGAAGTGATTACACCTGAAGAAAACATGGGAGATATCGTAGGTGATATTAACCGTCGTAGAGGTCAAGTAAATGACATGGGTGATAGAGCAGGTGCTAAAACCATCAAAGCTGATGTGCCATTATCAGAAATGTTCGGATATGTTACAACATTAAGAACACTTTCATCTGGTAGAGCTACATCTACAATGGAATTTTCACACTACGCAGAAACGCCTTCCAATATTTCGGAAGCAGTTATCAAAAAAGCAAAAGGAAACGCTTAATCTTTAAGAAAATGAGTCAAAAAATCAGAATAAAATTGAAATCTTACGATTATATGTTGGTAGATAAGTCTGCTGAGAAAATCGTAAAAACAGTAAAAAGCACTGGAGCAGTAGTAACAGGACCAATTCCTTTGCCAACTCACAAAAAACTTTTTACAGTGCTACGTTCTCCACACGTTAACAAAAAAGCGAGAGAGCAATTTGAAGTAATGTCATACAAAAGATTGATCGACATTTATTCATCTTCATCAAAAACAATTGATGCCTTGATGAAACTTGAATTGCCTAGCGGAGTTGAAGTAGAGATCAAAGTTTAATAGCTTTCTAGTAAGAAAAAGAACGCTGTTTTTAAACGAAAAATAGTATTAGGTTCGTGTAGAAATATTTTATACTTTTGCACCCACTTAAAAATTAGGATTCGCTTAAAAGCTGCGTTCTATATTTGTATTTAATAATTAATAATTAATATTTATGTCTGGGTTAATCGGAAGAAAAATTGGCATGACAAGCATCTTTGACGAGAACGGGAAAAACATTCCTTGTACTGTTATTGAAGCTGGACCATGTGTAGTTACCCAAGTCAGAACCAAAGGTGTTGACGGGTATGAAGCGTTGCAACTAGGTTTCGATGACAAAAACGAGAAACATTCCACAAAAGCGGCCGTTGGTCACTTTGCGAAAGCAGGAACTGTAGCTAAGAAAAAAGTCGTTGAATTCCAAGATTTTGCAACAGAACAAAAATTAGGTGACGTGATCAACGTATCTATTTTTGAAGAAGGAGAGTTTGTAGATGTACAAGGTGTATCTAAAGGTAAAGGTTTTCAAGGGGTTGTGAAACGTCACGGTTTTGGTGGTGTTGGACAAGCGACTCACGGTCAACACAACCGTTTAAGAGCGCCAGGTTCTGTAGGAGCTTCTTCTTATCCATCTAGAGTATTCAAAGGAATGCGTATGGCTGGAAGAATGGGAGGAGACAATGTAAAAGTTCAAAACCTTAGAGTTTTAAAAGTAGTGGCTGATAAGAACCTACTTGTTATTAAAGGATGTGTTCCTGGTCATAACAACTCTTATTTAATCATTCAGAAGTAATGGAAGCAAAAGTATTAGATTTCAACGGAAAAGATACTGGGAGAAAAGTGCAACTTTCTGATTCAGTATTCGGTATAGAACCAAACAATCACGCAGTATATCTTGATGTTAAGCAATATCTTGCTAACCAACGTCAAGGAACGCACAAAGCTAAAGAAAGAGCTGAAGTTGCCGGAAGTACTCGTAAAATTAAAAAACAAAAAGGAACTGGTACTGCTCGTGCGGGTAGTGCAAAGAATCCATTGTTTAAAGGTGGTGGAACAGTTTTCGGACCTAGACCAAGAAGTTATTCATTCAAATTGAATAAAAACTTGAAACGTTTGGCAAGAAAATCGGCTTTCTCAATTAAAGCTAAAGAAACAAATATAATTGTTCTTGAAGACTTCAATTTTGAAACACCAAACACTAAGAATTTCATTAACGTTTTGAAAGCTTTAGAGTTGGAAAATAAAAAATCTTTATTTGTGTTGGGCGAATCGAATAAAAATGTATATTTGTCGTCACGCAATTTAAAGGCGTCTAAAGTTATAACTAGTTCAGAATTAAGCACTTACGATATTCTTAACGCTAATAGTTTGGTGCTTTTAGAGGGTTCTTTAGAGGTAATTGAAGAAAATTTAAGCAAATAATAGGATATGAGCATCATAATTAAACCTATAGTAACAGAAAAAGTAACCAAAGAAAGTGAAGTTTTAAACCGCTTCGGATTCGTTGTTGACAAAAAAGCAAACAAAGTACAAATTAAGAAAGCTGTTGAAGCTGCTTATGGAGTAACTATTGTTAGTGTTAACACGATGAACGTAAGACCGGATAGAACTACAAAATACACTAAAAGTGGTCTTATCAGTGGAAAGACAAATGCAATCAAAAAAGCAATTGTACAAGTACAAGAAGGAGAAACAATTGATTTTTACAACAATATCTAAGATAGAAAAATGTCAGTAAGAAAATTAAAACCTATTACCCCAGGTCAGCGATTTAGAGTTGTGAATGGTTATGACGCCATTACAACTGATAAGCCGGAACGCTCTTTGATAGCGCCGATAAAAAACTCTGGAGGTAGAAATAGTCAAGGAAAGATGACCATGCGTTATACGGGTGGTGGTCACAAGCAGAGATATCGTATTATTGATTTCAAACGTACAAAAGAAGGAATTCCAGCTACAGTGAAATCAATCGAATATGATCCAAATCGTACTGCGTTTATCGCATTGTTAGCTTATGCTGATGGTGAGAAAACATACATTATTGCTCAAAACGGATTGAAAGTAGGTCAGAAATTAGTTTCTGGACCAGAATCTCAACCTGAAATAGGTAATACTTTACCATTAAGCAGAATTCCATTAGGAACTGTAATTTCTTGTATCGAATTAAGACCAGGACAAGGAGCTGTAATCGCTCGTTCAGCTGGTACATTCGCACAATTAATGGCGAGAGACGGAAAATATGCAACAATCAAAATGCCATCTGGTGAAACAAGATTAATCTTGTTGACTTGTTCGGCTACAATTGGAGCAGTTTCTAATTCTGATCACCAATTAGTTGTATCTGGTAAAGCAGGTAGAACAAGATGGTTAGGAAGAAGACCTAGAACAAGACCAGTAGCAATGAACCCTGTCGATCACCCAATGGGTGGTGGTGAAGGACGTTCTTCTGGAGGACATCCAAGATCTAGAAACGGTATACCTGCTAAAGGTTATAGAACACGTTCTAAGAAAAACCCGAGTAACAAGTATATTGTAGAACGTAGAAAGAAATAATAAGATATGGCACGTTCATTAAAAAAAGGACCTTTCGTTCATTATAAGTTAGAGAAAAAGGTTGAAGAAAACATCGAAAAAGGAAACAAAGGAGTAGTAAAGACTTGGTCTAGAGCTTCTATGATTACACCAGACTTCGTTGGTCAAACAATCGCAGTTCATAACGGTCGTCAATTTGTACCGGTTTACGTAACAGAAAACATGGTAGGTCACAAATTAGGAGAGTTTTCACCAACTCGATCTTTTAGAGGTCATGCTGGAGCAAAAAATAAAGGTAAAAAATAAGAAGCAATGGGAGTTCGTAAAAGAGAAACAGCAGATGCAAGAAAAGAGGCTAACAAGTCATTGGCTTTTGCAAAATTGAATAACTGCCCTACTTCACCTAGAAAAATGCGCTTAGTAGCAGATCTAGTAAGAGGTCAGAAGGTAGAAAGAGCACTTAACATTTTAAGATTCAGTTCTAAAGAAGCTTCAAGAAAATTAGAGAAATTGGTTTTATCTGTAATTGCCAACTGGCAAGCAAAAAACCCTGACGCTAATATGGAAGAAGCTGGTTTATTTGTTAAAGAGATACGAGTAGATGGTGGTATGATGTTGAAAAGACTTCGTCCAGCTCCACAAGGTCGCGCACACAGAATAAGAAAACGTTCAAACCACGTGACAATCGTGTTGGGGACAATTAATAATAACACACAAGCAATTTAATTAAGATGGGACAAAAGACAAATCCAATTGGAAATAGACTTGGTATCATCAGAGGATGGGACTCTAACTGGTATGGTGGAAATGATTACGGTGATAAATTAGCCGAAGATTATAAAATCAGAAAGTACATCCATGCTCGTTTATCAAAAGCTAGTGTATCAAAAGTAATCATCGAGAGAACTTTGAAACTTGTAACCGTTACTATCACTACTGCTAGACCTGGTATTATTATCGGAAAAGGTGGCCAAGAGGTAGACAAGTTGAAAGAAGAACTTAAGAAAGTTACTGACAAAGAGGTTCAAATCAACATCTTTGAAATAAAAAGACCTGAACTTGACGCGTATCTAGTTGCTACAAGCATCTGTCGTCAAATCGAAAGCCGTATTTCTTACAGACGTGCAATCAAAATGGCTATTGCTGCTACAATGCGTATGAACGCAGAAGGTATCAAAGTTTTGATTTCTGGTCGTTTGAATGGTGCAGAGATGGCACGTTCAGAAGGTTTCAAAGAAGGAAGAATTCCTCTATCAACTTTCAGAGCCGACATCGATTATGCTCTTGCTGAAGCTCACACTACTTATGGTAGAATGGGGATCAAAGTATGGATTATGAAAGGTGAAGTTTATGGAAAGAGAGATCTTTCTCCACTTGCAGGAATGGATAAAAAACAATCTGGAACTGGTGGTGGTAAAGGTGGCGATTCTCCGAGAGGAGACAGAAAACCTTTTAATAAAGGTGGAAAACCAGACGCTCGTAAGAGAAAGTAAATTTTTAAATTAAAGAAAAATGTTACAGCCTAAAAGAACAAAATACCGTAAGGTACAAAAGGGTAAAATGAAAGGAAACTCTCAAAGAGGGCACGAACTTTCTAATGGAATGTTTGGTATTAAATCTGTTCATGAAGATGGAATGTTCTTAACCTCACGTCAAATCGAAGCTGCGCGTATCGCTGCAACTCGTTATATGAAAAGAGAAGGACAATTATGGATCAAAATATTTCCAGACAAACCTATCACAAAGAAACCTCTTGAGGTACGTATGGGTAAAGGTAAAGGTGCAGTCGAGTATTGGGCGGCCGTTGTTAGACCCGGAAGAATTATGTTTGAAGTTGGTGGAGTTCCTTTGTCAGTTGCTAAAGAGGCGTTACGTCTTGCAGCTCAAAAACTTCCAGTAAAAACTAAATTCATCGTTGCTAGAGATTTCGAAGCATAATTAATAATATATTATGAAACAATCAGAAATAAAAAATCTTTCTGCAGCAGAGTTGCAAGAAAAATTGAACCAAACTAAGAAAGCATATGCTGACTTAAAAATGGCTCACGCTATCTCTCCAATTGAAAATCCGCTTCAAATTAGAACCGTGAGAAGAACAGTTGCCAGATTAGCTACAGAACTTACTAAAAGAGAATTACAATAATTCTAACGATGGAAGAAAAAAGAAATTTAAGAAAAGAAAGAGTTGGGGTTGTTACTTCAGACAAAATGGATAAATCCATTGTTGTTGCACAAGTAACTAGAGTAAAACACCCACTATACGGTAAGTTCGTGTTGAAAACTAAAAAGTTTCACGCACACGACGAAAATAACGACTGTAACGTTGGAGATACTGTAAGGATTAGCGAAACGCGTCCTTTGAGTAAAACTAAATGTTGGAGGTTAGTTGAAATCATTGAAAGAGCTAAATAATTATGGTACAACAAGAATCAAGACTAAAAGTAGCAGATAATACGGGAGCAAAAGAAGTTTTAACTATCCGTGTTTTAGGAGGTACCAAAAGAAGGTATGCCTCTGTTGGTGACAAGATTGTAGTTTCTATCAAAGATGCTGCTCCAAACGGAAACGTAAAAAAAGGAGCTGTTTCAACTGCAGTTGTTGTACGTACCAAAAAAGAAGTGAGAAGAGCCGATGGTTCTTATATCCGTTTCGATGACAATGCTTGTGTTCTTTTGAATGCTGCAGGGGAAATGAGAGGAACTCGTGTTTTTGGTCCAGTAGCAAGAGAACTTCGTGAAAAACAATTCATGAAAATTGTATCATTAGCACCAGAAGTGCTTTAATTATTTTAAGATGATAAAGCTAAAAATAAAATCAGGAGATATCGTAAGAGTAATTGCTGGTGATCACAAAGGTGAAGAAGGTAAAGTATTACGTGTTTACCGTGAGAAAAATAAAGCAATTGTTGAAGGTGTAAACATGGTTTCAAAACACACGAAACCTAGTGCAAAAAGCCCTCAAGGTGGTATTGTAAAAAAAGAAGCTTCTATACAAATATCTAATATAGCTCTAATTGATCCTAAAACTAAGGAAACAACAAGAGTAGGTATTAGAGTAGAAGGAGATAAGAAAGTGAGATTTTCAAAAAAATCTAATCAAGTACTATAGTAATGGCATATATACCTAGACTAAAAGAAGAGTATAAGAACAGAGTAATCTCTGCTCTTAAAGAGGAATTCGGATACACAAACGTAATGCAAGTTCCAAAATTGGAAAAAATCGTTTTGAGTAAAGGAGTTGGTGCAGCTGTATCTGATAAAAAACTAATTGACTATGCAGTTGATGAGTTGACAAAGATCACTGGACAGAAAGCAGTTTCTACCATTTCAAAGAAAGACGTTGCGTCATTCAAATTGAGAAAAGGGATGCCTATCGGTGCAAAAGTTACTTTGCGTGGAGAAAGAATGTATGAGTTTTTAGATAGACTTGTTACTTCAGCTTTACCACGTGTTAGAGATTTCAGTGGAATTAAAGCTACTGGTTTTGACGGAAGAGGAAATTACAATCTTGGTGTTTTAGAGCAAATCATTTTCCCTGAAATTGATATTGACAAAGTAAATAAAATATCTGGAATGGACATTACTTTTGTAACTTCTGCTGCTACAGACAAAGAAGCAAAATCGTTATTGGCTGAATTAGGTTTACCTTTTAAAAAGAATTAAGACATGGCTAAAGAATCAATGAAAGCCCGCGAGGTGAAGAGAGAAAAAACGGTAGCTAAATATGCTGAGAAAAGAAAAGCTTTGAAAGAAGCTGGAGATTCAGTAGGTTTGCAAAAATTACCAAAGAATGCTTCACCAGTACGTTTGCACAATCGTTGCAAATTGACAGGTAGACCAAGAGGATATATTCGTCAATTTGGTATTTCACGTGTAACATTCCGTGAAATGGCTAACAACGGATTAATTCCAGGAGTTAAAAAAGCTTCTTGGTAATCAAACATTTATAAATTGGTTTCAGGTTCAAGAGAATAGTTCTTTTGAAAACCGTTGCCGCAAATTAATACATATGTATACAGATCCTATTGCAGATTATTTGACGAGAGTTAGAAACGCTGTGGCTGCAAACCACAAAGTTGTCGAAATCCCGGCTTCTAATCTAAAAAAAGAAATAACTAAGATCTTATTTGATCAAGGATATATCTTAAGTTACAAATTTGAGAACAACACCGTACAGGGTTCGATCAAAATCGCTTTGAAGTATGATAAAGATACTAAAGAGTCAGTAATCAAAGATATCCAAAGAATTAGTAAACCAGGTTTACGTAAGTATTCAGGTTCTTCAAACATCCCAAGAATCCTTAACGGATTAGGAATTGCGATTGTTTCAACTTCAAAAGGTCTTATGACTGGGAAACAAGCTAAGCAATTGAATGTAGGTGGTGAAGTAATTTGTTACGTATACTAATTAAAAGACTTATAAGAGATGTCAAGAATAGGTAAAAATCCCGTTGTAATCCCTGCCGGAGTAACTTTAGAAGTTGCTAATGGTATTATTACAGTAAAAGGAAAAAATGGTCAACTTACACAGGAATATTCAGATGTGACTGTTACAGTTGAAGGAGATCAAGTTCAAGTGGACAGATCATCTGATCACAAAGACCAAAGAGCAAAACACGGTTTATACAGATCGTTAATCAACAATATGATTGTTGGTGTAACTGATGGTTTTACTAAAGAATTAGAATTGGTTGGAGTAGGTTATAGAGCTTCAAATCAAGGACAAAAATTAGATTTAGCTCTTGGATTTTCTCACAATATAGTTTTAGAAATAGCTCCAGAAGTTAAAGTGGAGACTGTATCTGAAAAAGGTAAAAATCCAATTGTGAAATTAACATCATTTGACAAACAACTTTTAGGTCAGGTTGCTGCGAAAATCAGAGGTTTCCGCAAACCAGAACCATACAAAGGAAAAGGTGTTAAATTTGTAGGTGAAGTATTAAGAAGAAAAGCAGGTAAATCAGCGTAAAAAATAACATTATGTCATTATCAAAACCTGAAAGAAGACAGAGAATCAGATTCAGAATTAGAAAAACAGTTAGTGGTACAGCTACTAACCCAAGACTTTCTGTATTTAGAAGTAACAAAGAAATTTATGCTCAACTTATTGATGACGTAAACGGAGTTACTTTATTAGCTGCTTCTTCAAGAGAAAAAGAAATAGAAAAAGGTACAAACGTAGAAGTTGCAACAGCAGTTGGAAAACTAGTTGCAGAAAAAGCGTTAAAAGCTGGGATAGAAACAGTAACTTTCGACAGAGGAGGTTATTTATATCACGGTCGTATTAAATCATTAGCGGAAGGCGCGAGAGCGGCTGGACTTAAATTCTAATATAGTATGTCTAATAGTAAATACAAGAATGTAGAGCTAGTAAAACCAAGTGGTCTTGAATTGAAAGATCGTTTGGTAAGTGTAAATCGTGTTACTAAAGTTACAAAAGGTGGTAGAGCATTTGGTTTTTCTGCTATTGTAGTGGTAGGTGATGAAAACGGAGTAGTAGGTCACGGATTAGGAAAATCAAAAGACGTTTCTGAAGCAATTGCGAAAGCAGTAGAAGATGCAAAGAAAAATCTTGTGAAAATTCCTTTGAACGGTCAATCTGTTCCTCACGAACAAAAAGGTAAGTTTGGTGGAGCACGTGTATTTTTAATTCCTGCCTCACACGGTACAGGAGTTATTGCAGGTGGTGCTGTTCGTTCAGTACTTGAGTCAGTTGGTATACACGATGTATTATCAAAATCTCAAGGATCATCAAATCCTCACAACGTAGTAAAAGCAACTTTTGATGCTTTATTACAAATGAGAAGTGCGTATACTGTTGCAAAACAAAGAGGCGTTTCTTTAGAAAAAGTTTTTAAAGGTTAATTCAAGGAAATTATGGCTAAATTATTAGTAAAACAAGTAAGAAGCAAAATCAACTGTCCTCTAACTCAAAAAAGAGGATTAGAAGCTTTAGGTCTTCGTAAAATGGGTCAAGTTGTAGAACACGATTCAAATCCAACTATCCTTGGAATGATAAATAAAGTTAAACACTTAGTTTCTGTAGAAGAAGCTAAATAACAAATACGTTATGAATTTAAGTAACTTACAACCTGCTGAAGGGTCAACGCACAATCAAAACAAAAGATTAGGTAGAGGTGAAGGTTCTGGTAAAGGTGGTACTGCGTCACGTGGTCACAAAGGAGCAAAATCTCGTTCTGGTTATTCTAAAAAGATTGGTTTTGAAGGTGGACAAATGCCACTTCAAAGACGTGTACCTAAGTTTGGTTTCACAAACATCAACCGTAAAGAATACGAAGGTGTGAATCTTGATACATTACAGTTATTAGTTGATAATGGTATCGTAACTGATACAGTTGATATGACTGTTTTTGTTGCTAACCGTTTGGCTACTAAAAACGAAAGCGTTAAGATTTTAGGAAGAGGAGAATTGAAAGCGAAACTTACAGTAACTGCTCACAAATTTACTGCTACTGCAAAAGCTGCTATCGAAGCTGCTGGAGGAGAAGCTGTAACCCTTTAATTTTTCGATAAAAATGAAGAAATTTATTGAATCATTAGTTAATATCTGGAAAATCGAGGAACTTAAAAATAGAATCCTATTAACATTAGGAATCCTTTTAGTTTATCGTTTTGGAGCTCACGTTACACTTCCAGGTATTGATGCTACGCAATTGACAGGTTTAGCTGGGCAAACAAAAAGTGGTTTAGGTTCGATCATTGACATGTTCTCTGGTGGTGCTTTTTCTAAAGCTTCTGTTTTTGCCTTGGGTATTATGCCTTATATTTCTGCTTCGATTGTTGTTCAGCTTATGGGAATTGCGATTCCTTATTTGCAAAAATTACAAAGCGATGGAGAAAGCGGTAGAAAGAAAATTAATCAAATTACCCGTTGGTTAACAATTGGTATTTCATTAATTCAAGGACCTAGTTACATTTATAATCTGTACCAACAATTGCCAAGTAGTGCATTTTTATTAGGATTTAATTCTATTGAATTTGTGTTTTCTTCAGTAATTATTTTGACTACAGGAACTATATTTGCAATGTGGTTAGGTGAGAAAATCACCGATAAAGGTATCGGAAACGGAATATCACTATTGATTATGGTAGGTATTTTGGCTAGATTACCACAAGCTTTTATACAAGAATTTGCTGCCAGAGTTACTAATAATAACGGTGGTCCAATGTTATTGGTGGTTGAAATTATTGTTTGGTTGTTAGTAATCATCTCTTGTATATTGTTAGTAATGGCAATTAGAAAAATCCCTGTTCAGTACGCGCGTCGCACAACATCCGGTGATTTCGAAAAAGATATGATGGGTGGTAACAGACAATGGATTCCATTGAAATTGAATGCAGCTGGTGTTATGCCAATCATTTTTGCGCAAGCAATTATGTTTATTCCTGCTGCTGTAGCAGGATTGTCAAAATCAGATGCTTCGCAATCTATCGTTAGTACGTTTAGTGATATGTTCGGTTTTTGGTATAATTTTGTATTTGTGACTTTGATAGTTGTATTTACTTTCTTTTATACTGCTATTACTGTTCCTACCAACAAAATGTCGGACGATTTGAAAAGAAGTGGTGGTTTTATTCCAGGTGTTAGACCGGGAGTTGAAACTGCAGACTTTCTTGACAAAGTGATGTCTTTAATAACCTTCCCTGGTTCATTATTTCTTGCCTTGATCGCTGTGTTCCCAGCAATTGTTGTAAGTCTTATGGATGTTCAACAATCTTGGGCAATGTTTTTTGGAGGTACATCATTGATAATTATGGTTGGTGTCGCAATCGACACGATTCAACAAATTAATTCATACTTGTTGAATAAGCATTATGATGGTTTAATGAAAAGTGGCAAAAATAGAAAAGCAGTAGCTTAATATTATGGCAAAACAATCAGCAATAGAACAAGACGGATCAATTATCGAAGCGTTGTCAAATGCAATGTTCCGTGTTGAGTTAGAAAATGGACATATAGTAATTGCTCATATATCTGGAAAAATGCGAATGCATTACATCAAGTTATTACCTGGTGATAAAGTGAAACTAGAAATGAGCCCTTACGATTTGTCAAAAGCAAGAATTACTTATAGATATTAAAGATATTCAAAATGAAAGTAAGAGCATCAGTTAAAAAGAGAAGTGCCGAGTGCAAGATTGTACGAAGAAAAGGCAGATTATACGTAATCAACAAAAAGAATCCTAGATTTAAACAAAGACAAGGATAGTTATGGCAAGAATAGCAGGGGTAGACATCCCAAAAAACAAAAGAGGAGTTATCGCTTTAACCTATATCTTCGGTATTGGTAAAAGTAGAGCAGTTGAGATTTTAGAAAAAGCTCAAGTTAGCCAAGATACAAAAGTTCAAGATTGGAATGACGACGAGATTCACGCAATTCGTGATGCTGTATCGTTCTTCAAAATTGAAGGTGAACTACGTTCAGAAGTTTCTTTAAACATCAAACGTTTAATGGATATTGGATGTTATAGAGGTATCCGTCATAGATCTGGTCTTCCATTAAGAGGACAAAGAACTAAGAACAACTCTAGAACAAGAAAAGGAAAAAGAAAAACTGTTGCCAACAAGAAAAAAGCAACTAAATAATAAGTAATATGGCTAAAGCAACTGCAAAAAAACGTAAAGTTATCGTTGAATCAACGGGAGAAGCTCATATTTCTGCTACTTTTAATAACATCATCATTTCGTTAACAAACAAAAAAGGTGAAGTTATATCTTGGTCATCAGCTGGTAAAATGGGTTTCAGAGGTTCTAAAAAGAACACTCCGTACGCAGCCCAAATGGCAGCAGAAGATTGTAGTAAAGTAGCGTTAGAAGCTGGACTTAAAAAAGTAAAAGTATATGTAAAAGGACCAGGAAACGGACGTGAGTCTGCAATTCGTTCTTTGCATAATGGTGGAATTGAAGTTACTGAGATTATCGACGTTACTCCAATGCCTCACAACGGATGTCGTCCTCCTAAAAGACGTAGAGTTTAATACTCAAAATTTAATTATAGTATAACTAGATTGAATAACGATTATCGAAGGATAAGACCTGAATTCATAATCTCAATCTTAAACAATTTAAAATGGCAAGATATACTGGTCCAAGTACAAGAATCGCACGTAAATTCGGCGAAGCAATTTTCGGAGACGATAAAGCATTCGAAAAGAGAAATTACCCTCCTGGACAACACGGGATGGCAAAAAAAAGAGGAAAAAAATCTGAGTATGCTGTTCAGTTAATGGAAAAGCAAAAAGCTAAATATTCTTATGGAATTTTAGAAAAACAATTCAGAAATTTATTCGAAAAAGCATCAGCTACTAAAGGAGTTACTGGTGAAGTTTTATTACAATTATGTGAAGCAAGATTAGACAACGTAGTTTTCAGAATGGGTATTGCTCCTTCTAGAAGAGGTGCTCGTCAAATCGTATCTCACAGACACATTACTGTAAATGGTGAAGTAGTTAATATTCCTTCTTACCACCTTAAACCTGGTGATAAAGTTGCCGTTCGTGAAAAATCTAAATCATTAGAAGCTATCGAGCGTTCATTATCAAATTCAAGTCACGTTTATGAATGGATTACTTGGAATAACGATTTAAAAGAAGGTACTTTTGTTTCTGTACCAGCTAGACTTCAAATTCCAGAAAACATTAAAGAACAATTAATCGTAGAGTTGTACAACAAATAATAATTGACTTAGTCGAAATTTATGGCAATATTTAATTTTCAGAAGCCCGATAAAGTTATCATGATCGATTCAACCGATTTTGAAGGTAAATTTGAGTTTAGACCTTTAGAACCTGGTTACGGATTGACAGTTGGTAACGCACTTAGAAGAGTTTTGCTTTCAGCATTAGAAGGTTATGCAATCACATCGGTTCGCATCGAAGGTGTAGATCATGAGTTTTCTACTATCTCAGGAGTTGTTGAAGACGTTACCGAAATTATTCTAAATCTTAAGCAAGTACGTTTCAAACGTCAGATTGAAGATACTGACAATGAGTCGGTAACTATTTCTGTAACTGGTAAAGATCAATTAACAGCTGGGGATTTTCAGAAATTTATTTCAGGTTTCCAAGTTTTGAACCCAGAACTTGTTATCTGTAATTTAGATCCTAAAATCAAACTACATTTCGACTTAACAATCGAAAAAGGTAGAGGATATGTTCCTGCTGAAGAGAACAAAAAACAAAATGCTGCAATTGGAACTATATTTACTGACTCTATTTTTACTCCGGTAAAAAATGTTAAGTATGCTATCGAAAACTTCCGTGTAGAGCAAAAAACAGATTATGAAAAATTAGTTTTCGAAATTAAAACTGACGGTTCTATCAATCCAAAAGATGCCCTTACCGAAGCTGCGAAAGTTTTAATTCACCATTTCATGTTGTTTTCTGACGAAAGAATTACACTTGAGGCTGACGAAATTGCACAAACAGAATCGTATGACGAAGAGTCATTGCATATGAGACAATTGCTTAAAACTAAGCTTGTTGATATGGATCTTTCTGTAAGAGCATTAAATTGCTTGAAAGCGGCAGAAGTTGACACACTTGGAGATTTAGTATCTTTCAATAAAAATGACCTAATGAAATTCCGTAATTTCGGTAAAAAATCTTTGACTGAACTAGATGAACTAGTGGCAATTAAAAATTTGAACTTCGGTATGGATTTAGCAAAATACAAATTAGATAAAGAATAATCTAATCCGCCTGCGGCGAGATTAAATTTAAAATAGCAATGAGACACGGAAAAAAATTCAATCACTTAAGCAGACAGACTGCACATAGAAGTTCTATGTTGTCTAATATGGCTTGTTCTCTTATCGAGCACAAACGTATTAATACTACTGTTGCAAAAGCAAAAGCGCTTAAACAATTTGTTGAGCCATTAATAACAAAATCTAAATCTGACACGACTCATAACCGTCGTATCGTTTTTGGATACTTACGTAGCAAGTATGCTGTTACTGACTTGTTCAGAGACGTAGCTGCTAAGGTAGGTGACCGTCCAGGTGGATACACTCGTATCATTAAAGTTGGAAATCGTTTAGGAGATAATGCTGATATGGCAATGATCGAATTGGTAGATTTCAATGAACTTTACAATGGAGGTAAAAAAGAAGTTAAAAAAGCGAAAAGCCGTCGTGGTGGGAAAGCTAAGAAAGCAGATGAAGCTGTTGCAGCTCCAGTTGCTGAAGTTGCGGCTCCAGTAGCAGAAGCTCCAGCTACTGAAACAGAAGCTCCGGCTACTGATGATGAGGCTCCAAAAGAGGCTGCTGAATAATTATGAAGATAATCATTCAATAATAATCAAGGATAAACTTTTATTAGTTTGTCCTTTTTTTTTGCCCAAAGTAAATTTGCAATTCTTTGAGGAAACGTTGCAACCTTTGTAGTAAAAAATTAAATTTGCACATCAAATACTAAATAGGAAATGATGCCCAGCGAAGTTCCAATAGATCAACAAAAAGCAATAGCTACGACAAATGAAACGAAGCAGAGCGAAGTTCCATGAGACCAATAAATAACATTAACTACGACGAATGAAATACACAACACGAAAAAGCGCTATTCTATTATTAAGTGACGGAACCATATTTCACGGAAAATCTATCGGAATTTCTGGAACTACTTTTGGTGAAGTTTGTTTTAATACTGGAATGACAGGTTATCAAGAAATTTTTACAGACCCATCTTATTTTGGGCAAATTATGGTGGCAACCAATGCTCACATTGGAAACTATGGAGTTAATGATAAGGAAATTGAATCCGATAGCATTAAAATTGCAGGATTGGTTTGTAAAAATTTCAGTTTCAATTACTCTCGTGAGGATGCCAAGGGGAGTTTAGAAGATTATTTTAAAAAACAAAACCTAATCTGCATTTCTGATGTTGATACCCGAGGGTTGGTAAGTTACATTCGTGATCACGGAGCGATGAATTCTGTTATTTGTACTGATGATACTCCAATTGAAGAATTGAAAGCGGCTTTGGCGAAGGTTCCAGATATGAAAGGATTGGAATTGGCTTCTAAAGTTTCTACAAAAGAACCGTATTTCTTCGGAGATGAAACTGCAAAATATAAAATTGCAGCTTTAGACTTAGGAATCAAAACCAATATTCTTCGCAACCTTGCCAAAAGAGATTGTTACATCAAAGTATTTCCGTACGATTCTAAGTTTGCTGATTTGGCAGCTTTCAATCCTGATGGTTATTTCTTGTCGAACGGTCCTGGTGATCCAGACCCGCTTTTCAGCGCTATCGAGGTAGCCAAGGAAATTCTGGCCAATGACAAACCTTTGTTTGGAATTTGTTTAGGTCATCAAGTAATCGCTTTGGCCAACGGAATTTCTACTTATAAAATGTTCAACGGACACCGTGGAATAAATCATCCAGTAAAAAATATGATTACCGGAAAAGGAGAAATTACTTCTCAAAATCACGGTTTTGCTGTGAATAAAGAAGAATTAGACGCTCACCCCGATATGGAAATCACGCATTTGCATCTCAATGATGGAACTGTGGCGGGTATGAGAATGAAAAACAAAAATTGTTTCTCCGTTCAATATCATCCTGAAGCTAGTCCAGGTCCTCACGATTCATCTTATTTATTTGATCAGTTTGTTGAGAATTTAAAAAACTAGAATCATAAGTAAAGTATATTTTCAAAAGAGCTGTCCATTTGGACGGCTTTTTTATTTAGTTTCTTGTCTAGCTAACTTTTTGAAAGCAATATTTTTTTCAAGTAAAAAATTCATCAATTTTAATGGATTCGTGTTGTTTAATACCTCTTTTGATTTTGGATCGGCATCGCAAAATTCTAAAAACAGACCAATTTCTTCTGGTTTTAAGTTCAATATCTCGGAATAATATTTTTCGTCGGTATTCTTTTTTACCAGTTCTTTAAAATCAATTTGATGGATTTTTTTTCTACTGCCACCTATTGGTATTGCTAGACCCATTCCATTTTCTATTGTTCCATCGTAAACTCCATATGGTTTTGGGTTTTTTGCTGCTTTTTCAATAGTTAACTGGTTTGCAATATTTTTATCAAACCCCACTTTTGGGAAAGCTTTTTTCTTAATCACAACTACTTCCTCCAATTCTTCTGGTTTCCGTGTCAGGTTAATTACTAGATTGTTATTTCTCAAATCTTCTTTTTTTATGCAGATTTTTTTGTAATGATAATTTTTTGAAATAAACATCAGGGAGTCTTTGACTTCAACTGCAATGCTGAACTCTCCATTTGTATCGGTTTTTGTAGTTCTTTTAGAATTTAAGTTAAGGACTTCAATACCCTGTAATGGGAAGTTCTCGCAAAGGACTTTGCCTTTTTTGGGTTTGTTGGTTTGTGAAAAGCAAAAGCTAACAGAAAACACTAGAGTGGTAAAGAGTAGTTTTGCGTTCATTAATTCGCATTAGTTGATTGTAAAAGTATCGACATCATTCAAAAATAAATCAGAATATCTCTATAAAGTTTTGTTAATACTACTGACTTAACTTGTATTATATAATTGAATTCTTATTTTTGTTTAAGGTAAAAAAATTCCATTTCTTAATTCTTAAAGCGTATATTTGAGTCGTTTTTTTTTGATACATTTTTAAGCGTAATAGATCACTTTTCTCCATCTGTTTCAAAAATGAATTACAACATAATTTCGAATAATACTTACAAATTAAAACCAATGAAATTCATTAATAATACAATTGCTCTAACTTTTTTTGTTGTTCTATTTTCTTGCGGAATGACAATGGCTCAGGAGATTATCAAAGAAAATGCTGTTGACACCATTAAAAAAGTCAATACTGTAAAAAAACAAAAAATCGACGGAGTAATTGCGAAGGTGGGCGACTACATTATTTTGGATTCAGATATTGACAAATCTTATCTAGAAATTGCAGGAGCAGGTGGTTCAATAAAGGACATTTCAAGGTGCCAGGTTTTAGGTAAAATAATGGAAGATAAATTATATGCGCACCAAGCCGTTATTGATAGTGTAAAAGTTACTGATTCTGAAGTAAAACAGATGATGGACGAAAGGTTAAACTATATGGTAGAGCAGATTGGGTCTATGGATAAGGTCGTTAAGTACTACAAAAAAAGTTCTGAAGAAGAGTTTAGAACCTATTTCTTTGATATTTTGAAAGAACAAAAATTGACTTCTGAAATGCAAAAGAAAATTATTGATGGCGTTGAAATTACCCCTGAAGAAGTTCGTAGTTTTTTCAAAAAAATACCTACCGCTGATTTACCTGTTTTTGGTGCAGAGATGGAGGTAGCTCAGATTGTTGTAACTCCAAAAGTTTCAGAAGCTGAAAAGCAGAAAGTTATTGATAAATTGAATGAATTCAGAAAAGAAGTATTAGCCGGAGAATCTAGTTTTGCCACAAAAGCAGTTTTGTATTCTCAAGATCCAGGCTCTAGGGCATCGGGAGGTTATTATAAAATGAATAAAAAGACTCAATTTGTCAAGGAATTCAAAGAGGTGGCTTTTAGTCTTCAACAAGGTGAGATTTCAGAGCCTTTTGAAACCGATTTTGGGTATCACATTATTTATGTCGAAAAAATAAAAGGGCAAGATGTAGAATTGCGACATATTCTATTGATTCCAGCTGTAACTCCCGATGATTTAAAAGTAGCCAAAGAGAAAATCACTTTAATCAGAAAACGGATTATCGATAAGGAAATTACTTTTGACCAAGCTGCTAAAACAATGTCTGACGAAAAAGAAACAAGGACTAATGGAGGTACACTGGTCAATCCAAAGACGCAAGATACTCGTTTCGAGTTGACAAAAATGGACCCCGCCTTGTACAGTCAGGTTTCCAATTTAAAAGACAATGATATTTCGCAACCATTGTTGGATGAAGATCAATCAGGAAAGAAAAAGTACAAATTGATTACGGTAACTAATAGAATTAATGAGCACACTGCTGATTATGCCAAAGATTACATTAAAATTAAAGAATTAGCTTTAAAAGAAAAACAAATCAAGGCCATCGGGAAATGGTTCGATGATAAAATAAAAGACACTTATATCAAAATAAACGGAGAATACAGAGAATGTGTTTTTACAAACAATTGGCTTAAGAAATAGTGTTCAGTATTCAGTAATTAGTTTGCAGATTCTACTTCTAACTTCCAACTTCCAACTTCTAACTTCTAACTTCAACTATGTCAGACGTAACCGCAATTCATAACTTAGTCCAAAAAAGGAACGAATTAAAAGCCGAGATAGCAAAGATTATTGTGGGTCAAGATGCAGTTGTTGACCAGATTTTGCTCTGTATATTTTCTGGCGGACATGCACTATTGGTTGGGGTTCCCGGATTGGCCAAAACATTGATGGTTAATACGTTGGCACAAGCCTTGGGGCTGGATTTTAAAAGAATACAATTTACCCCAGATTTGATGCCTTCGGATATTTTGGGAAGTGAAATTTTGGATGAAAATCGTCAATTTAAATTTATAAAAGGGCCTATTTTTTCTAATATTATTCTAGCAGACGAAATCAATAGAACGCCGCCAAAAACACAAGCAGCTTTGCTGGAAGCCATGCAAGAGCGTTCGGTTACGATTGCTGGTCAAAACTATAAATTAGCACTGCCATATTTTGTATTGGCAACTCAAAACCCAATTGAACAAGAAGGGACTTACCCTTTGCCTGAAGCGCAATTAGATCGTTTTATGTTTGCGATTAAACTCAATTATCCATCGTTCGAAGAGGAAGTTCAAGTGGTAAAACGCACTACATCCGATGCGCATTCTACTATTAATCCATTATTTACTGCTCAAGAAATTATCGATTTTCAGCAGCTGATTCGTAGAATTCCAGTGGCTGATAATGTGATTGAATATGCGGTAACTCTGGTTAGCAAGACGCGTCCTGATAATGCTTTGTCGAATGAGTATGTCAAAAATTATCTCGATTGGGGAGCTGGGCCGAGAGCTTCACAAAATTTAATTTTGGCTGCCAAGGCCAATGCTGCTTTCAATGGAAAATTTTCTCCAGATATTGAAGACGTAAAAGCGGTAGCTACTGGAATTCTTCGTCATAGAATTATTAAAAATTATAAAGCTGATGCTGAAGGGATTTCCGAAGAATTAATTATTTCAAAATTGATGTAGTTAAATAGGGATTACTATTTAGTCTATTTATAACCGTTTCTATTCAAAAAATATCAATCGATTTAGTTTTTCAATTTTAAAAAGTTGTTAAATTGAGAATTTATTAATATTACGTCGATTTTTAGGTAATTTTTTATTATTATTCGTGTATTTTGAATATTTAGTAATAATAATTTTTAAAATCGGGACTTCTATTAAATTTTTTTTAATTCTCATCTTTAATTATTAAATTTGCGTACAATAATAAAAACATACTTTCTATGGCTTATTATTTTGAAGTAATCAAAAAAAATCGGCCTTTAACACCACAAATATTTCACACATGAAAACTTACAGCGATTACATTCAAGAAATCGAAGAAAGAAAAAGTCAAGGGCTTCATCCAAAACCAATTGATGGAGCAGAATTGCTAAGCGAAATCATCGCGCAAATAAAAGATATAGATAATGAAAATCGCGAAGATTCGCTTAAATTTTTTATTTATAACGTTGTTCCAGGGACTACACCTGCTGCCAATTTGAAAGCGAAGTTTTTAAAGGAAATAGTTTTGGGTCAATCAGTTGTTGTTGAAATTACGCCTGCTTTTGCTTTAGAGTTATTATCTCATATGAAAGGAGGAACCTCGATAGCCGTTTTGTTAGATTTAGCTTTAGGTGATGATATAGCTATTGCGAAAGACGCTGCAGAAGTTTTAAAAACACAAGTTTTTCTTTACGAAGCAGATACAGATCGTTTAGCCGCAGCTTTCAAAAATGGCAACGAAATTGCAGCTGATATTTTAGAAAGCTATGCTAAGGCTGAGTTCTTTACTAAATTACCTGAAATTGCAGAAGAAATTAAAGTAGTGACTTTTATTGCTGGTGAAGGAGATATTTCAACAGATTTACTTTCGCCAGGAAACCAAGCGCACTCGCGTTCAGATCGTGAATTGCACGGTAAATGTATGATTACTCCTCAAGCACAAGATGAAATTAAAGCATTACAAACACAACATCCTGATAAAAGTGTGATGTTAATTGCTGAAAAAGGAACTATGGGTGTTGGTTCTTCAAGGATGTCTGGTGTAAACAATGTCGCTCTTTGGACAGGTAAACAAGCAAGTCCTTATGTTCCATTTGTAAATTTTGCACCAATTGTTGCAGGAACAAATGGTATTTCTCCAATTTTCCTTACCACTGTTGATGTAACAGGAGGTATAGGGCTTGACCTTAAAAACTGGGTTAAAAAATTGGATGAAAATGGAAATCCAATTCGTAATGAAAGTGGCGATCCAATTCTTGAGGAAGCGTATTCTGTTGCTACTGGAACTGTTTTGACCATTAATATTAAGGAAAAGAAATTATACAATGGAGATAAGGAGTTAATCGATATTTCGAAAGCTTTTACTCCTCAAAAAATGGAATTCATCAAAGCTGGTGGTTCTTATGCTATTGTGTTTGGTAAAAAATTACAAACATTCGCTGCTAAAACTTTAGGCATCGAAGCTCCTCTTGTGTATGCTCCATCAAAAGAAATTTCACACGAAGGACAAGGTCTTACAGCAGTAGAAAAAATATTCAATAAAAATGCAGTGGGTACCACGCCGGGTAAAGTTTTACACGCGGGTTCTGATGTTCGTGTCGAGGTAAATATTGTAGGTTCGCAAGATACGACAGGTCTTATGACTGCTCAAGAGTTGGAGTCTATGGCGGCTACTATAATTTCACCAATTGTTGACGGTGCATACCAATCAGGTTGTCATACTGCTTCGGTTTGGGACAAAAAAGCGCAGACTAACATTCCAAAGTTGATGAAGTTTATGAACGATTTCGGATTAATCACGGCTCGTGACCCGAAAGGAGTTTATCACGCCATGACCGATGTTATTCATAAAGTGTTGAATGATATTACTGTAGATGAGTGGTCTATTATTATTGGTGGGGACTCGCATACTAGAATGTCAAAAGGAGTTGCTTTTGGTGCAGACTCGGGGACAGTAGCTCTTGCATTAGCAACCGGTGAGGCTTCAATGCCAATTCCAGAATCGGTAAAAGTGACTTTCAAAGGAGAAATGAAACCTTATATGGATTTCCGTGATGTAGTTCACGCAACCCAATCACAAATGCTAAAACAGTTTGGTGGAGAAAACGTATTTCAAGGAAAAATCATTGAGGTACATCTTGGAACTCTTACTGCCGACCAAGCATTTACGTTTACTGACTGGACAGCTGAAATGAAAGCAAAAGCTTCGATCTGTATTTCTGAAGATGACACACTAATTGAATCACTTGAGATTTCTAAATCAAGAATCCAAATTATGATCGATAAAGGTATGGACAATCACATACACGTATTGAAAGGATTAGTTGCTATAGCTGACAAGAGAATCGCAGAAATCAAATCGGGCGAAAAACCTGCTTTAACTCCCGATGCTAATGCGAAATACTACGCAGAAGTGGTAGTTGATTTAGATCAAATTACTGAGCCAATGATTGCCGATCCAGATGTGAATAACGCTGATGTTTCAAAACGATATACTCACGATACTATAAGACCACTATCTTTTTATGGTGGAGTGAAAACGGTTGATCTTGGATTTATTGGTTCTTGTATGGTGCATAAAGGAGATATGAAAATTCTTGCTCAGATGTTAAAAAACATTGAAGAGCAAAATGGAAAAGTTGAATTTAAAGCACCTCTTGTTGTTGCGCCACCAACTTATAACATCGTCGATGAATTGAAAGCCGAAGGAGATTGGGCAGTTTTGCAAAAGTACTCAGGTTTCGAATTCGATGATAATAATCCTAAAGGTGAGGCAAGAACAGAATATGAAAAAATGCTTTATCTAGAGCGTCCAGGATGTAATCTTTGTATGGGTAATCAGGAAAAAGCATCGAAGGGTGATACAGTAATGGCTACCTCTACGCGTCTTTTCCAAGGAAGAGTTGTAGAAGATAAAGAGGGCAAAAAAGGAGAGTCTTTACTTTCTTCTACACCAGTTGTGGTACTATCGACAGTTCTCGGTAGAACTCCGACTTTAGATGAATATATTGCAGCTGTAAAAGGGATCAATCTAACAAAGTTTGCTCCGCCTCATAAACTTTTAGCTAAATAATTAAGTAATTTAAATGCTAAAAACTCTCAAGGAAGCTTGGGAGTTTTTTGTTGATTTTACAAATCAATTTTACGAAATGAACTTTTATAAAAGTTTATAATTAATTCGATGATAAAAAACTAGATGGCTAGTTGAAAAAGAAATCCTATATTTAGACACAGAAAATATTCAAATGCCAATTTTATAAACTAAGCTTAATATGAAATCAGTTATTCTTCTATTTTCGTTGATTTTCCTTGGACACACTTTTGCTCAAACCGCTACAAAACGTGCTTTAAAACCTTCAGATGTTTACCGTTTGCAAAACTTAAGTGATCCCCGTGTTTCCCCAGATGGGAGTTGGATAGCTTACACACTTTCGACCGTTGATTCTGTAAAGAATAAAAGAAACTCAGATATATGGATGGTTTCTTGGGATGGCAAAGAATCTATCCAACTTACAAATAGCCCAGAAGGTGAATCGCAACCCAATTGGAGTCCCGATGGTAAGTATTTGTCATTTGTGTCTTCAAGAAACGGACTCAAAGACAGTCAAATATGGATTATGGATAGACGTGGCGGAGAGGCCAAACAATTGACAGATATAAAAAAAGGGGATTTAGAGGATTATGAGTGGTCTCCCGATGGTACGAAAATAGCTTTGGTAATCAAAACCCAATTGGATACAGCAAAAGTAAAAACTCCAAAGCCAATTGTCATAGATCGTTATCATTTCAAACAAGACATCGAAGGGTATCGAATTCGAAAACCAACCCATCTTTATCTTTATGACGTTGCAACTAAAAAAATGGATACGCTCACCAAAGGGAATTTTGATGAAAAGGAGCCTAAATGGTCGCCCGATGGGGCAAAAATCGCTTTTTTGAGTAATCGTACCGCTGATCCCGATAGAAATGAAAATACGGATATTTGGGTGATTGATGCCAAGAAGGATTCCGCAATCAAACAAATAACAACTTGGACAGGATCGGATACATCGCTGCAGTGGAGTCCTGATGGTAAGCAAATTGCTTATTTACGATCGACTTCGCCTGATGATTATATAATGTACGACCAGAATATATTGTGTGTTGTTTCTTCGAATGGTGGAGAACCAAAAGTATTGTCAAAGTCTCTCGATAGACCTGTTGGAAGCCCAAGATGGACGCAGAATGGAACTGCGGTAATGGCTTTGGTAACAGATGATCGAACAAAATATGTTGCTGAATTTTCGGTTTCAGATGGTAAAATGAATAAAATTGCAGGTGGCAATCGGAGTTTTTCCAATTTAGAACGCCATCCTTCAGGTAGTTTTCTCGCCACGATGAGTGATTCACAGACTCCGGCAGAAATTTATGCCCTCGAAGGAGGTGATGTTCGACGGTTGACCAAACATCAAGACGCATTTTTAGAAAAATTGCAACTTGCCACTGTCGAGGGATTTACCTCAAAAAGTAAGGACGGCATGTTGGTTTCCAATTTGCTTTATCGTCCAGCGAATGCTTCAAATGGAAAAAAATTGCCAACCATTTTCTATATTCACGGTGGTCCTGTTTCGCAAGATGATTATAGTTTTGATCTCACACGACAAATGTTGGCTGCAGGAGGGTACGCAGTTGTAGGAGTTAATTACAGAGGTTCTAATGGTCGCGGTTTGGATTTTTGCAAAGTGATTTCAGGTGATTGGGGTAACAAGGAAGTTTTAGATATATTAGGAGCCGCAGATTATGTAGTGAAAAAAGGCATTGCAGATCCCGACAAATTGGGAATTGGAGGTTGGAGTTATGGTGGTATTTTGACCGATTATACTATCGCATCAGATAATCGTTTCAAAGCGGCTGCAAGTGGAGCAGGAGTTGCAATGGTGTCATCAATGTATGGAGTAGATCAATATATCTTGCAATATGATAATGAAATTGGACAACCTTGGAAGAATTTTGATAAATATATTGCGCTTTCCTATCCTTTTTTGAAAGCGAACAAAATAAAGACACCTACTCAATTTATGGTGGGCGAAAGTGATTATAATGTGCCTGCTGTAGGTAGCGAGCAAATGTATCAGGCGTTTAAATCTATTGGAATACCAACCGAACTTATTATCTATCCTGGGCAGTTTCATGGCATCACGAAGCCTAGTTTTCAAAAAGACCGTTTTGAACGTTATTTGTCTTGGTTTAATACCTATTTGATGAAAAAATAATGATAAAACTATATTTTTTGGTATGATTTGTAGTAAAAATTTTTGATTTTATTCATTTTTAAGAGCTCTTTAGTGTTCAAAACTAACAAAAGTGGTATCTTTGTATTCCTCAAAAAGCATAGGTTTATTGGTGTGATGATTAGTGATTATTGATTCTTTACGTCTCGAATTTACGATATTGTCAGCTTTTAGATGTAATTTAAATAATTGGAATGAAGAGTTTTAAGTGGATTGTATTTGTATTGCTTGTCAGCAGTTTATCTGTTTTTTCGCAAGAAAAATACATTCGACACACTGTTACTAAAGGAGAGACTATTAGTGAGATTGCAAAAAAATACAAGGTTTCAACTTCAGTTATTTATGAACTGAATCCTGATGCTGTTAATGGAATTAAACCAAAGACAGTTTTGTTGATCTCTTCTTCCAAAAATAAAAACTCCAAAAACAACAAAGCTGAAGTAGCTAAAGATCTGCCGTTAAAAAACCACGAAGTCCTGCCTAAGGAAACGGTTTATGGAATAGCAAAGCAGTCCAATATTAGTGTTTCTGAATTATATGCTATTAATCCTGATTTAGAAAAAGAAGGTCTTAAAATTGGACAAACCATCAAGATACCTGAAACTGCTGCTGATAATTTAGTATCTGTTCCATCAACTCCTAAAGCCGCAGAAAACTTGCCGCCAAAAGAGCTAGAAAAAAATGCGCCAAAAGATAAAGTTGTTATTAATTCTCAAGCAGATAACAAAACTGAGGCTTCAAATAGTGACATAACTCACGAAGTTTTGCCTAAAGAGTCTTTATATTCCATCTCAAAAAAGTATGGAATTACGGTTACTGCTTTACAAAAAGCCAATCCAAATTTAGAAAAGTCATCCTTAAAAGCGGGGCAAAAAATAAGCATACCTTCAAAATCGGTTACTATTTCTGAACAACCAAAGGGGATTGCAGAAGAAAGTAAAGAAGTAAAACCTGAAAAAATTCCAACCAAAATTGCACAGCCAAAACAAGTTGCTATTCCATCTCAACAGGTTCCGATTGTTGAAAATCTCAGTGCAGAAAACACTATAAATAGAGTAGTATTGCCAAAAGAATCCTTGTATTCCATAGCTAAACTATACGGTATAACGGTAGCAGAAATTCAAAAAGCCAACCCAAAATTAGGAAACAAGTCTCTAAAAGCGGGACAAAGTATCAGTATTCCTGTAAAAGACACGGCAAAATCCAGTCCAGTTGAAGAGAAACTTACTGAAAAGAAAGTGGAAAATGAGATAAAGGCAAATTCAATAGTTGTCGAGAAACTAAAAGAATCAACCGAAAATAAAGCCGAGAATGTCATTACACATGAAGTTTTACCCAAGGAGACCAAATATGGAATTGCCAAGAAATACGGACTTTCAGTTGCTGAATTAGAAAAACAGAATCCATCTGTAGTCAAAAAGTTATTGGTAGGTTCAATGTTGAAAATTTTCACATCTGTTGTGGTAGAGAAAGCTCTTGAGGTTGAGAAGGCAATCGCTCTTGAGGGGGCTTTTGTAAAAGAAAAGTTTGAAAATAAAGAGGTGGTGAGTATGGCTCACGACGAGGCTTTTGTAGATCAATTGATTTCTAGAGCTTCAGAAAACATAGGTACCCGTTATCGTTCTGGTGGAACCTCAAGTGAAGGATTTGATTGTTCGGGATTGATGTGTTATACTTTTTCTAATACGGATATTAAATTGCCAAGATCTTCTGCCGAGATGGCTGCTTATGGCTCAAGAATAGAAGCTCAAGATGCTCAAAAAGGCGACTTGATTTTCTTTAGTACTCGAGGAAGCAAGAGAATCAATCATGTTGGGATGGTAGTCGAAGTATTGGATGGCGAAATAAAATTTATTCATTCTGCGACGCACGGAGGCGTCATCATATCTTCGACCAAAGAATCTTATTACGAAAGGAATTTAGTTCAAGTGAATCGGGTGTTGTAAAGACTTTTGTAATTATATTTTGTAAAGACTCTCAAGGTAACTTGGGAGTTTTTTTATAATAGTCGCTTTAATATTTTTCGAAGAACTTAGTTTGATTTTTGGACGAAGAATTTTCATTTAGTGGTATAGTTTTTATCTATTAGAAAACGATTTAAATTAGATATTTTTTTGGTAAATTCGTAGGGAAGTTTTTTAAAATCAATTCATTATGGAAAATAAGACTAAAGTTGATGAAGGAGGAAAATGTCCTTTTTCAGGAAGTGCCGTAAAACAAAGCATGGGTACTCGTAACAGTGATTGGTGGCCAAATCAATTAAACTTAAACATTCTCCGGCAACACTCTTCTTTATCCAATCCAATGGGCGAAGAGTTTGATTATGCAGCAGCTTTCAAAAGCTTGGATTTGAATGCAATTAAGCAAGATATTTTTAAGCTTATGACCGATTCTCAAGATTGGTGGCCAGCCGATTATGGTCACTATGGTCCGTTTTTTATTAGAATGGCGTGGCATAGTGCGGGAACGTATCGTATTGCTGATGGTCGAGGTGGCGCTGGTATGGGAACGCAACGATTTGCTCCGCTAAACAGTTGGCCTGACAATGTGAATTTAGACAAAGCTCGTTTGCTTTTGTGGCCTATCAAACAAAAATACGGCAAGAAAATTTCTTGGGCAGATTTGATGATTCTTACAGGAAATTGTGCACTCGAATCGATGGGTTTCAAAACTTTTGGTTTCGCTGGCGGACGTGAAGATGTTTGGGAACCTGCCGAAGATATTTATTGGGGTTCCGAAGGAAAATGGTTGGATGATCAACGTTATACAGGCGACCGTGAATTAGAAAATCCTTTGGCTGCCGTTCAAATGGGATTGATTTATGTAAATCCAGAAGGACCTAACGGCAATCCTGATCCATTGGCGTCAGCAATTGATATTCGGGAAACGTTTGCTCGTATGGCAATGAACGATGAAGAAACGGTAGCTCTTATTGCTGGCGGACACACATTTGGAAAAACTCACGGTGCTGCCGATCCAAATCAATATGTTGGGCCAGAACCTGCCGCTGCAAGTATCGAAGAGCAAGGTTTGGGTTGGAATAATACTTTTGGAACTGGAACTGGAGAATTCACAATTAGTAGCGGTCTAGAAGGAGCTTGGACAACGACACCTGCAAAATGGAGTCACAATTATTTAGAAAATCTTTTCGGATTCGAATGGGAGTTGACCAAAAGTCCAGCGGGTGCCCACCAATGGAAACCCAAAAATGGTGCAGGAGCAGGAACCGTTCCAGATGCACACAATCCATCAAAAAGTCACGCTCCAATAATGCTTACGGCTGACTTAGCTTTGAGATTTGATCGTATTTATGAAAAAATTTCAAGACATTTCCTCGAAAATCCAGCTGCTTTTGAAGATGCTTTCGCTCGTGCGTGGTTCAAATTGACCCACCGCGATATGGGGCCTATTGCACGATATCTTGGACCAGAAGTTCCGAAAGAAGAACTAATTTGGCAAGACCCAATTCCTGCTGTAAAACATCCATTGATTGATGAGAATGATATAGCTGCTTTAAAATCTAAAATACTAGATTCAGGATTGCCTGTGTCTGAATTGGTTGCTACAGCTTGGGCTTCGGCATCGACTTTTAGAGGTTCGGATAAACGAGGTGGAGCGAATGGAGCACGCGTTCGTCTGGCTCCACAAAAGGATTGGGAAGTGAATAATCCTTCGCAATTGTCGAAAGTTTTAGGAATACTTGAAGGAATTCAATCAACATTTAATACTAGTCAATCTAACGGAAAACAAGTGTCAATTGCCGATTTAATTGTTTTGGCTGGATGTGTTGGAATTGAGAAAGCAGCCAAAAATGCAGGTCAAGCGGTTACCGTTCCTTTTACACCCGGAAGAGGCGATGCTTCACAAGAACAAACCGATGTGGAATCTTTTGCAGTGCTTGAACCAGAAGCCGATGGTTTCCGCAATTATATGAAAACAAAATACACCGTTTCGGCTGAGGAAATGTTGCTTGACAAAGCACAATTACTCACCTTGACTGCGCCTGAAATGACGGTTTTGGTTGGTGGTTTGCGTGTGTTGAATACCAATTTTGATTATGCTGTAAATGGCGTATTCACCAGTCGTCCTGAAACATTGACGAATGATTTCTTTGTGAATTTACTGGATTTTGGCACCACTTGGAAAGCGGCTTCAGAATCTAAAGATGTTTATGAAGGTCGAAATCGCAAAACTGGCGATTTGAAATGGAAAGCGACTCGTGTCGATTTAATCTTTGGTTCGAATTCAGAGCTTAGAGCTTTAGCAGAAGTTTATGGATGTGCCGATTCTCAAGAGCAATTTGTAAAAGATTTTGTGAAAGCTTGGAACAAAGTAATGAATCTAGATCGTTTTGATTTGGTGTAATTCTTTCTTCTATAAAACTAAAAACTCTCAAGGCGACTTGGGAGTTTTTTTGGTTGTGTTTTATCATTTTAAGCTAGAGCGAGCGCAATGACATTGAGTTAGGGTTTTGTTGATGATTTTGTCATTCTGACGAAGGAAGAATCTCAACAAACGAGAGCAACTAACATGAGATTCTTCCTTCGTCAGAATGACAAATAAAGCTTAACTTAATGATGCAAAACGATAATTCCACTAAATTCCAGCTATCTCAAAATGGCTGTTGGCAGCTAGCTTTATAGCATTAATTGTAGTTTTTTCATTTGCTGAATTTTCACCATTCTGAATTTTAAAACTAAAACTATCGAAGTTATCTATACTACGTAATAAGACTTTTTTATGGTCAAAGAAAATATAAATTCTTTCTCCCGCATGCTTATTATAATCAATGTAATCATCATAACCTTTAACAGGAACAGTTATAAAGATTATAGTCTTTTCGCTATTCAGTTCGGTTTTTCCATTTTCTTTTTTCGGCTACATTTAGAATATTTTCTTTGACATTTAGATTTGTGTTATCTACAGAAATTAATTTCAAACGAATAATTTTTATTATTAATGAAATTGTTCCTAAACCTATAAATAAAAAACCGATTTTTGAAGATGTTTCATTATAATCTAAAAAAGTAAAATTCTGAAAGCCTTTAGTTAGGCACATAACACTAATGAAAAAACATAAAGCTGGAACTTTCAAGTATATAAATTTTTCGAACATTTCTAACTGAAGTTTCTCATTTCTGATAGAATCTGTAATCTTATTTTTTTCCATGTAGGTTTATTTTAAGCTTCCTGTTAAATCCTTTATAATCGCTTTTCCATAACACCTATTCATCTCAAATGCAGAAGTTAACGAAAGTTTGTTTTTAAATAAATTTCCCTCAAATAGATTAATTTTTTCTTACAAATTTTCTGTAAATATTGTGTTGTCATTGACGTTCTTATTCGCGTGAGGGATGGAAGCGGCATCCTTTTATGAAGCGATAGCGGAATGAAAGATACAGCGGACAGCCCGACCCGTAGGGACACGCCAAAATAAAACTACTTTTTCATCTATTTTATAAAATTTCCAAAAAAAGTATATCTTTAGCCAACCAAAACAACCAAAATATGATGCAAGACAACGACCAAGAACATTTCAAAAGAGAACTCGGATTACTAGACGGAACCATGCTCGTAGTGGGCTCGATGATTGGTTCTGGAATATTTATTGTTAGCTCGGATATGGTGCGCCAATTAGGTTCTGCCGGCTGGCTCATTGCGATGTGGGTGCTCACAGGATTTATTACCGTGATTGCCGCCGTGAGTTATGGCGAATTGAGTGCGATGTTTCCTAAAGCGGGCGGACAATATGTGTATATCAAGGAAGCTTGCGGAAAACTGATTGGTTTTTTGTACGGTTGGAGCTTTTTTGCCGTCATTCAAACGGGTACCATTGCCGCTGTGGGCGTGGCTTTTTCTAAATTCGCCGCTTATATATATCCACCAGTGAGTGAGAAAAATATAATTTTTGAGTTAGGCGATTTCCAATTGCATGCGGCTCAAATTGTTTCGATAATCACCATTATTTTATTGAGTTATATCAACAGTCGAGGAGTAAAAAACAGTAAGATTTTGCAAACGGTCTTGACGGTTATTAAAGTGGCTTCTATTTTCGGATTGATTATTTTCGGATTCGTTGAAGCCAAAGCCGAAGTTTGGGATGCCAACTGGGCGAATGCTTGGACTTCGCAATCTTTGGATGTTGATACAGGTTCTTGGCTTCCGATTAGCGGTGTGGCTTTGATTTCGGCTATGTCCGCGGCAATGGTTGGTTCGTTGTTTTCGAGCGTGGCTTGGGAAGGCGTGACTTTTATCGCTGGCGAAATCAAAAATCCAAAACGAAATGTAGGATTGAGTTTGTTTCTGGGCACTTTGATTGTAAGTTGTATTTATATTTTGGCCAATGTGATGTATTTGGCGGTGGTTCCTTTGCAAGACATCGCTACAGCAGAATCGGATAGAGTAGCGGTTGTGGCTTCGCAAAACATTTTTGGAAGTATTGGAACGTTAATTATCGCCTTGATGATTATGATTTCGACTTTTGCCTGCAATAATGGATTGATTATGGCAGGTGCAAGAGTGTATTATACGATGGCGCAAGACGGTTTGTTTTTCAAAAAAGCTTCCCATTTGAATAAGGCAAGTGTTCCGGCTTGGGCATTGTGGGCGCAATGTTTTTGGGCTTCGGCTTTGTGTTTGACGGGAAAATATGGCGATTTATTGGACTTCGTTGTAATTATCGTTTTGGTATTTTATATCCTGACGATTTACGGAATTTTCATTCTTCGCAGAAAAATGCCTGATGCCGAAAGACCTTATAAAGCTTTTGGTTATCCGTTTTTACCAGCACTTTATATTGTTATTGCCAGCGCGATTGGAATTGCTTTGTTGTACACCAAACCTAGTACTTGTGGTTGGGGCGTTTTTATAATGTTGATAGGTATCCCGATTTATTATTGGTCAAAACAGAAGGAGTAGTGTACAGGTTGCAGTAATCGGTTTTTAGCCCTGATGGAAGTGGCATCATTTTGTGCCGGTGCTCGGCGCAAAATATAAAACGTACAGCAGGACATCGAAGATTCAGCGAAGCTGAATAGCTCCAAAATAAAAAAATCTGTCAAGTTTTATAACTTGACAGATTTGATATTTATGTAAACTGAATTATAAATATACTCTTTTTTTAAGCTGAATTTTAGTTCTAGTTTAAGACAGTTTCTACATTTTCGAATGGCAATCCCCAAGCTTGGGCAACTCCTTCATAAACAACTTTTCCGTTGGCTACATTGAGTCCTTTTTTCAATTCTTCATTTTCAGCACAAGCTTTTTTCCATCCTTTGTTGGCCAATTGCAAAGCGTAAGGCAAAGTGGCATTGGTCAACGCCAAAGTAGAAGTATAAGGAACGGCTCCAGGCATATTGGCAACACAGTAGTGTACAATATCATCGATAATGAATGTTGGATGTTCGTGAGTTGTAGGTGTGCAAGTTTCGATGCAACCACCTTGGTCAACAGCAACGTCAACTACCACAGTTCCTGGATGCATTAATTTTAGCATATCGCGAGTAATCAAATGCGGTGCTTTGGCTCCTGGGATTAATACAGCTCCAACAATCAAATCAGCTTCGGCTATAGCTTCACGAATATTATAATGATTAGACATAACAGTAGTTACATTGGCAGGCATAATATCGGCCAAATGGCGTAAACGAGGTAAGCTTACATCCATAATCACAACTCTGGCTCCAAAACCGGCAGCCATTTTTGCTGCTTGAGTACCTACAATGCCTCCTCCTAATACCAAAACTTTTGCTGGTGGAACTCCGGGAACACCTCCGAGAAGGATTCCTTTTCCTTTCATTGGTTTTTCAAGATATTTTGCTCCTTCTTGAATGGCCATTCTTCCTGCAACTTCAGACATTGGTACTAATAAAGGCAAACTGCGGTCTGATTTTTCTACTGTTTCGTATGCCAAACAAATTGCTTTTTGTTCGATCATTGCGTGAGTCAATGGTTCGCAAGAGGCAAAATGGAAGTATGTGAAAAGTAATTGATCTTTTTTGATTAATGGATATTCAGATGCGATAGGTTCTTTTACCTTGATAATCATCTCGGCAATTTCGTATACGGCTTCTATGGTAGGTAGTATTTCAGCTCCAGCTCCAACATATTCTTCGTCAGAAAGACCGCTATTTTCTCCAGCTCCTTTTTGAACGTAAACAGTATGTCCATGTTTTTTGAACTCAGCAACACCTGCTGGTGTCAGTGCAACACGATTTTCGTTGTTCTTGATTTCTTTTGGGATTCCAATAATCATAATTGTGAAGATTTAAATGTTAGTGAATAGTGTTGCAAAGTTACTATTAAAGTAAATACACGCAGTTGTGCAAGTCAAACTTAGAAAATATTTATTTTATTTACTATATTTGAATAAAATATTTCTTAATAGAGTATT
The DNA here is from genome assembly GCF_044348915.1 of Flavobacterium sp. Taxonomy (GTDB): domain Bacteria; phylum Bacteroidota; class Bacteroidia; order Flavobacteriales; family Flavobacteriaceae; genus Flavobacterium. The sequence continues at coordinate 673 of NZ_JBIKRX010000008.1, read as the reverse complement.
TTTTTTATTTCCAAAGCGAAAAATTAACTAGTTTTAAAAATGTTTGAAAACAATTAAATAGTATGATTTTAGACGAAACCGACAAAAAAATATTGAGACTTCTTCAAGAAGATGCTCATTTGACGTTGAAAGATATTGCGGGTAAAATTAATCTTTCGCTAACGCCAGTGCACGACAGAATGAAACGTTTGGAAAAAGAAGGCGTTATCGAAAAGTATGTGACGATTTTGAACAAAAAAAAATTGGGGCAAAACCTAATTATTTATTGTCAAGTGACTCTTATCAAGCAAACACACGATATTTCGGAAGGTTTTAATCAGTCGATTATGAATATGCCTGAGGTTTTAGAATGTAATTTTGTTTCGGGAAATTTCGATTATTTACTAAAAGTAGTCTTACCCGATATGGAAAGTTACCATCATTTTCATCAAAAAAAATTATCGGTTTTGCCCGAGGTTTCTTTGATTAACAGTTTTTTTATTATATCCGAAGTCAAGAGCACGACCGTTTTGCCTATATAAAAAGAGAACCGCAGATTCAAAGATTTTTTATAGGTATAGGCGCTTAGAGCACCCTTGTTATCTATTGATTTTATTGATATTTATTCAAATTTCACCATCTTTTTCATTAACACATCGAAGATTGTCCCCATATTTGACCTTCTATTGTATCT
>NZ_JBIKRX010000058.1:0-19152 GCF_044348915.1 Flavobacterium sp. | reverse complement strand
AAGTATGTTTGAACGCTATTTTTGCCGCTTTGAAAAGGCTAAAATCAAAACCTTATATGCGTGATTGTTGGTTGTGGTTGTACCGAGGAGCTTGGCACGAATGGGATTTACACGAAATAGATATGGCCGTTCCTTTAAGTCCAGACGAGGTGACACTGAAACGCCACGCTATTTTGTACCATCAATCACAAAAAGACAGGGTGATGTTCCAAGGAAACGACCCAAGAGAATTCTGGGTTAGAGCCGAAGATCGTAACAAAAACACAGCAAAACTCTACGATGAGTTGGGTCTAGCCGAATACGAAGCCATCGAAGCTTTCAAACGTTATGAGTATTAATCATAATTAATTCAAAACGTTTTTTTTAATTATTTTTGTCCGATAAAAAACTACTATTTTTGTTTTTTATCGGACATTTTTTTAAATAAGTATCATAGAATGAAACAGGCGATTGTTAATGGGATTATTCACACGGGGGAGGAAATACTCAATCAGGCTGTTGTACTCATAGAAAACGGGCTTATACTTGCAGTCCAAACAGAAACCCCAATGGATTGCCAAGTAATAGACTTAAAGGGCAAACAGCTTTCGGCTGGTTTTATCGACATCCAAATCAATGGAGGCGAAGAACTGTATTTTAGCCAGAGTCCAACCCAAGAAACAATTCAAGACATTTATCAAACCAGTCTAAAATACGGAACCACGCACACACTTCCTTGTCTCATTTCGTCTTCTAATGAAACCATTCATCAGGGAATTGAATCGATTCGGAATTACAGAGAAAAACACAAAAATGGTGTCTTGGGAATGCATCTCGAAGGCCCCTTTCTAAACCCTTTGAAACGCGGCGCTCACAGCGCCGATCAGGTTCGAAAACCAACCAATTCAGAACTAGAAGAAATCATTCGCTATGGCAAAGACGTCATAAAAATAATGACGATTGCACCGGAATGTTTTACTAATGAACAGCTCGAAATGCTACTCGAAAGTGGTATCTTGATCTCGATAGGTCATACCACAATTACCTATGATGAAGCACAATATTATTTCTCAAAAGGGTTGAAACTGGTAACTCACTTATTCAATGCAATGACACAGTTCGGACATCGTGACCCAGGTTTAGTGGGTGCTGTTTTTGAAAATGATGCTATTTATGCGCCGGTCATTTTAGACGGTGTACACTGCAGTTATGCTGCCGCAAGAATAGCTTACAAACAAAAAAAAGAAAAACTGTTTTTGATAACCGATGCTACCTTTCTCGGACGTAAAATCGAAAACTTCAAATGGGGCAATTTCGACGCCCATTTAGAAAACGGTTTTTACCGCAATAGCGAAGGTAATTTGGCAGGAGCCACCATTTCTATGCAGGAAGCAATAATAAATGCGGTCGATCATATGAATATATCCCTTGATGAAGCAGTAAAAATGGCAACTTGCCGTGTAGCAGCTGCAATTAATATGCAGAATGAAATAGGGAAAATTAAAGAAGGTTTTCCAGCGCAATTCGTCTCCTTTAATGAGGATTTAACCCAAATGCAAACCCTATTGTTATAAAGGATTGCTCAAAAAAAACTATAGATGTTTTCAACAAAACTTGCAGCGTCTTAATCCAATACTTTCGCCCTTAATGTTCTAACGTACTTCAAACTTGCTGTACTCATGCTCAATTTTATACACGGGGGCTAGCAAAGAAAAGAGCCTATATTTCAGAAAGTTAGAAGAAATTATTATATTAGCTAAAACTTTAGGTTATGGCGAGTAAAATTAATCGAAGAAGTCTTTTTAAGAGACTGTTATCCAGAAATGTAAATGCTGAAGATCCTTTATTCGAAAAATACAGAAGAAAGAATTATTCCATCAGGCATAATGCATCTTCCACTAATGCCAGGATAGGGCCCGTTTCTAGTGGATTAGCACCTTATACTGGACCTTGGACACTTAACGAAGCAACTTATTTGTTAAGACGCACTCAATTTGGATTCAAAAAGCCCGACGCCGATGCTTTTGTCAATCTTGGCATGACGGCTTCAGTAAATGCACTTTTGAATTTTACCAATACCACTCCAAATCCTCCAATAAATTATTACCAACCTGATAGTGCCGACGAAAATGGGCTACCTTATGGAAGCGATTGGACGCAAAATGTTTTTACTACAGGCGCTGTTGGAGGCACGACAAATACGAACAGAACCAGAGGACTTGCCGCTTGGTGTTTTGCACTTGGAGTCAATCAGGACTTAAATATTCGCGAGAAAATGGCTTTGTTTTGGTATCATTTTATCCCCATTGATTTTACGGTCGTTCGAGTTTCTCAAAACTCCTATTGTGGTACCAATTCGGCCAGAATATGCTACGATTATATGAAGTATTATCGCGAAAATTGCATGGGAAATTTCAAAACCATCATCCGAAATATGGCAACTCAGCCTGCGATGATGTATTATTTGAACAATCAGGCCAATACTAAAAATGCACCCGACGAAAATTTTGCTAGAGAGGTAATGGAATTGTTCACTTTGGGAAAAGATCCACTTAGCGCATACACTCAAGAAGATGTGGTAGAAGCAGCCAAAGTCTTAACGGGTTGGAGAGTAAAAAATTTGAACGCCTATCCAACCACCACCACTTACGATGATGCCCTGCACGATAAAACCACGAAGACTTTTTCTGCCTTTTTCAACAATACCGTAATTAGCGGAACGGGAGCCAATGAGTTGGATGCTTTTATCGATATGATTTTTTCTAAATCGATTGTGGTTTCTGAATACATCTGTCGCCGATTGTACCGCTTCTTTGTGTATTACGACATCGATGCCAATATTGAAGCGAATGTCATCACACCATTAGCACAGGTTTTTGTAAGCAACAATTGGAATATTCAACCCGTTTTAGATACCCTTTTCAAAAGTCAACATTTTTATGATATGGCCAATAGGGGAGCCTACATCAAATCTCCTTTTGATTTGGTAATAGGCTCACTTCGAACCTTCAATATCGGCGCTACTGTATCCGACGCCACGAATTACAATGCACAATATAAGCTTTGGAATGATTTTAATTCCAGTATTCTGTTTCCCATCGAGCAAGCAATGGGGACTATTCCAAACGTTTCGGGTTGGAATGCCTTTTACCAAAAACCATCCTATCACGAATATTGGATCAACTCGACCACAACCCAAAAAAGATTTAATTTTTTCACTATTATTTTCGGCGGATATAATAAAACGTACAATGGTTTGCAGACACGAATTGAGGTAGATGTCATCACTTGGATACAGCAATTTCCTGCTACTACTTGTGCAGATCCCGATTTGCTGGTAGACCAATGTGTCAAATATTTACTACCAGTTGATTTGAGTGTCACGGTGAAAAATACCTTGAAAGTGCAGAATTTACTATCCAATCAAACCGAAAATTATTATTGGACCACAGCTTGGAATAATTATATTGGAAACCCAACAAATACAACAAATATCAATACAGTAAAAACAAGGTTGAAGAGTTTATTGCTGACCATTACTCAACTCGCAGAATATCAATTAATGTAAATGAGGACTAGTTTTTTTGTTTCGTTTGTGAGGCAGGAACGACGAGACCATCCCAAATCTTGAAAAAACCAAAGACATGAAAAGAAGAGATTTTATAAAAACAACTGCTGCAGCCTCTGTTCCCATTCTATTCAGTGGTATTCCTGTAATGGCATCTTCTCAAATTGATGATACTTCTTTAGAAAAAATGGCGCTTGCAGCGGTCAACTGCGGCCGAATATTGGTTATTGTGCAGCAAAATGGGGGCAATGACGGATTAAATACGGTTTTTGCATTAGACAAATGGACCAATTTAGTCAATGCAAGAAGCAATATTATGATGAATAACTCCCAGGTATTGCCCTTAAATAATAATTTAACAACGGGTTTGCATCCGGCTATGTCGGAAATGCAAGGACTCTACAACAATGGAAAACTGATGATTGTGCAAGGAGTTTCCTATCCTAATCCTAATTTTAGTCACTTCAGAGCCACAGATATCTGGTTTACTGGTTCCGGTAGTAATACATCATTGGATAGCGGTTGGCTCGGTAGAGCTTTAGATATAAAATACCCTAATTTCCCTGCCGCTTATCCTACAGCAGAAATGCCTGATCCTTTGGCAATTCAAATTGGTTCCACCCTGCCTTTCATTTTGCAAGGCCAAAATATAAATATGGGATATAGTGTTACCGATCCCAATGCTTTATTGAATGTAATCAATTCGATTACAGATCCTGCACCCAATAATGATTATGGTCAGGAATTGACTTTTTTGCGACTAATGAAAGACCAAAGCAATGTGTACCGTAGCACCATACAAAACGCCTATGGAGTGCCGTTAAGTACAGGTGTAACTTATCCATCTGGGAACAAATTAGCCGACCAATTAAAGATTGTTGCCAAATTAATCAACGGAGGTCTGAAAACCCCAGTCTATATTGTAAACCATCCCAATACCCACGACACCCACGAGAATCAGGTCAGCAGTACCGATAAGACTATTGGTTCGCAAGCCACCAATTTAACTCTATTGTCTCAAGCTATTGGTGCTTTTCAGAAAGACTTAGAACAAATGGGAAAAGCAGATAAAGTAGCCGGAATGACCTTTAGTGAGTTTGGCCGACGCATCAAAAGCAATGCCAGTATGGGCACCGATCACGGTTCTGCAGCGCCGGTTATGTTTTTCGGAACCGCTCTGAATACCAGTCCTACGCAAGTAGCTGGAACCGCTTACCCTGTTTCAGGTATGATAGGTGCTTCTCCCGATATTCCATTAAATGCAACGGTTAGCAACCAAGTGCCGATGCAATTTGATTACCGTCAATTGTATTCCACAGTGATGCAGGATTGGCTTTGTATGACCGAAGCCGAAGTTACCCAAGTATTAGGAAGCAATTTTGCCAAACTGCCTATTTTCAATGCATCGCTTTTAAGTTCGGTGGATTTCGATAAGGAGCAATACCAAGACATTTCAGTCTATCCTAATCCGTGTTCCGATGGAAAACTAACGATTCGCTTGCCACAAATAAGCAACGATTACATCCAAGTGTCCCTGCTTTCCATCAATGGAACTTTATTGCAAAGTGCGAGTTATAAAATGCAAGGACAAGAATTGCAACTGCAATACAATCAACAACTTTCAGACGCTATGTACATCCTTCATTTAGATTGGAATGGAAGATCTTTTTATAAAAAAATCCTAACGAAGTAGTTTTTTTAGATAGTTCTATACTGTCAATGGAAGATAAAATTTATAAAGTCCACAGCCGATTTGGTTAAAATGCTCTAGATAATTTATCTAGATAATATTTCGGGCTTTATACCTTAGATCGAGAAAAGTTAGATTAAATCAGAAAACAATTTTTTATGTACATTTGTACTATGCTATCAAAGAATCAGTTAAATATTATCATCGAAACTTTAAAGCCCTATCAACCCAAGAGAATAGGTTTGTTTGGCTCTGTGGCCAGAAATGAAGAAAGTAAGGACAGTGATATTGATATTCTTTTTTCGCTACATCATCCTATTGGACTCTTTACCTTGTCCAAGATTCACTTTGAGTTAGAAGAAAAACTACATAAAAAAGTGGATTTAATTTCAGAAAACGGTTTAAGTAAGTTTATCAAGGAAAAAGTACTAAGTGAAGTAAGGTATTTTTATGAAAACTGATAAGCAAAAGATATACTTCCTTCATATTCTAGAAGCTATTGAAAAATTAGAGTTGGTGTCGAACACAACAACCAAGGAAGAGTTTATGAACGATTGGCTTAAACAGGATGCTGTACTCAAAAATTTTATCGTTATAGGAGAAGCAATTTCTCAAATTGATGAAGAGATAAAGATTAAATTTCCTGAAGTAGATTGGCGCGGAGCAAAATCAATGAGAAATTTTATTGTGCACTAGTATTTTTCGGTGGATAATAGCTTTGTTTGGGAAACTATTTTTGAAACGATCCCATTGTTCAAGAGTCAAATTGGGAATATACTAAAAGAACTACAGCGAAAACTTCTTCAGATTACCTTCAAAATAAATCCTTTCATTCTTCGTATCTTTGCACTTTAGAAAAGGAAATAATGATTGAAATAGGAAAATACAACACGCTCACCATATTACGTGACACCAAAGTGGGGCTGTTTTTGGGAAACCCCGAACAAGACCCCGAAGGAATACACGACATACTTTTACCCAATAAATACGTGCCCAACGAATGGGAAATTGGCGAGGAGATTATCGTTTTTGTCTACCTAGACCACGAAGAACGTCCCGTTGCAACCACACTCGAACCCTATATTTTGTTGAACGAATTTGCACTTTTGCGTGTGAACTACGTCAACCAAATAGGCGCATTTATGGATTGGGGAATGGAGAAAGACATACTCGTGCCCTTCAAAGAGCAAGCGCGCCCTATGGAAAAAGGGAAGCGCTATTTGGTCTACTTGTATATGGACGAGAAAACCAAACGTTTGGTGGCCTCAAGCAAAACCAATCAGTTTTTGAACAATAACGAGCTCACAGTCGAAAAAGGCGAGGAGGTTGATTTAATCGTTTCCCACATCACCGAGCTGGGATTAAACGTCATCATCAACGAGCGGCACAAAGGATTGCTATACAGAGACGAAGTATATGATGATGCCATTCGCACAGGTGACCGTATGAGAGGCTATGTCAAAACCATTCGTCCCGATAATAAAATAGATGTTAGCCTTCAAATTCAGGGCTACCAAAACATCGAACCCAATGCCGAGAAAATCCTCGACGAATTGCGTGCCAGTCGCGGTTTCTTGCGTCTCACCGACAATTCCCATCCCGAAGACATCAAAACGGTTTTGAAAATGAGCAAGAAAACTTTCAAGAAAGCCATTGGTGCTTTGTACAAAGAAAAACGAATCGAAATCAAGGAAGACGGAATCTATTTGGTGAAAGAGTAATTAAACCCATTGGGTGTAATTATCGCATCCATCAGTTCGAGGTAGAATTTTTATTCTATAAAAAGCAATATAAAATGACGTATTATTTTTGAAGCACTCCTAATTCCCCTCTTGAGAGGGGCTGGGGGTGTGTTCATTTGGTGCTAGCCTAAAACCAAAAATCCCAAACACCAATTAAAATTCAGTGTTTGGGATTCTTTTTTTTAAGGCTATTATATTATTTCAAAGAAGCCATATCAATCACAAAACGGTAACGTACATCGCTTTTGAGCATTCGTTCATACGCTTCGTTGATGTCCTGCATCTTGATCATTTCAATTTCCGAAACGATATTGTTTTCACCGCAAAAGTCAAGCATTTCTTGCGTTTCGGCAATACCACCAATGAGCGAAGCCGCTACAGATCTTCTTCCCATAATCATAGGAACCGAATTCAAGAAGGGGTCTATAGGCCCTAAATAACCCACCAATACCAAAGTACCACTAATGGCTAAGGTATTGACATACGGATTGACATCATGAATATAAGGTACAGTATCGATGATAACATCAAATTTACCTAGTACCGAAGCCATTTGCGTTGCATCAGTAGAAATAACGACAGCATCGGCTCCCAAGTCCAAAGCATCTTTTTCTTTGTTAGTCGATCTGGAAAAAAGCGTTACCTCGGCTCCCAAGGCTTTAGCAAATTTGATGGCCATATGTCCCAAACCACCTAAACCGACCACGGCTACTTTACTGCCTTTGCTAACATTCCAATGACGAAGTGGCGACCAAGTAGTGATTCCGGCACAAAGTAAGGGTGCAACGGCAGCCAAATCTAAATTAGCAGGCACTTTCAATACAAAATATTCATCCACCACAATTTTTTGAGAATACCCACCATGAGTAGGCTGATCCAAATGTTTGTCATAGCCACCATAAGTACCCGTCCAACCGTTAAGGCAGTATTGCTCTAAGTCCTGCTCGCAACTGTTACAAGTCCTGCACGAATCAACAAGACAGCCCACCGCGACCACATCACCCACTTTGTAGCGACTGATTTCGCTACCCACTTGGGTTACTCGACCCACAATTTCGTGCCCCGGAACCACAGGATAGGAGGTCATGCCCCAATCGTTTTTTGCAAAATGCAAATCCGAATGGCAAACACCACAATACAGAATGGCAATTTCAAGGTCTTTAGGAGTCACCTCCCTACGGTCAATAGTCATTTCATTCAAAGGAGCATCGGCAGCTTTGGTGCCAAAGGCTTTTACGTTTGTTGTTTTCATAGTTGTAGCATTATTTTATTTGGTAAAATAAGAAATAATTGATTCTCCCAAAGATAGTCAAATATAAAATTGAAAAAACAGTATACAGGCAAAATTAGTAGGCTAATTGCTTTATTCGTAATAACATAAGGAGCCAGCCGGCGCGAAGGCAAGCAGTAGCAATAAACCACAAACTCCAAACCCGCAACCCCGAACCCGCAACTCCAAACCCCAAACCGGGCCGAGCGTTAAAAAAACAGTCCAGTGGACTGTTTTAGCGAAGGAGCCAGCCGGTGCGCAGGCCTAGTATAGCACTTAATCGATAACTGATAACCCACTGTCAACCCGAGCCTGTCGCAGGGCCAAATGTCGTATATCGTATATCGTATCTCGTAAATCGAACTTCGACTACTAAGCTACTCTGTCTTTGGGAGACCAGTTGGTATCTTGAGTTGTAGAGATTCCCAGTGCTGATGTAAACATAGAAATTAAAAATACGAAGTGTTTGATGAATTTATACTATTTTTATAAAATCATTTAAGGCAGTATGACAAACGACCAAGTAAAGAATACCTACATAAAATATTTTACGAAATTAAACAGAGCAACCAACAAGGGTATAAAAGCACCACACAAGCCAATTCTACTATTGTCCATTTTGCAGTTGATAGGAAAAGGTGAAATCATTACCAATAGAATATTCATTACACCCGAATTAGTTCTGGCTTTCAAAAGCAATTGGAACACATTAGTTTCCACGAACAATATATGCACATTTGCCTTACCATTCTTCCATTTAAAAAGCGAACCTTTTTGGCATTTGACCTATTTACGAAATGGAGCAACAACATTAAAAAGTATCAGCACTTTAAAAAGCTTAAATGACAATATTGCCTTTGCCGAAATAGACCAAGCTCTTTTTCTTTTAATGGTAGATAATGCTACAAATACCTTATTCCAAAATATCCTTTTAGAATTTTATTTTCCATCAACTAAAGCATCTTACTTTAAGGAAACTTCAGAAGTGCAGTATAAATTAGAATTAGAAATAAAAAATCAAATAATAAACGATACCAAAGCAGAATATCAAACTAAGATGCAAATGCTTGAAGAAGAATTAACGGAAGAAGAAATTCAAGAAGAACGTTTCATTAGAGGTGGTATATTTAAAAAAGAAATTCCACGAATTTACAACCACCAATGTTGTATCTCTGGAATGAAGATTCAAACCACAATTAATGCACAAATGGTAGATGCATGTCATATCATTCCTTTTAGCATGTCTAATGATGATACTATTTCTAATGGTATTTGTTTATCACCTAATTTACACAGAGCGTTTGATCGAGGTTTATTTACTATCAATGAAGATTATATTGTTAGAATATCACCATCTGTCAATGAATCTGACAGTCCTTATGGCATAACCCAATTTGCAGGAAAACGCATTAACTTACCACAAGAGGTTAAATTGTATCCTTCGACTCAAAATTTAAGTTGGCATCGGAAAGAATGTTTTGTGTTATGATTACTATTTTTCAATAACAACATCCTATTCTAGAACTAACGAATCTTTATTATCATTCATTTTGAATTTGTATTTACCGTTTTCTTCATACCATTTGAGTCTTTTAGCATCTTGTGAAAAGCCAACTAAAACAAAGGTTTGATTCAGAATGTAAAAACTTTTTGTTTAATGAGTTTTTATTTCTTTAGTATTTCTGTCCTGTGATATTCCAAATACTCTTCTCGTCCTGCAATTGGTAAATGTGTAATTATTTTATTGTCCGAAATACCAAGTTTTGAATATGTCATATTTGATAAAAATGGAGATAATATAGTTTTTTTGTCGTTGGTAAAGGATAGAAAGCCTCTATCAAATAAACGGTCAAATGTAGGCGTCAGCATAAAACCATTTAAGGGGTCAAGCTTTTCAATATCGGTGGATGCAACCCACGGTTTAATATGACTTGCAATTAGTAGTCTGTCATCTGAAACTAATGTAATAGGGCAAAAAGGGCAAAGTGCGAGCAAGTTTTTTCTGTATTCTCCTTGTCCAATTCTTGCTCGGTAAAGTTGAGTTTTTTCTAATTTGTCGGCTATTGTTTCTTCAATTTGTTCTTCTTCCTTTTCAATAGTATAAGGGTGTTCAGTCTCTCCAAAGTAGTCCGCAAATAAACGAAAATAGTAATTTAGTTTTCCGTTATCATCCATTAGTTTTATTACTGAAATAAATGTAATGTTAGGTAAAGAAAGTTCTCTAATAATTTTGTATGCTTGGTCGCCTGAGTTTACATATACCCTTGGCCCAGCTATTTGAGTTTGTTCTACAACTTCAAAATCAATTCTTTCGGGTAAAGCGTCTATTTTCTTTTTCCTTTCAATCCAAAGATTTGGTAAAATTTCTTTGTTGATATATGGCTGCTCGGGTTTGAGATATTCAACTTTGGTTTCTTCTAAATACTTTTGCAAATCTGATTTAATCAAAAAACAAGGAATAGCAAAACCATTATTTCCAAAAAAACTCCTTGTTTCTAGAACATCTTGTCCGATGTATAATTTTGCCTCTCCATTACCACCGCCAATTTTGTTTTGTCGAACAACAAAACTGTCTGCGATGGTAATTTTTTCTTTAGTATCTACTACTTTATAGTTGTGATTGTCAAGTATTATATTCATAAGTTATTCAGCAAATTTAGTTATATCCATTTGTTTCATTAAAGCTATAAATACATTTACAACTATACTGTTCCCGGCTTGCCTATACATTTGTGTGTCACTTACAACTTGTTTGAAATCATCTTTAAATCCCATTAGTCGCAAACATTCTTTCGGTGTCAGTTTTCTAATTTTACCTTTATTATGAGTAACATAATTGTCAACTCCCGAGCGATGCATTTTATGCATTGACTGAAGAATAGGTCTTGCTATTTCTAAATCTGTGCCCACAGTAGTTTTAAATGTTTTAGTTCCAGTAGCTAAAACATAAGTTTTTACTTTATCAGATAAATAATATTTTTCTTCAACTTCATTTACATCAAAAACAAAATCATTAAAATCACTTTCAGTTTCTTCAAAGATAAAATCACCATGCCAGTTAAACTGTTGATTTGCTTTTTGACATATGGCTATTTCTCCATTTATTTGAGTATATCTTTTATTCCTGTTTTTAGTACTAGTGACAAATTTCACTCCCTTTTCTTTAAGATAATATTTACTATCAATATAATCTTCAAGAAAGTCTTGCATTTTGTATTCTAACGGAATTGGTTCAGGAAATTCAAAATTAACAGAATTATCCTTGAATCCAATTACAAATATTCTTTCTCTATGCTGCGGAATACCAAAGTTTTTCGAATTTAATAATTGGTATTTAAAGTTATAGCCAAGTTCTTTAAATGTTTCTTTTATTACTTCAAAAGTATTTCCTTTATCATGATTAACTAATCCTTTGACATTTTCAAAAATAAATACCTTAGGTTGGCTTTCTTTCACAACCCTTGCAAATTCATAAAAAAGAGTTCCTCTTGTATCTTCAAACCCTTTTCTTTTTCCAACCATTGAAAATGATTGACAAGGACTTCCTCCAACCAAAAGATCAATTTTGTCTTTGTATTTTGCTCCATCTATATTTTTAACATCATCATACCAGCTACTTTCTGAAATTTCATAATTAGCAAAATAACTTTCTTTTACATGTTTATCATTATCGCATGCGAAAATAATTTCTTCTTTAAGATTTAATCTTTTTAGGGCATGCTCAATTGAGCCAATGCCACTAAACATTGTTGCTAATCTGATTGTTCCATTAGGATTGCTGAATTTTTTGTCCACCCAATTTTCAACTTCATAAAAAATATTGTATTGGGGTTCATTAACTGTTAAATTCTCAATTTCAACTTCTTTTATTTTGTGTTTCTTCTCTTTCATTTTCATTTCTTAAATCCTTTATCGTTAAAAAAAGTTGCAAAATCAGTATCTAGTGCAGTAATTATTTTTTCAATTATTTCAATTGAAACATTTCTTTTTCCCTTTTCTATGTCAGAAATGTAATTTCTGTCCACATTAGAAATATTGGCTAAATGTTCAATAGAGAATCCTTTTTCTTCCCTATGAGATTTAACCTTTTGTCCAAATTTTTCTTTAATATCCATAGTTTATAAAATTAGTTTTGCGCCTACAATTGACCCGCTTACAATTGTAGGCATAAAAAGGTAGTTGTTAACAAAGTTATTAGGTGTAAGAAGAGAAGTTATATAGTATTGATATGCAACAAGGTTAGCAGGTTTCGTTGAATTAAATAATGTAAAAAAATATATTTTACGGTTTCCCACATTTGACGAATTATTTTCATAATAAAATCATTCCAGTCTAATGGTGCTCACTTCGAGAATAGGAGTGAGGGGCAGCGTGCCGCGCATTAAAAAACACTTCACTACACTGTTTTAGTCAAGAAGCCAGCCGGCGCGGTGGCAATCCATAACAATAAACTACCCATCCAACCTATTACCTTCTTGCCAGTTCCCCCTTGCCAGTTCCCCCTTTAGGGGGCCGAGCGTTAAAAAACAGTCCAGTGGACTGTTTTAGAGAAGGAGCCAGCCGCCGCGTTGGCAATCAATAGCATTTAAGCTCCCAAACCCCGAAACATTTAACCAATTAAGCGATTAACCAATTGACCAGTTAACCTCCTAACCGTACACCGCCATCCGCCATCAAAAATAAGCATCACTTTTTTTCGTCTATAAAAGAATAAAAGCTATTTTTGTATAAAAATTTCTAGTATGGAAGAAAAATTCAACTCTTTGGCTAAATTCAACTTTTGGAATGGCAATGTGCCACAACAAGGTTTTTTACGCACCGATTATCTCAATGCCATTCGTGGGTATTGTCATAATAAATTGGTAAAAGTGATAGTGGGGCAAAGACGTACTGGTAAAAGTTATATTTTACGGCAAATTGCTAACGACTTAATAAATAGTGGTGTGCATCCGCATAACATTTTTTATTTAAACAAAGAGTATATCGATTTTGATTTTGTAAACCATTATACCGAATTAGAACAATTGATAAAACACTATCAATTGACTTTAAAACCTCTGGGGAAAATTTATTTGTTTTTGGATGAAATTCAGAATATTGTGCAATGGGAACGGCTTGTAAACTCCTATTCGCAAGATTTTACGCAAAGTTATGAAGTATTTATAAGTGGTTCAAATTCTAATATGCTTTCGGGCGAATTAGCTACTTTGCTCTCGGGCAGGTATATCAATTTTGAGATATTTCCATTCAGTTTTAAAGAGTATATTGGGATTACACAACGAAATAGCAGCAAAGAAACCTACATCAATTATATGCAAACTGGTGGTTTACCAGAACTTTTTGTTTTACCAAACGAAGAAAACAAAAGGCATTATGTAGCATCGGTAAAAGACACGGTTTTGCTTCGTGATGTCATTCAGCGACACGCTATAAAAGACCCAAAATTATTGGAAGAAATTTTTATTTACTTGGTTAATAATGCGGCTAATTTACTATCCATAAACAACGTTACAAACTATTTGAAAAGTAAAGGTCGAAAAACAACTTACGATACCATCGCAAATTATATTGGATACATCGAAGATACCTTTTTACTGCACAAAGCAGAGCGTTTTGATATCAAAGGGAAGGACACCATTGCAGGAAATGTGAAATATTATTGCAATGATTTGGCATACAAAAATTACTTGTACGCTGGTTTTGGATATGGTATTGGTTATCAACTAGAAAACTTGATTTATTTAGAACTGCTCCGATCGGGTTATGAAGTGTATGTCGGAGTAATGCCAAATAAAGAGGTAGATTTTGTAGCTACAAAAGCAGACCAAAAGCTGTATGTTCAATCTGCTTATTTGTTAATTGACGAAGCTACCATAAAACGAGAGTACGCATCTTTAGAGGTCATTAGTGATAATTATCCAAAAATAGTGGTGTCATTAGACGACCTAGTAATGCCTATAAGCAACGGAATCATACATGTGCAAGCTTGGAAACTACACGATTTCCTAATCAATTCACCAGTTCCCCCTTTAGGGGGCTAGGGGGTCAGTGGACTGTTTTAGCGAAGGAGCCAGGCGGCGCGGTGGAAATCAATAGCATTTAAGCCCCCAAACCCCCAGGGCATTCGCTTTTAAAAGTTTCCGCCACGAATTACACTAATAAACACGAATTAGAACTATTTTTTATTACACGAATTCTTAGAAATAAATAAAATTAGTGTAATTCAATTTTAAATTTGATAAAAAATTAGTGACAATTGGTGTGATTCGTGGCTAACTTTTTTTTCTTTTTTTAAAAGCGAATGCCCTGCCAAACCCCGAAACATTTAACCAATTAAGCGATTAACCGCTTAACCAATCAACCCCCTTAAAAACTAGCCGAAAACTGCACCCCCCAAACGGGGCTTTTGGTAAATTGATTCACGCCCACAGGAGCGATATTCATTTGGGTTTTTACTCGGTCTTTGTATCCAAATCCATCCAAAATAGTATTGAAAGGATCCATAAAAAATAAGGTAGTGATGCCTAGCGCTCTTGATTTTAAAACCTTTTTATCGTGCTTGAGAATCGATTTTTTAGCAAGGAAGAAGCCTTCTCCCACCATCGCACCAAACACAGGAGTGATGATAAGATCTTGAATTGAAGGTACTTCGGCAAAAGCTTCGATCCCATATTCCCAAAAGAAAGTCGACATAATAGCCGAGTAGCCAAAGGATTCCCAGGCGGTAAAACCAGCGCTTCGAGAGGTCATATAATAAATACCTCCGCAATACGGATGCGTAATCCAATTGAGTACCCAATCGTCCTCGTCCCAAACAGGTCCCGCTTTGACATTTTCTTTCCATTTCCACAAAAGGCCTTTTTCTTTTATTTCTTCTTTGTCCCAATTGGTTGCACTTTCAGGCATAACCCAAAGCACTCCAAAAGCAATAACCGTGGCTCCTAAATACATCGAGGTGGTGTAACCCAATCGTCTCCAATCGCGATGCAATGGTGGATAAGTCATAGAAATTTTTGCAGGTGCTGGGGTGATAGTATCAAGGGCAGGTTTCAGACTGTCTGCAAGAACAATAAGGGGTTCATCGGCTTTAACAACGGAACTATCAACAACAGTGATCGGCATGGGATTCTCCAAACTACTCGTATCCATTTGTTGGGAATACGAAAAACTGATTATGAAAAACAGAACAAGGGGATCTAGAAAAGTCTTTTTAAGAATCATAGAATTAAAATAATAAAATCAAAAACAGCACTAAAATGTTTCAATAGGTGTTTGATTTTGGGTCTGTTAGCCTATTCAACGAATAGGTGTTATCGTTTTTTTTCGGTTGCAAATGTAACAAAAAAATATAGGCATTGGAATAATTTTTAACGCAAAGCCAATCGCTTTATACTAAGTATAACTCGTTGGCTTAAGGAGTCAATTTGTTGCGAATATGTGGAATTACACTCAACGGGTTAAGTATAATTATAGTCTAATCAATTCAACCCGCCCGTTTGTAACGCTCTAACCGTCTCAACACTGTTGCTCTTCTTGTTCTTGATATTTGTCACGATGTAAGCGTCTCAGTACTATTGCTCCAATGCGATGTACTTTGGCTGTGCGCGACCATTTAGGCTTCGGTCATTAGATGACTTCTTTAACTTAATGCTCTTAATGATTTAAAAAAGTTCCCTATTATTAGATAAATATAAAAAATGCGCTAATTTTACATTTGTAATTTAAAACAATACTAATGGACTGGATAACCGTCAAAGAATACGAAGATATCACCTATAAAAAATGCAATGGCGTGGCTCGAATAGCCTTCAACCGTCCCAATGTACGCAACGCTTTTCGACCTAAAACCACCTCCGAATTGTACCAAGCTTTTTATGATGCTCAGGAAGATACTTCGATAGGAGTGGTGCTACTTTCAGCCGAAGGACCCTCGACCAAAGATGGGGTGTATTCCTTTTGTTCCGGAGGCGATCAAAACGCCCGTGGACACCAAGGTTATGTAGGCGACGACGGCCAACACCGTTTGAATATCCTCGAAGTACAGCGTTTGATTCGTTTTATGCCCAAGGTAGTGATTGCCGTAGTCCCAGGTTGGGCTGTAGGGGGCGGACATAGTTTGCATGTAGTCTGCGATTTGACTCTGGCGAGTAAAGAACACGCCATTTTCAAACAAACCGATGCCGATGTCACCAGTTTTGACGCGGGTTATGGTTCGGCTTATTTGGCCAAAATGGTGGGACAAAAGAAAGCGCGTGAAATATTCTTCCTCGGACGCAATTATTCCGCTCAGGAAGCTTTGGATATGGGAATGGTCAATGCGGTGATTCCGCACGACGAACTCGAAGATACCGCTTACCAATGGGCACAGGAAATCATGGAAAAGTCACCAACTTCGATCAAAATGCTAAAATTCGCTATGAATTTAACCGATGATGGCATGGTAGGACAACAGGTTTTCGCCGGCGAAGCGACAAGACTAGCCTATATGACCGAAGAAGCCAAAGAGGGCAGAAACGCCTTCCTCGAAAAAAGAAAACCGAATTTTGAAAAAAAATGGCTCCCGTAGAGGAAGTACGAGGTACAAGGTACGAAATACGAGGTACGAAATACGAGGTGCGAGATACGAAATACGAGGTACGAAATACAAAGTTGTGAACCTCAAACTTCCAACTTCTAACTTCCAACTTCTAACTTCCAACTTCCAACTTCCAACCTCTAACCTCTAACTTCTAACCTCTAACTTCTAACCTCTAACTTCTAACCTCTAACTTCTAACCTCTAACTTCTAACTTTGAAATGAAACATTGGATTCAAGCCGCTCGATTAAGAACCTTACCCTTATCCGTTTCCGGAATAATAGTGGGTAGCATGTATGCCTTGGCTTATCCAACGGATAACGTGATGACGCCAACCGAAGTCTTCAATTGGAGATTGTTTGGCTATGCGATACTCACCACCTTGGGATTGCAAATTCTCTCTAATTTCGCCAATGATTATGGAGATGGAATGAAAGGTACCGACAATGAGGATCGTATTGGTCCCAAGCGTGCCATCCAATCGGGAGTGATTTCTCCAGAAGCGATGAAACGCGCCATTATCATCACTTCTGTCCTTACTTTGTTTTCGGCTATGTTGCTGATTTATTACGCATTCCGTGACACTAATTTAAGTTATTCTTTATTCTATTTGGTTTTGGGTATTTTAGCTATTGCTTCGGCCATTCGCTATACAGTGGGTAATACTGCTTATGGTTATCGAGGTTTTGGAGACTTGTTTGTATTCCTGTTCTTTGGTTTAGTGAGTACGATTGGAGTTAATTTTTTGTATTCGAAAGAATTGCATTTTGATCTTTTCTTGCCGGCAATCGCTATTGGTTTTTTGAGTGTAGGCGTGTTGAATTTGAACAATATGCGCGATGAGGTTTCAGACCGGAAGTCAAATAAGAATACGATCGTGGTGAAGGTTGGCGGTGAAAAAGCGAAACAGTACCATTATTTTTTAATCATTTCGGCTATGGTTTTGGTGGTGCTATTTGCGATTGTTAACAATTTTAGCTTTGATCAATACTTGTTTTTATTGGCGTACATCCCTTTAATTAAACATTTAAGTACAGTATATAAAAATCAAGATTCTAGAGCTTTAGATCCTGAATTGAAAAAACTAGCCTTGAGTACCTTTGCACTTTCAATCTTGTTGGCCATCTGCATGATTTCACTGATTCAAGACTTGATTGTGAATCTCTTTTTGGGAGGACGATAGGGGGTGAAGTACGAGGTACAATATACTAGGTACGATATACGAGGTTGGAAGTTGGAAGTTGGGAGAAGACATACGAGGTATGATTGTGGTTTGTTGCGTATAGCACAATAGAAATTGGCACACGGATTATACGGATTGTAACAGATAGAAACGGATTTTTTTATTTGGGCTCAATGAATTAATTATCAGCATAAATCCGTAAAATCCGCGTCATCTGCGTGCCAATTTAGTTTTAAGGAATTATTTAGAAAATAGATAAAGATGAAAATTACATTTTACGGTCACTCCTCTTTGGGAATCGAAGTGGGTGGCAAGCACATTCTGGTGGATCC
Organism: Flavobacterium sp.; assembly: GCF_044348915.1. Lineage (GTDB taxonomy): Bacteria > Bacteroidota > Bacteroidia > Flavobacteriales > Flavobacteriaceae > Flavobacterium. The sequence continues at coordinate 812 of NZ_JBIKRX010000058.1, read as the reverse complement.
TTTTATTTCAGCCAATCCCAACGCCTCACACATCAATATCAATGAACTCCAAGCCGATTACATTCTGCTGACCCACGCTCACGGAGATCACGTACTCGATGTGGAGTATATCTCAGGTAGAACCAATGCGGTTATCGTTTCGAATTATGAAATCGCCACGCATTACGGAGAAAAAGGGCTGAAATCCCATCCTATGAACCACGGTGGAAGCTGGAATTTCGATTTTGGCAAGGTCAAATATGTCAGTGCAGTGCATTCCAGTTCTTTTCCTGATGGAAGCAATGGCGGGAATCCAGGAGGTTTTGTCATCGAAGGCGAACATAAGAACATCTATATTGCTGGAGACACGGCACTCAGTATGGATATGAAACTCATCCCGATGCGCACCAAACTCGATTTGGCTATTTTCCCCATTGGTGATAATTTTACTATGGACGTCGAAGATGCTATCATCGCTTCGAATTTTGTTGAATGTGACAAAATTCTGGGCGTTCATTACGATACTTTTGGTTATATCGAAATCGACCACGAATCGGCTATTCGCAAGTTTTTTAATAAGGGCAAGGATCTGATGCTACTCGACATTGGAGAGAGTATTGAGTTGTAAAGTCATTGCGGGGAACGAGGCAATCAGGAGTTTTATTTTATATCGTCAGTTCGAGTGCTTTTTAAAGCCAGATAAATGGAGGTAACTAATCAGTTTATAATTCAAACTCAAATTTAGCTATTATTACCAATGCTTCCAATACATTTAGGCCATTTTTTATAGTTGTATCAATGACTGAGCGTATTTTAGCAAAGTTTTGTGCTGC
>NZ_JBIKRX010000126.1:0-5649 GCF_044348915.1 Flavobacterium sp. | reverse complement strand
TGCATCTTCCTTAAATCGCTTGTTAAATGTTATTGAATTCACACCTATAAATTTCTCCCTTGTACTCATTTGACAAAGGTAATACTATTTTCGTTTTTGGGCGGCCTAAACGCCTATACCTATTAATTTAATAATAATAAAGTATTCAGTATTAAGACTAAAAAATAATTAAAATGAAAAAAATTGGAATATTGTTCGGAATGGAAGATACTTTTCCGCAAGCATTTATCGACAGAGTAAACTCAAAAAATGAAAAAGGCATTATCGCCGAAGCAGTAACTATTGATAAAGTGGTACAAAATAAGGATGGAGAATATGCGGTAATTATTGATCGAATTTCGCAGGACGTTCCCTTTTATAGAGCTTACTTAAAAAATGCCGCTTTAACAGGAACCAACGTGATAAACAATCCATTTTGGTGGAGTGCTGACGATAAATTTTTCAATAATTCATTAGCAGATACACTTGGAGTACCATTACCAAATACAGTGATTTTACCGTCGGCTGAACATCCGACAGATACTACAGGAAAATCGTTTCGAAACTTAAAATATCCGATGGATTGGGAAGGAATTTTTGATTACATAGGTTTTCCAGCTTATATGAAACCGTACGCCGGTGGTGGTTGGAAAAATGTGTATCGATTGGAAAACAAAGAAGAATTTTGGGAAAAACATCTAGAAACGGGTCAATTGGTTATGATGTTGCAGGAAGAAATTGTCTTTACTGAATATTTCCGTGTGTATTGTTTGGGTTGCAAGGATGTTCATATTATGCAATACGAACCAAGAAATCCGCATCATTTGCGCTATGTGATTGATGGACCGCCTGTTTCGAAAGTACTTTTAGCTAAAGTGAAAGACTATACTTTAAGACTTTGCAAAGGCTTAGGTTATGATTTTAATACCGTTGAATTTGCTGTTCGTGATGGAATTCCTTACGCTATCGATTTTGGAAATCCAGCACCCGATGCTGAAATCACCTCGGTTGGAGCCGATAATTTCGAATGGGTGGTAGAACACGCTGCCAAAATGGCCATTGCCGCTGCCAAAAAACAGAAACCAGGAAAAATCAATTTGACATGGGGAACCTTTATCAAGGATGCTGTGACTGGTAAATAATAATATAATTTAGATATGAAAAAGCTACCTGTTTTCACACTTGGAGTCGAAGAAGAATACCAAATTATTGATCCTGAATCTCGTGATTTGCGTTCACATTTATCTAAGATTGTTGATGGTGCCAAAATAATTTTGAACGAACAAGTCAAAGCCGAAATGCACCAATCGGTGGTCGAAGTTGGAACGGTTATTTGCAAGAATGTTCAAGAAGCTGAAGCCGAATTAAAATCTTTGCGAACTGCGATCGTAGGTTTGGCAGAAAAACAAGGCTTGATTGTTGGGGGTGCAGGAACTCATCCGTTTTCAAAATGGCAAGATCAACCTATCACAGACGACCCTCGATATCACAATATTATAAACGAAATGCAAGATGCTGCCCGATCGAATTTGATATTCGGAATGCATTGCCACGTGGGTATCAAAAACCGAGAAATTGGTTTGCAATTGATGAATCAAGCAACTTATTTTTTGCCTCATATTTTTGCCATTTCAACAAATTCGCCTTTTTGGGAAGGACGAAACACAGGCTATAAATCCTTCAGAACAAAAGTCTTTGATAAATTTCCTAGAACCGGTTTACCTGAATATTTTGACTCTGTTTCTTCTTATGATGATTATTTAGATACTTTGGTAAAAACCAATTGTATTGACAATCCGAAAAAGATTTGGTGGGATTTACGTTTGCATCCATTTTATGATACCATTGAATTTCGCATCTGTGATATGAGTTTGACTGTTGACGAAACAATGTGTATTGTAGCCATAATTCAAGCTATTGTGGCTAAATTATACAAATTATCAATGCATAATATGAGCTTCAACATTTATCGATTGGCCTTGATTAGAGAAAATAAATTTAGGGCTGCTCGCTATGGAATTGATGGACACATGATCGATTTTGGCTTGCATAAGGAAGTGGAAACCAAAATGCTTATTGTAGAACTACTGGAATTTATTGATGATGTGGTAGATGAATTGGGAAGCCGAGATAAAATTAATTATGTCTATGAAATTATGAAAAATGGAACTGGTGCTGACAAACAATTGAAAGTTTTCGAAGAAACTAATGATTTATCAAAAGTTGTAGATTTCATAACAACTGAGTTCACAAAAGGACTTTAATTGCGTATTTGTTAAAATTTTCCGCATAAATCGGCATTTCGATTGACATTGCTATTGAAAAAGGTATCTTTGCACAAAATTTATAATTTTCACAATAATGAATAATAACACCTTAAAAATAGCGGTTTTAGATATGTACGATGGCACACCTAATCAAGGTATGCGCTGCATCATAGATATTGTCAATCGCTTCAGTCATATAGTAAGCTACCAGATTTTTGATGTAAGAGGAAAATCAGAATTACCAGACATCAAAAATTTTGATATTTATATATCGACTGGAGGGCCTGGAAATCCTTTGATTGGAGATGGTGATTGGGACATGAAATATTACGCTTTTATTGATGAATTGACAAAATGGAACATTGAAAATGTGGTAAAAAAACATGTCTTATTCATTTGTCATTCGTTTCAAATGGCTTGCAAACACTTTGGTTTAGCCGAAATAACAAAAAGACACGACACCTCTTTTGGTGTGATGACCGTTCATAAAACAAAAGACGGACTAACAGACCAACTTTTTGAAGGCCTTGCAGATCCTTTTTACGCCATTGATTCCAGAGATTATCAGGTTGTACAACCAAAATTAAGTGTGTTTACAAAAAAAGGCGCTAAAATAATTTCTTTGGAAAAAATAAGAGATCACGTTAAATATGAACGAGCAATAATGGCGGTTCGCTTTTCAGATTATTTCATTGGAACGCAATTTCATCCAGAAGCCGATCCGATTAGTTTTGTAGCCAATTTGAGAAACAAAGAATCCAAGGAGAAAATCAAGAAAATGAAAGGTAATACCAAATTCAGGAATATGCTTGAAGATATTTTGGATGATGATAAAATCTATCGTACCAATGAAACTTTAATTCCAAATTTCCTCCGAATAGCAATTAATGACTTAATGAAAACAAAAAAAATGCTGTCCAACTAAATGTATAATGTATATAGTATTTTCGTATAAAGTAATTTACGATTTACAATTTTACATTACACAATATACAATTTTAGGGAAATGATTGACCAATACAGACAACTTTTTAATTCGCAATTTACTGATAAAAAATATCAGGAATTTAAGGAGGATATCGCTTCAGATTTTGATTATGAGCCTACTTTTCGAATGGGAGAAACTCCCTTTTTTATTTCAAATGAATTAAAAGCACAAATTTTAGAAGGTTGTAACGAGGTTATACAATTCATTCAAAAGAAAGACTTTAAAGAATTGACCAATAAATCTTTAGAGTTAAATAAAAAAGTGCCAAATGAAGATGAACACACCACTTTTCTGGCTATCGATTTTGGAATATGCGAAGAAAATGGAGTTGTAATTCCAAAACTTATCGAGGTTCAAGGTTTTCCTTCATTATTCAATTACCAAGTTAAATTATACGAGAAATTCAAAAATCATTATCCCTTTTTATCGGATTTAACACCCTTCATCAACGACATTTCTATAGAAGAATATTACCAAATTTTGGATGAAGTTATCTGCAATAACCATCCAAAAGAAAATGTGATTCTGCTAGAAATTGAGCCAGAAAAACAAAATACAAAAATCGATTTTTACTATTGCCGAAGAGATCTTGGCATTCCGATAGTTTGCGTTACTGAAATAATCAAGAAAGGTACTAAACTCTTTTACAAAAATCAAAGCGGCGAAGAAATCCTTGTGAAACGCATTTATAATCGAGTGATTTTTGACGAATTGGATTTACGAACCGATCTGAAACTCAATTTTCAATTCACAGATGAGCTTGATGTCGAATGGGCGGGACATCCCAACTGGTTTTTCAGAATTAGCAAGTTTATTTTACCAATGCTAAAAGGAAAATACTTCATAGAAACGACTTTGTTAAGTGACTTGACTGAAATTCCAGAAGACTTAGGAAACTATGTTTTGAAACCTTTATTTTCTTTTTCAGGTTCAGGCGTCATTTTCAACGTTAAAAAAGAAGATGTAGAAGCCGTAGTTGAAAAAGAATTATACATCCTTCAGAAAAAAGTAAATTACATCCCTATTTTGCAATCACCTGATGGGAAAGTAAAAGTCGAAGTCCGTGTTCTTTGCGTTTGGAAAAAAGGCGATGCTGCTCCTACTCTACTGTGCAACTTGGCGAGAATGAGCCGTGGCGAAATGATTGGCGTGAAATTCAATAAGGATAAAGATTGGGTTGGCGGGACTTTTGCGCTGTTTGAGAGGTAGTGAAATTAAACTAGTTCTTTTCCGTCTTAACATTCACATAAAAATCATTATACACTTCTAGTTTCAAAAAATTGGATTTTTCTGGCAGATTAGTCCATTCTGCTTGAGGCTTTATCCATTGTTCTTTTCCGTTAACGGATACTTTTACAGGCATATTGAAACCTGGAACACAATTCGTCCAGCGGTATTCTAGGTTGTTGCCCTGAACTTTATATTCGAAAGTTGGGATTCTAATATCTCTTAAATATTGATCAAAAAACGGTTTTAAATCGATTCCAATTTGTTGACTTAAATAATCTTCAATTTGTTTGGTGGTAACGGTTTGGTGGTAAAAAGTGCTATTCAAACCTCTTAAAATTGTTCTCCATTTCTCGTCATTGTTCAGGATTTGTCTTAATGTGTGCAGCATATTTCCACCTTTTGGGTACATATCGCTAGAACCCTCATTGTTTACATTGTATTGCCCAATAATGGGTTGGTCATTTTTTATTCCTTTTCTAGTCCCTCTAACATATTCAGCACCAGCATCTTTTCCGTAATAATATTCGACAAAAAGACTTTCAGAATAATTGGTAAAACTTTCGTGAATCCACATATCCGCAATGTCTTTATAGGTGATGTTATTAGCAAACCATTCGTGTCCTGACTCATGAATGATAATAAAATCGAATTTTAATCCCCAACCCGTTCCGCTCAAATCTCGACCTAGATATCCGTTTTTAAAGCCATTCCCGTACGTAACACTGCTTTGATGTTCCATTCCTAAATAGGGAGCTTCAACAAGCTTGTAACTGTCTTTGTAAAAAGGATAGGGTCCAAACCAATGTTCGAAAGATTTCAACATTCTTGGTACATCTTGAAAGTGGATTGTGGCTTTTTCTAAATTATCCCTCAATACATAATAATCACAATCCAAATCGCCCTTTTCTCCTTTGAAAACTTCTGAAAAGGAAACATAATCACCGATGTTTATATTCACGCCATAATTATTGATAGGATTGGAAACGTACCAATTGAAAGTTCTGGTGCCATCCTTCATATCAGTTACACTTTGCAAACGACCATTGGAAACATCTGTCAAATTCTTGGGGACATTTACGCTGATGAGCATATCATCGACCTCGTCGTACATATGGTCTTTGTTGGGCCACCAAACACTAGCTCCCAATCCTTGACAACTCGAAGCGATAAATGGCTTGCCATTCT
>NZ_JBIKRX010000125.1:0-5659 GCF_044348915.1 Flavobacterium sp. | reverse complement strand
AACTTGGCGTTTTTCTTTATGTCTCTATTTATTCGTGGGGAGAGCAGGATTGACTTCGTCTTTCCTGCAAAGCTACGCTTTGAAAATAGATCCAACAAAAAAACGCTCAAGTGAACTTGGCGTTTTTCTTTATGTCTCTATTTATTCGTGGGGAGAGCAGGATTGACTTCGTCTTTCCTGCAAAGCTACGCTTTGAAAATAGATCCAACAAAAAAACGCTCAAGTGAACTTGGCGTTATTCTTTATGTCTCTATTTATTCGTGGGGAGAGCAGGATTCGAACCTGCGAAGTTCACACAGCAGATTTACAGTCTGCCCTCGTTGGCCGCTTGAGTATCTCCCCAAAAGCTTATTTGTCGTAAGCGGTTGCAAATATAGCAACAGTTTTTAGGTTTCCAAATTATATTGGCACTTAATTTCGTATTAGTTTTTAATCGGTTGAAATTGAATAAAATAAAAAAATCTCCGCAAGGGAGATTTTTTTATTATTTTTATTTTTCAGCTTATTCAGATAAAAGGGCTGCTATTTTTGCTCTCAACTCTGCTCCAACTAGATTTTTTGCAATCACCTTGCCAGAGGCATCAAGTACAAAAGGAGCAGGAATAGATTCCACTTGATATTGCTTTGCAATGGGTTCATCCCAATACTGAAGATGCGAAACCTGTGTCCAAGTCAAATGATCTTTAGCAATAGCCTCTTTCCATTTTTTTGCATCTTTGTCCAGCGAAACACCTATGATATTTAGTCCTTTCGAATGAAATTCTTTATAGAGTGCTACCATATTTGGATTCTCAGCTCTACACGGTCCACACCAAGAAGCCCAAAAATCGACAATGGTAACTTTTCCTAAAGATTCCTTAAGACTAACTAGTTTTCCTTCTGGATTAGGAGCCGAAAAATCGGATCTTCATTTGCTGCTTCCTACCGGAGCTTGAGCTGCTGGAGCGGCACCCGCACTTACCGAAGGAGTCTTAGTTTCTTTGATTTTTGCTAAAATCGCTTTACCAGGTTTTGTGTTTTTCAACGACTCGTCAAGGCCTTCAAACAATTTTTCTGTTTTTTTGATATCCACAGAAGGATCACCAAGCATACCTTGTACAATTAATACAGTAATAAAAGATTTTGGGTGAGTTTCAGAATAAGTAGTATATGCTTTTTTAGAAGCAGCATTGCTAACTTCCTGAAGTTTCCCGTATTCTTTCATCAATTTATTGATGGTTGCAGTGTCATTCGCTTGTTGAGCTTGAGTCATTGCAGGAGTATTTTTCTTTTGAAAATCCATTACGTCTTTTTGAATTTTCATCAAATCTTCATTAAACTTTACAAATTCATCATTGCTATAAGTTCCAGATACTTTAGATTTGTTGATGCTGTCTTTGTTGATTTCGATGCTAATATCTCCATTTTCAAGGATGAATGGGAATTTCCCTTCAATACCTTCTACAGTTAACATATGGAATGAAGGCTCAGTTGCTTTTCCAGTGATTTCAAATTTTTCGTTTTCAACTTTTACAGTATCAACAGGAATCAAACCCATACCTGCAGCATCTGCAGTTTCCATAATTATGGTTTTTCCGTTTGCAATTCCTTTTGCAGTTCCAGAAATAGTGTACTCGGTTTTGCTACAAGAGATTAAAAACACTGTAGCGGATAAAAATAAAATTATTTTTTTCATTAGGATTAAGTTAAATGATTTAAGTGTGCAAAAGTATTTAAATTATTAAAATATCAATAATTTTATCACTTAAATTTTTGTTATAATTAACATTTATTAATTATAAAACAAGAACTGCTATTAATGGAGTTCATTTTGGGGGTATTGTAAGAGTAATTCTTTGACCTGTAGAGGTAATTTTCGCTATTTAATTTAAAATCGAATTATTTGATTCACATTCCTGAATATTGTATTCAGCGTGCTCAATTTCGTTCATAGTAATTTTAATGTCCAAATTGATTGATCTAAGTTCTTTGTGCCAAAAAGCATTCGACTCATCAAATTTAAGTTTTTGATAAATTTCTTCTCTTTGTTTTTCGAGTATGTCAAGTGCAGCTTGGGCTTTACTGCGTTGCGATTTATATAATGTGCAAGGATCTTCCATAGTTATGCCATCAAATAATTATTATTTTGCTAACTTACTTAAAATAAATATTCTAAACAATTCTAATGTTAATTTTTCGATAGAAAACACAAAAACACCCCTAAAAGGAGTGTTTTTATTATAGAGCGTAGAAAAATTTAATCTTGATTGATCGTTTTTCTCCAAGTAAATGCGTTCAAAATATGTCTTTTTGCAAATCTTCCAGGAGAATCAGCGTTTACCATCTTAACATAAGTAGCTTTTGGCACACTGATGTATTCGTAAACACTTCCATTTGAAAAATTGATAATTAACCTTCCTTCAACAAATTTATAATCTGTAATGGTTGAAGTTGAAATTGTTTCAGTATATTCTGGAAGGTTCGCTTTAATAGTTTCTGGGTTGATGCTAACTAAAAAATGATACGCTTCAATAATTTTTTTACTGTTTTCTTCAGCAGCTTTTAAACCCGCTTCATCCCCTTGAAATTTATCAGGATGTGCGTCTTTCATCGCGTTGCGATAAATTGTTTTTAAATCTTTTAAATCTACAGTTTTGTCTACATTTAGTAGCTTTCGATATTCAACTATTTTTTTCATAAAAATGTAACTACTTGTCTTTTAATGCGAAACCCGTTTTTTTGGTTTTCAATATTGACAATTTTTTGCAAAGGTACACTTTTTTTTAACTTTCCAATTTTAGAGTATTAAAAAAACTAAAAAACAGGAAATTGAGGCAAGGAAAAGTACTAGAAAAAGAGGCTTATTTTGAACCTATTGTTGAGGCTTATTATTTGCCTTATCAAAGTTTTTCGACTTTTTTGGATACTTATTGTAGCTGATGTCACTTGGGTTTTCGATCACCGATTTTATGGTAATCAAGTCACCAAGTTTATGGTTGGTCATCACCATTTTGTAATCTAATAGGTAGGCTCCGCAAAAAAAGTTATTGTTTTCGTCTTGTTCTATTATTCCGGTATAAACTCCTTTTTGAAGCATTTTTTCTTGTGAAGACTTAGTCATAACTTGTTTAATTTTGATAAATATTGCTTGCAAAGTTAATCAATTATTCATTGACTTGGCTAGTTGCCGCGTTTCTGTTTATCTTTGTCGGATGGAGCCCATATTTCGACCTAGTCCTAATTCTTTCAAAAATACCTTCTGTGTGTTTCACGAAGTCTTGCCCGAGAAAATCGAAGGATTACAAATTCAATACAATAGTAAATCGGGTAGTAAGTACTTTTATACCAAAGAAGGAATGTATCGATTGTCGGACCATTGGGGAAGATTGGCCAATAGCAAATGGCGATTGGAACCGATGGAACCTGAATCAAATTCTAAAACCAAAATAGGTTTTGCTGCTTGGAGCGAATTTTATCCTGATAATGCAGAGGAGGAATTGTATTATTTGGAAGTCGATTATGATAAAAACAAAGTGAATTACCAACATAAAAACAATCCTAATTTCAATTCGAGGCCCATTCTCAGGACAAGTTTTGAAACAACTAAAAAAATCAAACAAATCAGGAATTTATTTGCATTGACTTCTTGGGCAAAATATTACGATTACGATGATATTGATGTTTTAAGAAAGCAAATAATTGATCAACTTATATTTACAACAAAGACTTTAGACGAAATAAAAAGAGCACTATAATGGGAAGAAATAACGAAAGGAACATCAAAATTCACAACGATAAGTTGCACAAAGAGCAAGATAAGGTAAAGGCTGCCAAAGCCTTGCGTAAGGAGAAATTGAAATTAATTGTCAAAAAATTCAATGAAGATAAAGACGATAGAAAATAACTAATTATGGAAAAAAGTCAATTCGAAGAACTAAAAAATGGAGTGCAGGAAATTATCGATTTAATTGCTGCCAAAGACCATAAATCAGCCAACAATAAACTAACAGATATCAGCGAAAAACTGGATGATTTCTTAGATCATACCGATGAAGATGAAGATTTAATCGAAATCAGTAAATACCAAGTTTTATTGAATCAGCTGTTTCAAAAGATAAACCCCGAAGATGAGTAATGCTGTTCGTTGCTATTGTGGTTCAGGTATTTTATTTCAGGACTGTTGTCAAAAATACATCAGTGGAAATCAAAAAGCGCCAACCGCTTTGGCTTTGATGAAATCCAGATATTCCGCTTATGCCACGCATCAAGCAGACTATTTATTAGAAACAACCCATATTTCTCAAAGACACTATTATTCGAAGGCAGATATTTTGAATTGGGCTACAGCCAATGAATGGCAAAAACTAGAAATTATTGCTGCTACCGAAAATACGGTCGAATTTATGGCCTACTTTTTGGATGATAAAAAACAAAGCCAAATTCATCACGAGCATTCTACTTTCAAAAAAGAAGATGGATGTTGGTATTATGTAGATGGAAAGTTTGAATAGATTTTAAATGAAAAAGGTATGAAAAAGGGGATTCAATTCTTGGTAATTATTGCAATGACTATAAGTTGCAAAAGCAGTCTAACAGCTCAGAAGGAAAGTAGTAAAACGGAAGTAACTCCTGCGTACAAGGAACAAATGGAAGATTTAGAGAACGGAATTTATTTTCGAGCCCTGGGCAACAAACCCGAATGGAGTTTTAAAATAGCCGAAGAATTTATCGAATTTACTTCCCTGAAACCCGGTTTTGAAAGTTTCAAAAGTGTTCACGTTGAACCCATTCGAGCGATGGATGCCAATGTAAAAATGTACCGTGTGGCCACAGAATCGGGGACGATGAACATCCAAATCAGTCATCAAGACTGCGTAAACACAATGTCTGGCGAAAATAATCCTTATGCAGTGCGTATTGAAATGACAAAGAATCTGACTTCATTCACTTTCAGCGGTTGTGGCAAGTACATCACCGATGCGCGCTTGCATGACATTTGGGTATTAGAAAAACTCAATGGTGTTGTGGTAAGTCCAGCCGATTTTAGGAAAGAATTACCCAACCTCGAAATCAACAGTTCGACCAATAATTTTATGGGTTATGCGGGTTGCAACAGAATGAACGGTACCATTTTCTGCGAAAGAGGATTGCTTCGGTTTACCAATACCATCACCACTCGTATGGCTTGTCCAGGGAATAATAAAGAAAGTGAATTTCTAAAAGCTTTGCAAGGCACAACTTCTTATAAAATTGAAAATATGAGATTAACCCTGAGTAATCCGTCAGGCGATAAGTTGGTGTTCAAAAAAGTGGATTAATTTTTTTTGAACTGGAAATATTGTGGAGTTTCTTTTTTAAACCATTAAAATTAACAGTACTACAAATCTTAATTTTCTTAATCCACTTAATGGTTTTAATATTTTGTTTTTCATACAAATACCAGTAGAACTATTTTTTTTGAATTTCGTTTGTTTTGCTAATGACTTTATTCCTAAAGGTCTTTTAACTAAAAATTAATATCTGTTTGCCCTTGCTTCTTTTTAAAATAATGTAAGTAACTAATCAGTCTCAAATATAGGGATTTTATTTCATGTCAAAATGACGTGAAATAAAATTCGAATTCATGCCACATAGTCATTGGATTTATTAGGTGAATCTTTTTATATTTTGTACTTTCATG
>NZ_JBIKRX010000057.1:0-19438 GCF_044348915.1 Flavobacterium sp. | reverse complement strand
TGCAGCACAAAACTTTGCTAAAATACGCTCAGTCATTGATACAACTATAAAAAATGGCCTAAATGTATTGGAAGCATTGGTAATAATAGCTAAATTTGAGTTTGAATTATAAACTGATTAGTTACTTATATTTTAATCCAATCTGGCGAGTTCGTTTGTCACGCTGTAAAGCGTCCCAGTTCTCATGCGTAGCAACTCCTACGGAGTGACAAATAGCCTAGTATTTTGAAATCAACTACGACTATTTCAACCCAGCCAAACTTTGCTCTAATGTTCCAATTTTAGCCAATGCATCGGCTTCTTTTTGTCTTTCGTTTGCCAAAACTTTTTCTGGCGCACCGTTGACAAATTTCTCGTTAGACAATTTATTTTGCACCGATTTCAAGAAACCTTGGGTGTAAACCAACTCAGCAGTAAGTTTTTCAATTTCGGCTGCAACATCAATATTTCCTGTAATTGGAATAAAATATTCATTCGATTTTGCACGGAATGACAACGCACCATCCACTTTATCCGAAACGTATTCTAAGGTTGTGATATTTCCTAATTTGGTTACCACCGCATCAAAATAAGTCGAAGCTTTATCATTGTTTACGACTTTCAATTCGATTGTGTCCTTGAACGGAATATTCTTGTCTTTACGAATCGTTCTGATACCAGAAATCACTTCAATGGTATTTTCGAAATTAGCAATCAATTGCGCATTGAATGGTTTCATTTCAGGCCAAGTCGAAACTATCAAAGCTTCTTCTGGAGTTCTTTCGGCCAACAACTGCCAAATTTCTTCTGTCAAGAAAGGCATAAACGGATGCAACAGTTTCATATTATTCTCTAGCATCTCGATGGCTTTCGCAAAAGTAACGCTATCAATGGGTTGCTGGTACGCCGGTTTTATCATTTCCAAGAACCAAGAACAGAAATCATCCCAAACCAATTTGTAGATAGCCATCAAAGCATCGGAAATTCTGTATTTTTCGAAATTGTCTTCGATTTCCAAAAGCGTTTGTTGCAATTTGGCTTCGTACCATTCGATCGCCACTTTAGAAGATTCGGGCTGCGGAATCGAATCCGAAACTTCCCAACCTTTTATCAATTTGAAGGCATTCCAAATTTTGTTTGTAAAGCCTTTTCCTTGGTTGCATAATTCTTCGTCGAACATAATGTCGTTTCCTGCAGAAGCGCTCAAAAGCAAGCCTACACGAACGCCATCGGCACCAAACTTTTCGATTAATTCTAGTGGCTCAGGTGAATTCCCCAACGATTTCGACATTTTACGTCTTTGTTTGTCGCGAACCAAACCTGTTAAATATACATTCGTAAATGGTTTTTTGCCTGTATATTCATATCCCGCAATAATCATTCGCGCCACCCAAAAAAACAAAATATCTGGCCCCGTTACAAGGTCATTCGTTGGATAATAGTATTTAAAATCTTCGTTTTCGGGATCCATAATTCCTCCAAAAACCGACATTGGCCATAACCAAGACGAAAACCAAGTGTCGAGTGCATCAACATCTTGTCGAAGGTCAGAGGTTAGAAGTGAGAAGTTAGAAGTTTTTTCTTTGGCCAAAGCCAAAGCTTCTTCAATAGTTTCAGCAACGACGAAATCTTCTTTTCCGTCACCATAGAAATAGGCAGGAATTTGTTGTCCCCACCACAATTGTCGGGAAATATTCCAATCGCGAATATTATTTAGCCAATGAGCATAGGTGTTCTCAAAACGTTTAGGATGTAATTTGATATCGCCATCTTCCAAAACCGATTTAATCGCTGGTTTTACCAAATCTTCCATTTTCAGGAACCATTGATCAGACAAACGAGGTTCAATCACCGCTTTGGTTCTTTCGGAAGTTCCTACTTTATTGAGGTAATTTTCAGTTTTTGCCAAAGCTCCCGTTTCAACCAATTCTTTCTCAATTTCAGTACGTACCACAAAACGGTCTTTCCCTTGGTAATGCAATCCAAAACTATTAAGCGTAGCATCTTCATTAAAAATATCAACAATTTCAAGATTATGTTTCTCGCCTAAGGCTTTATCATTCACATCGTGAGCCGGAGTTACTTTCAAGCAACCCGTTCCAAATTCGATATCAACATAGTCGTCTTCGATAATTGGAATAATTCTTCCACAAATTGGTACAATCGCTTTCTTCCCTTTCAAATGTGCAAAACGTTCGTCATTGGGGTTGATACAAATCGCTGTATCTCCAAAAATAGTTTCGGGACGTGTTGTGGCAACAGTCAAAAAGTCTTCTGAACCTTCGATTTTATACTTAAGGAAAAATAATTTTCCTTGTTGTTCTTCGTAAATCACTTCTTCGTCAGACAAAGTGGTTTTGGCTTCCGGATCCCAGTTTACCATTCGATAGCCACGATAAATCTGTCCTTTGTTGTATAAATCAACAAAAGATTTAATTACAGAAGCCGACATATCTGGATCCATCGTGAATTTGGTTCTGTCCCAATCACAAGAACAACCCAATTGTTTCAATTGTTCTAGAATAGTTCCGCCATATTTGTCAGTCCAATCGTAGGCGTGTTTCAAAAATTCTTCGCGACTCAAATCGGATTTATTGATTCCTTCCGATTTTAATTTGGCAACTACTTTCGCTTCTGTAGCAATCGAGGCGTGATCTGTTCCGGGAACCCAACATGCGTTGAAGCCTTTGAGACGTGCCCTTCGGATTAAAACATCTTGAATGGTATTGTTCAACATATGTCCCATATGCAAGACTCCTGTCACATTTGGCGGAGGAATCACGATGGTATAAGGTGTTCTATGGTCGGGTTCTGAATGAAAATATTTGTTTTTCATCCAGTAGTCATACCACTTATTTTCAATAGTTTTCGCGTCGAATTGTGCAGGAATTGTCATAAAAAGCAACTGTTAGAACCAAAATTAAGCTTTGGTCTGATTTTTGTAATTCTAATTGTGTGCAAAAGTAAATAATAAAGTACAGTATAAAAAGCGAAATAAATAATTGTCCTATTAATTAAAAAAAGTATTTTTACTAAATAGAATTTTAAAAACCCCAAAATGAAAAATCGAATCACTTTTATAGCAATTGTATTGACTAGTATTTTTAGTTATGCTCAAAACGGCCCTAAAATTGAATTCAGAGCCAAAGACAATACAATAGATTACGGAACTGTTTCCAAAAAAGGAGACAACGGTATTCGAACAATAGAATTTACAAACACAGGAGATGCTCCATTGATTATTAGCAATGTTCTTTCAACTCTAGGTTTTTCTATACCTTCAAAACCAAGCGGTGCCATTAATCCTGGGGGAACAGGAAAAATTGAGGTAAAATATAATATGATGCCAGGTCCAATTCGAAAAACGATAACCGTCGAATCGAATGCGGTAAATTATGCAGATGGACGAATTCCTTTAAAAATAAAAGGGGATGTGATTGGTGATTAATACCTGTTAAAATATACCAAAAAAAACGCTTCTTAAATTTAAGAAGCGTTTTTTTATAAAACGTTTTGCAATTGAAATTTAAATTTCAGAATTTGGCTTTCCCGCTCCACTTCAAAGCTGATCCAATCCTCTTCTTCCGACTTCAATAAAGCATTGATTTTTTCTAAACTATAATCATACCCTGGCCTATTATTGATACTTACGATTACATCTCCTTTTTGAAGTCCACTGATAGCTGCAGGAGAATTTTTCCTAACGTGGGCAACTAAATAAATAGGTTTCAATACAAATTTATACCTGAAATTGCTTTGAACAATCGCCCCGTTTTCGATTGTTATCGTGCCCTTATAAGGCACAGTTTCAAGTCTGACTGTTTCTTGAACCCATTGCAAACCATAATGCTGGAGCTCGACACCACTTTTATTGTACTTGAAGGGTGAACCATAATTATCGTTTTTCTTTAGAAAAAGTTGCTTATTTGAATAATCAAAAACCAAATTGAATCGTCGTAAAATTTCCGCGCCAACAGAACCTGCTCGATCTTGTACCATTTTTACATTTTGAATAGAGGAAGAATCTGGAAAAGCAACAATTGGGTTTTTGAAATCAAACTTAGAAAAACTAAATTTCGAAATCTGAGCTCTTTTACCCTCGACGTCGCCACTAAAGCCTTTACCCAAATAATCTTCGAAATTTTTTGCTGGAATAGCAAGTCCCCTTTCCTTATTTTCGAAAAGCCAAATGGCATCACTATTTCCAATATCAAGTAATAACTTTGCAGGAATTTCAGCAGTACTTACAGAAACTTTTCCCATTAGGTAGGGTTTAGATCTTTCTATCGTTATTGGGACTGGTTCGAATTTTTTTCCAATTCTATCTCTGTTTTTTTCATTTTCAGCATATACAATAATGCGTTTTTTTGTATAGTTTACTTCAACCAAATTATTTTTGAAAAAATTATACCCAATAATACCATTTACAGGAATTCCAACATGTGACGAAAGATTGAAACTTTGATCTAAAACGATATACACTAAATGATTTAAAGACTTTAACCATTTGACATCCAAAGTATTACTTGTCGATTTCAAACCCTCAATAGAAGTCTCGCTACCTAAACCACGCAATTGAATTTTTTCGACATTATAAAAATTCACTTCTTTTTTGTCTTCCATACTAAATAGAATCGTCTCTTCAACTCCAGTATCTAATAGAAAATGTAATTCAACACCGTTGACATTTATGGGTATAAAAATTAAATTATTGATATGCTGGAAGGGAATAGTGACTTTATTAATCCCTTTATCGAATTGAAAGCCGCCTTGTCCAAAAATTACCAATGTAAAAACAATAAAAAAACCTAAAAAGAGTATTCGTCTCATCTCAAATATTTTTATAAAGTTAGTAAAATATTGAAGAATTACCCTCTTTTATTAACAAATAAAGAAATTTGAAACAATTTTTTTTGAAAAAAAAGTCGCAAATTTGCACCAAATTTTCAAAACATGCCTAGTATATCTATTAGAGGTCGAAAAATGCCCGAATCGCCAATTCGAAAGTTGGCTCCTTATGCTGATATGGCAAAATTAAAAGGCCATAAAGTATACCATTTAAACATAGGTCAGCCTGATATAAAAAGTCCAGAAATAGCGATTGAAGCCATCAAAAATATGGACTTGGATATTATAGAATATGGTCCATCGGCAGGTTATGAAAGTTATAGAAAAAAATTAGCACAATTTTACACCAAGCAGGATGTAAGAGTAGCATTTGAAGACATCATGATTACCACAGGTGGTTCTGAAGCCCTTTTGTTTGCTCTTGGCAGCATTATGGATCCTGAGGATGAAGTGATTATCCCAGAGCCGTTTTATGCTAATTACAGTGCTTTTGCAGCAGAATCAAGCGCTAGAGTGGTTCCGGTAATTTCGAATATAGAAAGTGGATTCACCCTGCCTACGATTGCAGAATTTGAAAAAGCGATTACGCCAAAAACCAAGGCGATTTTAATCTGTAATCCTAATAACCCAACTGGATATTTGTATTCAGAATCTGAAATTAATCAATTGGGAGAATTAGTTCGAAAACACGATTTATTTCTTATTGCAGACGAAGTCTATCGCGAATTTATATATGATAACAGAGATCAACACTTTTCGGTAATGAACTTAAAAGGAATTGAGCAAAACGTCATTATGATCGATTCGGTTTCCAAAAGATACAGTATGTGTGGTGCGCGGATTGGATGTATGATTACCAAAAATAAAGAAGTTATTGCTGCCTCAATGAAATTTGCACAAGCACGTTTATGTCCACCAACCATAGAACAAATCGCTTGTGAAGCTGCAATTGACACTCCGCAAAGTTATTTTGATGAAGTCATCTCGGAATACAAAGAACGAAGAGACGCACTTATAAGCGAATTGAATACCATAGAAGGTGTAATCGTCACGACTCCAAAGGCTGCTTTTTATTGTATTGCTCAACTCCCGGTTGATAATACCGATGATTTTGCACAATGGTTGCTCGAAAGCTACAATCTAGATGGAGAAACCGTAATGGTTGCGCCAGCGGGAGGTTTTTATTCGACTCCAGGTGTTGGTTTGAACCAAGTCCGAATCGCCTATGTATTGAAAAAAGAAGATTTGGTACGAGCTGTACAAATCTTAAAGAAAGCCATTCAAGCCTATAACTTGAGATAGAAAAACTCTTTTATTTTCAATACTTCAAATACAATTTATTCGAATTAATTATTAAAAGCTTTAGAAATTCTTTAGCTTTAATTAATTATCTTTACCCCTTAAATTTATTTTACAACATAATCGCACCGTTTAATGATAAATAATGAAGATTTTCAGGACGAAATAGGAAACAATCATATTAGTTCATCAGCAAGTAACCCTTTAAGAGATGACGCTTTTGCTATTTCTGACGATAAAAAAATTGAAAGAATTAAGAAAGATGTCGAAAACATCCTGCTTACCCTAGGAATGGATTTGACAGATGATAGCTTGAAAGGAACGCCAAATCGGGTAGCAAAAATGTTTGTGAAAGAAATTTTTGGCGGATTAAATCCTAGCAAAAAACCTAATGCTTCTACATTTGAAAATAATTATAAATATGGCGAAATGCTTGTTGAAAAAAACATTACTGTTTATTCAACTTGCGAGCATCATTTATTACCAATTATCGGAAGAGCCCACGTAGCTTATATCTCGAATGGAAGAGTTGTTGGACTATCGAAAATAAACCGAATTGTTGAATATTACGCCAAAAGGCCTCAAGTACAAGAACGATTAACGATGCAAATTGTGCAAGAACTTCAGATTGCACTCGGGACAGAAGATGTGGCTTGTATTATCGATGCCAAACATTTATGCGTCAATTCTCGAGGCATCAAAGATATTGAAAGTAGTACTGTAACATCGGAATTTGGAGGTAAATTCAAAAATGAGCAAACACGCAGAGAGCTTTTAGAATATATTAAATTAGATACTAAGTTTTAAAAAGTTTAGGGTTTAGTGTTTATAGTTTTTCTATTTAAAAACTGATAACATACAAACAACAAACCACAAACAACAAACCACAAACAACAGACAAGAATGCCTTTATACCAATCCCAAACCTTAAAAATATACAATACTCTTTCGGGTGAAAAAGAAATTTTCAAACCCATTCATGAGGGAAACATTGGAATGTACGTTTGTGGGCCAACGGTTTACAGCAATGTACATTTAGGTAACGTTAGAACTTTTATGTCATTCGATATAATCTTTAGGTACTTTTTACATTTAGGTTACAAAACCCGATATGTTCGAAATATTACCGACGCGGGGCATTTGACCGATGATGGCAATATAGAAAACGATCGTTTTGTAAAACAATCTCGACTGGAAAAATTGGAACCGATGGAAGTGGTTCAAAAATACACCGTTGATTTTCACAGAGTTTTAGATAAATTTAATTTTTTGCCACCCACCATTGAACCTACTGCAACCGGTCATATGTTGGAACAAATAGAACTTATTCAAAAACTGATTGCTGATGGTTTTGCATATGAAACTCAAGGTTCAGTTTATTTTGACGTCTTCGAATACAACAAAAAAGGACTCAACTACGGCGAATTAAGCAACCGAAACGTCGATGAATTATTTTCGAACACCCGCGATTTAGACGGTCAAAATGAGAAGAAAAATCCTCAAGATTTTGCCTTATGGAAAAATGCTTCTCCTGCACACATTATGCGATGGAATTCCCCTTGGGGCGAAGGGTTCCCTGGCTGGCATTTAGAATGTACCGCTATGAGCACCAAGTATTTAGGTGACCGATTTGATATTCACGGTGGCGGAATGGATTTGAAATTTCCTCATCACGAATGTGAAGTGGCTCAAGGAAAAGCCTGCAACGGCGTAGAACCTGTAAACGTTTGGATGCACACCAATATGCTTACAATGAATGGACTGCGAATGAGCAAATCAACTGGAAATTATATTTTACCAATGGAATTACTCTCAGGAGAAAATTCTTTTTTCGAAAAGAAATTTCAACCCAACGTAGTTCGTTTTTGTTTCTTGCAAGCCCATTACCGCAGTGTACTTGACATTTCAAACGAGGCGATGATTGCTAGCGAAAAAGGATTAAATCGACTATTGGAAGGAGTTAAATTACTAAAAAACATTCAGCCAAAAGCAAATTCCTCTTTTTCTGTAAACGACTGGATAACTAGCTGCTACGAAGCCATGAATGATGATTTCAACACGCCTATTCTTATTGCAAATTTATTTGAAGGAGTACGTTACATTAATTTATTGAATGATAATGCTGCCTCTATCAATGCTGAGGATCTAAAATCGTTTAGCCAAGCGATAAACGAATTCCTGTTCAATGTTTTGGGTCTTAAAGACGAGCAGTCGGTTGAAAATAATAATGAAAAACTGGCAGGTGTAGTCAATATGCTTATCAATATGCGCACTGAGGCTAGATCGAATAAAGACTTTGCACTGTCTGATCAAATAAGAAATCAATTGATTGCTTTAGGAATTCAATTGAAAGACGGAAAAGAAGGGACTACTTTTAGTGTACAGTAATCAGGCTTCAGTCCCGATGTTATCGGGAGCAGTTTTTGTCTATGTCTGATCACTTAAAACCTGAAAACTGACCACTTTTTTAATAAGATATGCTAAACAAAATTCTCATTTATCCTTTTGTATTGCTAGTTCGGTTTTATCAAGGTGCCATTTCACCTTTCACTCCGTCTTCCTGCAGGTTTGAGCCCACTTGTTCGAGTTATATGATTGAAGCGTTACAAAAACATGGTTTGTTTTATGGAGGTTATCTAGGGATAAAAAGAATATTGAGTTGCCATCCTTGGGGCAAAACAGGTTACGACCCTGTCCCACCTAAAAATTGTAATCACAAGCATGAAGGAAAATCGTAAAACTAAAAACAAAAAAATGTATTTTTACATAAATTAATAAAATATGACACCATCTTCAAATTTAATTTGGAATCCATCAGAAGGAATTGATTTAGGTTTTTTCGTAATTCGTTACTACAGTCTAATGTTTGTACTTGCATTTGGAATAGGTTGGTACATTATGAAAAACATTTTCGAACGAGAAAATGAACCAGTAGACAAACTAGACACTCTATTTATTTGGACTGTTTTAGCTACACTGATTGGTGCCCGATTAGGTCACGTTTTCTTTTATGACTGGGAATATTATCGAAATCATTTTATAGAAATTTTACTACCAATTAGAGAAAATCCAGAAAGTACTTTATTTCATGTTTTTAACGGATGGGAATTTACTGGTTATCAAGGCTTAGCAAGCCACGGAGCTGCCATTTCTATTATTATCACAATGTACTTTTACAGTAAAAACATACTTAAAAGACCACAAATGTGGATTTTAGATCGAATCGTTATCCCAGTTGCAAGTGGAGCCATGTTTGTTCGTTTGGGCAATTTTTTCAATTCAGAAATTGTTGGAAATGTTACAACCTCTTCATTAGGCGTTCGCTTTGTTCGCGATCACTTTAGCGCACGTGAAGCTGTAAACGCAACACAATTGGCTTCTCCAAAAGAAGCCTATAACGCCATTGCAACCAATCCACAGTTTTCAGATTTATTGCTGCAAGTTCCTGCCAAACACCCTGCTCAATTATACGAAGCCATCTGCTATATTTTTGTTTTCGCTATTCTTT
Source organism: Flavobacterium sp. (assembly GCF_044348915.1). Taxonomy (GTDB): domain Bacteria; phylum Bacteroidota; class Bacteroidia; order Flavobacteriales; family Flavobacteriaceae; genus Flavobacterium. Next base: position 9,804 of record NZ_JBIKRX010000057.1, on the reverse strand, counting down.
TCTTCTTATATTGGAAAACTGATGTAAGAGAAAAATCGGGTTACTTATTTGGCCTTTTTCTAGTGCTTTTATGGTCCGTACGATTTGTAGTGGAATACGTAAAAGAAAGTCAAGGTGGTTTTGAAAGTGCTTTGGGATTATTATCAACAGGACAGTGGCTCAGCATTCCTTTTATATTAATAGGATTGTATTTTGTATTTACTGCAGAAAAACCTGTACACCTTTAAGTAGGCAAGGCTAACTTTATAATTCGCCATATTGTCAGTACCTTATAGAGACACACCTAATGCATTTTGACTTTATCCTGTCTTAAATACTGTAACCAGTGAATCAAACCTTTTTTAATTGCTTTGGCTATTTTATATTGAAAATCGTTATTAATTAACAAGGATTCGTCTTCCAAATTACTCATAAATGCACCTTCAACCAAAACATTAGGAAATTGTGTAGGACTATTGAGAGCAAAGTTGAACGCTCCAACATTACCAAATTCAGGCAAACCAATCAGTAACAATTCGTCCAATATTTTTTGACTTAATACTTTGTTTCCGATTTGATGGTAATAAGTACTTGTGCCTCTCACTTCTTTCTTACTCGAAGAATTGTTGTGAATGCTTATTAAGACATCAGGATTTTGATCTTCCAAAAACAGTATTCGATCTTGATTCGATATCAATGTGTCTTTACTTCTTGTCATTACAACCTTAACCCCTTCACCAATCAACATTTTTTGTAATTTCAAAGCAATAATTAAGTTGATATCTTTCTCCAATTTTCGTTGCGACACACTAACCGCTCCCCTATTCGACCCTCCGTGACCTGCATCGATTGCAATCTTCAGCCCTTTTATATGCAAATCAATTGGCACATGTTTTATTGCAATTTCTAAACTCTTGTTTTTGTATGAAACAGTGTACCCCCAATGCTGCTTGTGTTTCAACTTAATAGTAAGCCTGAATAAATCATTTTCAATTTGTTTATAAGTAACACTTTCGACTTCTTTGGCAGTTTTTAAATGCGTAATCCAGTTGGTATTTGACTTCAGTTGATAAATATCGACCACAATGGCCGAAGGATTGGTTTCTTGATAGGTAGTATAAGCCAATTTTTCGGGCAATGAAATCGTAACATAATCCCTTTTATCATCACCAAAAACTTTAATACTTCCTGATAAATAATTGGCATCGTAGTCCTCTTGCTCATCCACCTTAAGGTTTGACTCCAAAACCCAAGCGCTTAAATTTTCCTTCAACTCGACCTGATACAAATCGTCCTTTTTACTTACAACTTTTACTAAGACATCAGCGTCAATATATCCCATCTTTGCAGCGCCTAAACGATCTTCGCCAAGACCATAATTTAAAAAACATTTGTTCGTTATCGCCCTTGCCATAAATGGAAAGCTTTCTTGCGAACATACGCTGTTGCCTACAAAAACCAGTACTAATAAAAAATAATTGATTTGTTTCATCCGTCCTTATATCCTATTAAAGTTTCAAAATTGCAAAAAAGTGCCACTCGTCAAAAAATATTTTTGTATAGAAAAATTACAACCACATCATCGCTTCAAAGAAAAGTGACTTTTAAATTTCTTGACTGTATTTTGTTCTGCATACTCCACCGTAAACCAATAGTCATCAGCTGGCATCGCACGTCCTATAAAGGTACCGTCCCAGCCAGAATCATTTGGACTAATATCTTTTAATAATTTTCCGTAACGGTCAAAAATGTAAATCCTTGAATTTGACGACAGTTCAACCAACCCCTTAATATTCCACGTGTCATTATAAGTATCACCGTTAGGAGTAAAGAATTTAGGATAACCAATTATCAAAACATCGTTATTAGTTAATTCACTACAACCATTTACATCTTCAACAGTGATGGAATGCAATCCTGAAGCAACATTTTCAAAGATGGGGCTAGATTGGAGTGGTCCTGAATCCATTTGATACAAATAATTTGCTCCTAATGGGTCAGTAATTGTAACTACCTGCACTTTTGTAAATGCATCAGTTGTGGTCCAATTCAAGGTGTTGATCGTATTGGATGGATTGACGGTTACATTTATTGTTTTAATAGACGGCGTACAAGCTTGCCCAGGATCAGGAGTAAAAACATACGCTCCACTCGCCATATTATCAACTGTTGGCGGATTCCAAGTTCCTGTGATCCCATTTGGTGACGTTGTATCTAAATTCGGGGGAGAACTTCCTGAGCAAATTGAAAAATCACTAAAATCGGGTTCGATTGGCTCAACAGAAATGGGCAATGTCACTTTTAACGCACAAGGAAATAACATTGGATCTGGCGTAAAAGTATATACTATTGTACCCATTGAAGAAGTGTTGACTGTAGATGGGCTCCACGTTCCAGTGATTCCGTTTTCTGATGTCGTAGGCAAAACCACAACATCATTCAGGCAATATGTAGTTGGCGTTGAAGTAAATATAGGAGTTGTTGTAGATGACCCGCAAGGAACACTACAAGTTAATGTTTGCGCTGGAATACAAGGAAGCGTCCCATGTGTTAATGTTAATGTGACTGACTGCCCCGGTAGCATCCCAAACACTTGCCAATGAGACATTCCTGTACTACCAAGAACAATTGGACCACCTTGAATCGAGTAAGAAACATTATAGGCATTTTGGTTCCCTACAGTATTTCCCCAATCAAAAAATACGGAAGAATTTTTATCAGCCGCTAAGATTTGCGAAGGATCACAGACCATCGGTTTATTCACCGTTCCATTATCAACAGCCACATTTACAACAATTGGAACACGAATACTCTCCACTCCTGCAATAGTTTGACTTACATAATATGTTGCGGTAGCATTGCCAAGTATCGCAGTGTTAGGTGTAGGTGCAACAGCAGAAGGTGTTTCTGTTGCCGAATTCGTGTTATACCACTTTAATGTTCCTCCAGCTGCAGGAATTGCCACTAAAGGTTTTGAACAATTTTGCCAATAGGTAACTGGGGAATAAACGCCAGGAGGTGCTGTAGCGATAGCTTTATTTACAAAAACACTCGATGAGGTCTTTGCAAAAACAGTTGCATTCGATAATGAAGTAATCAAAAGCAGACATAAGAACGACTGAATTATTTTTTTCATCTTTTTTAGGTTTTAGGTTGCTGGAATTTGGGGGAAATTATAGCAATATTCCGTAAATATATAAAATTAGACTCTGCAATAAAAAAAAAACAAAAATTGTCCTAAAATGAGAAAAATGTAAACGATAAGAAAACCATTAAATCTCAAAAAAAAGACCCGAATCAAATTCGGGTCTCTATCAATAACTTAAAATCAAACTGATTTATGAATTGTGTTCTTGTTCGATTTTTTTATGATCTGCCTCAGATATAGTATCACATAAAACTGGCGTTGCAATAAACAATGACGAATATGTTCCTACAATAATACCTACTAACATTGCAAATATAAATCCACGAATAGATTCACCTCCAAACACAAACATTATCAATAACACTAAGATCATCGTTAATGAGGTATTGATTGTTCTAGACATTGTACTGTTAATAGATTGATTTACGATACTATTGAAGTTTCCTCTAGCTCCTTTACCACCTAAATATTCACGGACTCTGTCAAATACAATCACTGTATCATTCATAGAATATCCAATTACAGTAAGAATAGCAGCAATAAAATGCTGGTCAATTTCCATACCGAAAGGCATAAATTTGTAACATAAAGAGTAAATCCCTAATACGAAAATAACGTCGTGTAAAACAGCAGCAATCGCTCCTAAACTGTACTGCCATTTTCTAAAACTAATAACCAAATACAAACCAACAATAAGCATTGCCCCAAGAACAGCCCAATATGCATTGGTTTTGATATCCTCCGCAACTGTTGGTCCAACTTTCGAAGCTTGTAAAATTCCTAATTTCTTACCATCATAAGCATTTACAAATCGATCATAAGTTAATCCGTCAGCGTAATGCTTTTTCAAATTATCATACAGTAATTTGTTTACTTCCTCATCTGCTTGGATTCCGTGCTCTTGTACTTTATATTTTGTAGTAATCTTCAATTGGTTGTCATTACCAAATACTTTAGCCTCTGCACTACCAAATACTTTTGTCAATTCTTCTTTAACATCTTCAGCTACAACAGGTTTTTCAAAACGAATTTGGAATGTTCTACCTCCAACAAAATCAACTCCTTGATCCAAACCGTTTGTTGCCAATGAATAAATACTTACCACTGTAACAATTGCTGAAAAAACATAAGCCCATTTTTTGATACCTAAGAAATCAAAGTGGAAATTGGTAAAGAAATTTTTAGAAAAATTAGTCACAAAGGATAATTTACCACCTTGTTGAATTCTTCTATCTATAAATATTCTAGCAATAAAAATAGAAGTAAACAAAGATGTTACAATACCTATTAATAATGTAGTTGCAAATCCTTTGATTGGTCCTGATCCAAAAATGAACAATACACCTCCCGTTAAAATATGCGTTACGTTAGCATCTACGATAGAACGCATTGCGCCTTTCCAACTGTAGGAAGCTACAACTGCTTCTTCTAATGACTTACCAGAACGCAATTCTTCTTTTGCTCTTTCATAAATAATGATGTTGGCATCAACGGCAGTACCCATTGTCAATACGATACCTGCAATTCCAGGCAATGTAAGTACAGCACCTAAACTAGCTAAGATTCCGAATAAGAATAATAAATTGACTGCCAAGGCAATATTAGCATACCAACCTGAACGACCGTAATATACCATCATCCAAAGTGATACTAATAACAATCCTAAAAGTGCAGAATTTGTTCCATTATCAATAGCTTCTTGACCTAAGGATGGTCCTACTACTTCCGATTGAATAATGTCAGCAGCTGCAGGAAGTTTACCTGCACGAAGAACGTTGGCTAAATCTTTAGTTTCTGCGATTTCAAAATTACCTGAAATCTCAGATCTACCACCAGAAATTGGACCACTAGAAACTCCAGGAGCAGAATATACTACATTATCTAAAACGATAGCAATATTACTTTTCTGAGCATAAGCTCTTCCTGTCAATTCTTCCCAAGCTTTTGCTCCTTGACCATTCATTTGCATAGAAACGGCAGGTTTACCTAATTGATCAAAAGTATCTTTCGCATCAGTAACAACACCGCCTCCCATAGAAGCAACATTATCTCTGTTCCCTTTCAATGCATACAATTCTACTGCATCAACTGCTTTTCCTTTAGCATCTGTTAATGTAGTTGGTTTTCCCCAAACAAATTTAGCATAATGTTGGTCTGCCGCCAGTAAAACTCTAATATCAGCTCTTCTTAAATAACCACCAACAGTTGCGGTATCTTTTGGTGAAAACATACCCAAAACCGGACCACCACCTTGTTGAATTATTTTATCTAATATAGGATTGTTTCCTGTTTTAGCATCAACGGTATCATTTTTATCCGTTAATAAAGCACTTAAAGTATCTTTCGCTACTGCTTTAACTTCTGGAGTTTTGATTTCAGTTTTTTTCAATGCCTCATTTGCAGCCATTAGGAAATTACCTATTTCTTCAATTTTATAGGTTTCCCAAAACTCTAATTGAGCAGTACTTTGCAATAATTTTTTTATTCTATCCACATCTTTAGCACCCGGAAGTTCTACAAGAATTCTTCCCGACTCACCCAATTTTTGAATGTTAGGTTGAGTAACACCAAATTTATCGATACGTTTTCTTAATACTCCAAAAGCACTATCTACAGACTCATCAACTTTTCTTCTGATTACTTTTTGAGCTTCTTTATCAGTCATTTTAAAATCGATTTCCCCTTGCAAAGTTCTGTTTGCAAAAATATCAGGAGAAGCTAATTTTACTGTTCCTTTTGAATTGGCTTCAAAAGCTTCAAAAAATGCATCAATATAAGTTTGATTTCCTTTTTGATTTGCCGTTGCATCAGCAAGTGACTTGTTGAAAACTGGGTTTTTTGAATTATTAGTTAATCCTTTTAAAACGTCACTAACCGAAATTTGTAATATCACGTTGATACCACCTTCTAAGTCAAGACCTTTATTGATTTGTTTATCTTTTACTTCATTGAACGTAAAATTGGTAAAACCAAGGTTGAAAACATTTTCTTTTCCAATAGAGTCAAGATATTTTAATTCTGTTTCAGGATTACCCTTGGCAAAAGTTTTAGCATCGTTTTCTACTTTGCTAGAAACGAAAGTGAAAGAAAGTTGGTAAATACTTACCAGTGCAAATAAAATTGCGAAAAATTTAATAAGTCCTTTATTCTGCATTATTACTAAAAATTAATTATTTATTGTATTTATTTATTTAAACAATTATAAAAGAAGCAGTTAGAACCATTTTAATATATAATCAAAACAGTTGCAACTACAGCGTTTTCTATAAACCGAGCAAATATATAATTAACGTAAAGATTAACCAATTAATTTATTGATTAATATCAAAAAAAAGACTGCAAAAATGCAGTCTTTTCATTTTTTACCGAAATATTCTTATCCTAAGATAGTACTTAGGTCGCCATTCATATTATTAACAGCATCAGCAGATTTTGCGAAAGCCGCTTTTTCTGCATCGTTTAAGTTGATATCAAGTATCTGCTCAACACCATTTCTTCCGATGATACAAGGAACACCTATACAAATATCACTTTGTCCGTATTCACCTTCAAGCATAACTGAACAGGCAATCATCTTCTTTTGGTCATTCAAGATACTATCTACTAAATAAGCAACAGAAGCCCCCGGTGCATACCAAGCCGATGTTCCTAATAAACCAGTAAGTGTAGCTCCACCAACCATAGTTGCAGCAGCCACTTTAGCCAATTCCTCTTCTGATAAAAATTGAGATACTGGAATACCATTATAAGATGCTAATCTTGTCAATGGAATCATTGTAGTGTCACCGTGACCACCAATAACCATAGCAGAAATATCATTTGAAGGCTTGTCTAATGCTTTTGATAAATAATATCTAAAACGTGAACTATCCAAAGCTCCACCCATTCCGATAACTCTGTTTTTTGGCAAACCTGTAGCTTTCAATGTCAAATATGTCATTGTATCCATTGGGTTTGAAACCACGACAATGATGGCGTTTGGAGAATGAGTTAATACATTATCAGCAACCGATTTTACGATTCCTGCATTGATACCAATTAATTCTTCTCTTGTCATTCCTGGTTTTCTTGGAATACCAGATGTAATAACCACTACATCACTATTTGCTGTTTTTGAATAATCGTTGGTAACACCTGTGATTACTGTATTAAAACCTGTATTCGTTGCGCATTGCATCAAATCCATTGCTTTACCTTCTGCAAAACCTTCTCTGATATCTAATAATACTACTTCACTTGCAATTCCTCTGTAAGAAATCACATCTGCGCAAGATGCTCCAACATTTCCTGCTCCTACTACTGTAACTTTCATTTTTTTTAATTTAATTATTATTTGTTGTTTGTTGTGTACTGTTTTTGGTTTATTGTTTTTGGTTTATTGCTAACCAAAAAACATAAACTTAAATTACGCATCAATATTAGCGTAAACGGCATTTTTCTCGATAAATTCGCGTCTAGGAGGAACTTCATCTCCCATCAACATAGAGAAAACTCGATCTGCCTCAACAAGGCTATCAATATTTACTTGACGTAAAGTTCTGAAACTTGGATCCATTGTGGTTTCCCACAATTGCTCCGCATTCATTTCTCCAAGACCTTTATACCGTTGAATTGCGGCACTTCCACCCATTCTTGCATTGGCTTGATCTCGTTGATCGTCATTCCAAGCATATTCTTTTTTGTTCCCTTTCTTTACTAAATACAAAGGAGGAGCCGCTATATATACGTGTCCTTCTTCGATTAATTCTTTCATAAAACGGAAGAAGAATGTCAAAATCAAAGTAGAAATGTGGCTACCATCGACATCGGCATCACACATAATAATCACTTTATGGTAACGTAATTTCGAAATGTTTAAGGCTTTACTATCCTCTTCAGTTCCTACAGTTACACCAAGAGCGGTGAATATATTTCGGATTTCTTCGTTCTCAAAAACTTTGTGATGCATCGCTTTTTCGACATTCAAAATCTTACCTCTTAATGGCAAAATAGCTTGAAAAGCACGGTCGCGACCTTGTTTAGCCGTTCCACCCGCCGAATCTCCCTCGACAAGATATACTTCACATTTTTGAGGATCTTGCTCCGAACAATCGGATAGTTTTCCTGGCAATCCACCTCCACCCATTACGGTTTTGCGTTGTACCATTTCACGTGCTTTTTTAGCAGCGTGACGTGCTTGAGCGGCTAAAATTACTTTTTGAACAATGATTCGAGCATCATTTGGGTTTTCTTCCAAATAAATTTCTATCATTTCACTCACCGCTTGACTTACCGGAGAAACCACTTCTCTGTTCCCTAATTTAGTTTTGGTTTGACCTTCGAATTGAGGTTCGGCAACTTTTACCGAAATAATAGCTGTAAGGCCTTCACGGAAATCATCTCCAGCTATTTCAAACTTCAATTTGTCCAACATTCCAGAAGAATCGGCATATTTCTTTAACGAACGTGTTAGACCCGTTCTAAAACCTTGCAAATGCGTTCCACCTTCGTGCGTATTTATATTGTTTACGTAGGCAAAAATATTCTCGGTATAACTCGTATTATAGATTAAGGCAACCTCAACTGGAATTTCACCTTTTTCAGAATTCATGGAAATAACATGCGAAATAATTGGTTCTCTATTAGAATCTAAATAGCGAACATATTCTTTCAAACCTTCATCGGAATGAAAGATTTCTGAAACGAAATTACCGTCTTTATCTAATTCTCTTTTGTCTGTAAACGTGATTGTGATTCCTTTATTCAAGAAAGACAATTCGCGCATTCTAGATGACAAAGTATCATAAGAAAACTCCGTTGTTTGAGTAAAAATTAATGGGTCTGGATAAAAAGTAACAATAGTTCCTCTTTTTTCAGTTTCTCCTACTTGTTTTACAGGATATAATGCTTTTCCTCTTTCGTATTCTTGTTCATATACCTTTCCTTCTCTATGAACAGTAGCTTTTACATGTTGCGACAAGGCATTTACAACTGAAACCCCAACACCGTGTAATCCACCTGAAACTTTATAGGAATCTTTATCGAATTTACCTCCAGCACCAATTTTAGTCATTACCACTTCAAGTGCAGAAACACCTTCTTTTTTGTGCATATCAACCGGAATACCACGTCCATTGTCTTCAACAGAAACAGAGCCATCCTCATTAATATCAACTCTTATGGTGTCACAATGACCTCCCATTGCTTCATCAATGGAGTTATCGACAACCTCATAAACCAAATGATGTAGCCCACGAACACCTACATCTCCAATGTACATCGAAGGACGCATTCTTACGTGCTCCATTCCTTCTAATGCCTGAATACTATCTGCTGAATAATTGTTCTTGTTGATTTCTTCGCTCATATAAATTTACTCTAAAAATGTATTTTTTTTATAACACGCAAATATATAAAAATGCAAGGGGATTTCAGGATAAAATCAAGTTATAAGTAGCTAAGTTATTAACAAAAACGTGTGAATTTCAATGGTAAAAGTCAATTTCAATGACAATGGCAAAAATCAATTTCAATAGCAATGAAAATTGCAAAAATCGATGGCAAAATTCAGTTTAAATAGTCATTCCTTAAGAACCCACTTTTTGAGTTTTTAGATTTTTTACCAAAAATACATCTGCAAAAATAAGCAGTAAAAATTCGAGCCAAAGAACAATTTGCTCTTTGATTTGGTTGAATCG
>NZ_JBIKRX010000124.1:0-5894 GCF_044348915.1 Flavobacterium sp. | reverse complement strand
TGTAAATCGTCAGCAAAAAGTGGACTGATTTAAACCAAAACTAAGAGAGTGTTTTCAAAAATCCTTAAATTTGAATTATTATGAAAACACCAAGAAAACAAACAGCAGAAAACTACATCAAAGAGATCCGTAGAAACACCCGAAGGATATTTAGTTCGGAACAGAAAATCCAAATCGTTATGGAGGCATTACGAGCAGAAACTTCAGTAGCGGAATTATGTAGAAAGTATTCCATCAATGAATCTCAATTTTACAAATGGAATAAAGAGTTTTTAGAAGCAGGCAAGAAACGATTATCTGGCGATACAACAAGAGAAGCGACCAGTGATGAAGTAGCGGACCTTAAAAAAGAAAATCAACGATTAAAAGAAATGGTTGCTGATTTAGTATTGCGATATGATATTGTAAAAAAAAGCTTGGAAATGCTGGATTAACTGTAAAGTACAAGAAATATATGCGTCTTACAGTATCCGAAAAACAAGAAATCATTCATCTAGTAGTTCGTTCTGAAATTGGAGTCAATCGCACTCTCAAAGAGATTGGTCTGAACAAAAGCACTTTTTACAATTGGTATCATTCCTACAGTAAAAACGGAGTTGAAGGTTTAATGCCAAATAAAAGAGCATCTAACAGACAATGGAATAGTATTCCGCAAGAACAAAAGAATTTGGTAGTTAAATTAGCTTTAGATTATCCTGATTTATCATCAAGAGAATTAGCTTATAAAATCACCGATGAACAACAAATATTCATCTCTGAATCAAGTGTATACAGAATTTTGAAATCAAGAGGTTTAATTACTGCTCCAGCTCATATTTTCTTGAGTGCAGCTGATGAGTTTACCAGTAAAACTGGATTTGTTCATCAAATGTGGCAAACTGACTTTACTTACTTCAAAATCCTGGGTTGGGGTTGGTATTACTTAAGCACCGTTTTAGATGATTACAGCCGATATATTGTGCATTGGGAGCTTTGTTCCAATATGAAAGTTGATGATGTAAAAAGAACAGTTGATAGAGCAATTATTAAAGCGAAATTGGTTACTAAACAGCGTCCTCGCCTTTTATCGGACAATGGTTCCTGTTACATTGCAACAGAATTGAAATCGTATTTAAAAGACCATCATCAAATGGAACAAGTTCACGGAAAGCCCAATCATCCTCAGACACAAGGAAAAATTGAAAGATATCACAGAACTATGAAAAATGTAGTGAAACTTGATAATTATTTTGCTCCAGAAGAGTTGGAAAATGCCTTGGAAAAGTTTGTTAACCGATACAATAATGAACGATATCACGAGTCATTAAACAACTTAACACCAGCTGATGTTTATTATGGTAGAGGTGACGAAATCTTAAAAGAAAGAAGAAAATTGAAGAAAATGGCCATTATAAACCGAAGAAATGAGTACCAAAAATTTAAATTAACAACAAACAAAAAAAACATTTACCTTTGAATTATTAAAAGAAATACTCTCTTAGCAAAAGTTCAAATTAGTTTGAAGACTTACACTGTTGGGTTTGGTTTTTTGGTTTTAGGAGCTATTATACCCAATAGTTTTTTATACCAATGGAAATCAAAAATATTAACCAAAATTGCGGAACTTTCCTATGCACTGTACTTAATTCATATGGGAATTATTTTAGTAACGCAAACAGTACTATTTAATTTTAGTATTGCTAAAGACAGTAATTTAACTTTTTTACTGTCAATGGTATTTTGCGTTTTAGTGGCTTTGCTGTTGCATTATAGCATCGAAAAACCTTTTATGAAAATGCGTGGAAGATTTTTGAAAAAAAAATAAAAAAACAGGAATGACAAAAAACCGAAATCGTAATCAACCAATAAAAAACACCAACAATGAAAAAATTACTTTTCGTCTTACCTATTATTTTCTTACTATCCTGTAACAAACAAGAGGACAACTATTATATGCCTGCCGAATGGGAAAAACAAGATGCCGTGTGGCTTGGTTGGCAAGCAGACAGTACACTTGGGTTTTATCCTGTGGTAACAGAGATGATAAAAACGCTTACTCCAAACGTAACTGTAAAAATAGCATTCGATTCTGACAGTCTAATGCAAACCGCAAAAAGCTATTTGAAGCGTAATCAAATAGATACTTCTAATATCAAATTCTATGTAATGCCAGGAGACCGTTATTGGATTAGAGATCACGGTGCAGCCTTTTTAGTAAATAGTAAAGGGAAACTCGGTGTAGCTGATTTTGGTTGGAATCATTATGGTCTTCCTCAATTTTTGAAAGAACAATATAACAACAATCAAGACAGTATTAGCAAGTATCTTAACAAGAGATTGCCTTCTATGACTAAAACAGGAACAGTAGATAGTTTAATGGCTGTTGCCGAAGGGGCAAAAATTTATAAAACAACTGTTGTTACCGAAGGCGGAAATATAGAAGTAAACGGCAAGGGAACACTCATTGTATGCGAGTCGGCAATGAAAAACCGTAATCCTGATTTAACCAAAGAATTTATGGAAAGAGAGTTCAAAAAAGTTTTGGGACTATCGAAAGTTATTTGGCTTAAACAAGGATTGGCAGAAGACCCTAATGGTTTTTACAGAAGAATCGCAGGTAATTATGTTGGTGGTGGCGTTCAACATTCTGATGAATTTGTTCGATTTGCAAATGAAAACACCATTTTATTGGCTTGGATTGACGAATCAGAGAAAGATTTGAATCCAATTAATAAAATGAATTACCAACGGCTCACTGAAAATTATCAAACACTCAAAAATGCAACTGACCAAGACGGAAAACCATTTAAAATAGTAAAAGTTCCGATGCCTGATGTAATACCAAAAAAAATAATGGCATCTAAAAACTATACCTCAAAAGTATCTTACGATATCCCTGCCAATCGATTTTATATATCTGAAGCTCCTAAAGTTGGCGACACTTTGCTGAGAGTGCCAGCATCAAGCTATTTAAATTATTTGGTAACAAATGGACTTGTACTTATTTCGAGTTATGTAAAAGAGGGTTCTTCTAAAGAGAAAGAAGTCCGTGTTCGTAAAATTTTTGAAGCACAATTTCCAAAAAGAAAGATTGTATTCATAAATGCTATGCCTCAAAATTGGGACGGTGGCGGTATTCATTGTTCGACACAACAGCAGCCAAGCAAAAAATAATAAAAATGACAACAATTACAAAACCCAGAATACAATCCATTGACCTCTTAAAAGGTTTAGTAATGGTCATAATGGCACTCGATCACGTTCGAGATTATTTCCATTATTCAGCTTTTTATTTTGATCCAACAGATCCAACTCAAACTACCTTGCCTATTTTCTTCACCCGATTTATAACTCATTTTTGCGCGCCAACTTTTTGTTTTTTGGCAGGAACTTCTGCTTTTATGGTTGGTAAACGAAAATCGAAATCCGATTTGTCCAGTTTTCTTTTAAAACGTGGACTTTGGCTGGTTTTTATAGAAATGACGATTGTTAATTTTGCTTGGTATTTTGATATTTATTTTAGAAGCCCTGGATTATTAGTTATTTGGTCTTTGGGAATTAGTATGATTGTTTTGGCAGGATTAATTCATCTTCCTCGAAAGTATATTTTAGCCTTTAGTTTGCTTTTAATTGTTGGTCACAACCTTTTAGATAATGTGCATTATGATGGTAATGTATTTTGGGCAATACTTCACGAATTTGCTTTTTTTAGACTAACAGATGGTGTTGAATTTGTAGTGGCCTATCCTATAATTCCTTGGATTGCCGTGATGGCATTAGGGTATTATTTTGGAGCTTTTTATGATACATCGTTTGATAGTATTCGAAGAAAAAAACTGTTTAATGGAATAGGAATTTTAGCAATTATAGCCTTCGTAATTTTAAGATTTAGCAATTTATATGGCGATCCAATTCTTTTTAAAGATTATGAAACTGCCGCAAAAGATTTAATTTCGTTTTTTAATCCTTCAAAATATCCACCATCTTTATTGTATTTATTGATGACTTTGGGAACTGCACTTTTATTTTTGGCAAATACCGAAAAACTCAAAGGCAAAGTGGTTGATTTTTTTAGCGCTTTTGGCAGAGTTCCCTTTTTCTATTATATCTTACACATTTATCTTATTCATCTTTTAGCCCTACTTTTTGCAGAACTTTCTGGATTCGGTTGGAGAATAATGATTCTGCAAGATTGGGTAACCGAAACGCCAGCATTAAAAGGATTTGGATTTCCGCTGTGGGTAGTTTATAGTGTTTGGATTGGTGTTATTGTATTACTTTATCCTTTGTGTAAAAAATTCGATAGGTATAAACAAGCTCATAAAGAAAAATGGTGGTTGAGTTATTTGTAAAAGCAATCGCCCCTTCTAATAAAAATTTTCTGTTAATTATATTTGAAAACCAATGAATAGTAATTCCTCCATCGACATTCGTGAAGTACAACTGCCCGCTGATATTGAAAATATCAAACAATTATGGACCGATTATCTAACTTGGGGAAACGATAGAATGCAACTGCTTTATGGCGTACATCCGCATAATCCGCAAGAAGCAGTTAAAGAAGATATTAAAAACATTGACAAATTTCTGCCACCAAACGGAAGGTTAATCCTAGCATTTATCGATGGACATGCCTGCGGAATTGGTTGTCTAAAAAGTATTAATGATGAAATTGGTGAAATCAAACGAATGTACGTTGATCCCTCTTTTAGAACCATTGGAGCCGGACGAGCCATTCTGCAAGCGTTATTAAATGCTGCCAAAGAAGCAGGGTACCAAAAAGTACGTTTGGATAGTCCTAAATTTATGGAAGCTGCTCATTCACTCTACCGAAACGTTGGTTTTAGAGAAATTCTCGCTTATGATGAAGTCGAAATTCCAGCGGAGTTTAGACAGTATTTATTGTTTATGGAAATCGAATTGTCGTAGTTCTTTGTATAAAGTATTTGCTATTTAGTACCAATTACAAATAAATCAACTACTTTTCCAATAAATAAAAAAAATATTGCACGCTATGAAAAATTTCAAACTAGTATTTCTTTTTGTACTATTCTATCAACTTTCGATAGGGCAAACGCTACAAGATACTATTTCACAAGTAGATAAAATTCTTAGTCAATATAAAGCAACCAATCCCGGCTGTCAACTTTCTATTGAACGAAATGGAAAAATAATTTATTCCACAGCGATGGGTTTGGCCGATTTAGAACACAACGTTCCCTTAACTACCAATTCTATTATTGAAGCAGGTTCGGTGTCAAAGCAATTTACTGCAGCGGCCCTTCTTTTGTTAGAACAACAAGGAAAATTGTCTTTAAATGATGATGTTAGAAAATATATTCCTGAGTTAAGCGATTATGGTATGCCAATAAAGTTAAGTCACATGATTCACCACACGAGTGGTTTGAGAGATTGGGGCTCCATTGCTTCATTAACAGGTTGGTCTCGCGGAACGCAATTCTACACCAATGAAGACGCGCTGGAAATTATTGTACGCCAAAAAGAATTGAACAACAAACCGGGCGATGAATTTATTTATAGCAATTCGAACTACAACCTTGCTGCTATAATTGTGCAAAGGGTCAGCGGATTAACTTTAGCCGATTTTACCAAAAAATATATTTTTGACCCGGCAGGAATGACGAATACACAATGGAGAGATGACCCTAATCGGATAGTGAAAAATCGAGCCATCGCTTACTCCAAAACAGAGACTGGTTATAAATTAAATATGCCAAATGAATATGTTTATGGCAATGGCGGATTACTAACAACCACAGAGGATTTATTAAAATGGAGCAATTTTTATCAACAAGGAAAAATGGGTACTTCTTCCTTATTAGCCAAACAACTTCAAACGGAATCCTTAAATAATGGCAAAAAAAATGGTTATGGTGCAGGTTTATTTATTATGA
>NZ_JBIKRX010000123.1:0-5906 GCF_044348915.1 Flavobacterium sp. | reverse complement strand
AGATACAATAGAAGGTCAAATATGGGGACAATCTTCGATGTGTTAATGAAAAAGATGGTGAAATTTGAATAAATATCAATAAAATCAATAGATAACAAGGGTGCTCTAAGCGCCTATACCTATAAGTATTTTTGTAAATTGGTTTTTTCAATTACTATAGGTAGTTCTTTATTTGGAAAAATTATTTACATCTATATAAATGAATAACAACGATTCCAATCCTGGTAATAACAACAATAAAAGTCTATTTTCTAAGCTAATACGCAATCTTACTTTTTGGGTATTGATTGCGATAATTGTTGGAGTTTTGTTAGGTCATTACTTTCCTGCAACGGGTGTGCAAATGGAAATTATTGGCAAAACATTCGTCGATCTAATTAAGTTATTCATAGCGCCAATCATTTTTCTGACGATTGTTTTAGGCATTTCGGGGATGGGCGATTTAAAGAAAGTTGGACGAATTGGAGCCAAAGCTTTACTGTATTTCGAAATAGTTTCTACTTTGGCGCTTGCCATAGGCATTGCAGTTGCCTATTTTTTCGAACCGGGAAAAATTGATAAAACGGGCTTGCCTATTCAAGATGCCAGCAAATATACTCAAGGTGCATCGGAGGATTTTTCGTGGATGCAATTCTTTTTTTCTAACCTAACTTTGCAGGTTTTATTAGTGGCAATAATTGTGGGTGTCGCACTCAATTTTTTCAAGCACCGAGAAAAAACGATTGTAGTTTTAGAGCGATTTTCGAAAGTAGTTTTTTTAGGTTTGAAATACGTAATGTACTTAGCTCCAATTGGCGCTTTTGGCGGAATGGCCTATACCATCGGGAAATTTGGTTTGGCAACACTTGTCCCATTGGGGAAATTAATGATCTCCGTTTATGCGACTATGTTTTTGTTTGTTTTCATAGTTCTAGGTGGGATTCTTCGTTACTACAACATAAAACTGATGGATTTATTGAAATACATCAGAGAGGAATTACTATTAGTTTTAGGGACTTCTTCTTCCTAGTCGGCTTTACCATCAATTATGCTAAAGCTAGAAAAAATGGGCTGTAGCAAATCGGTAGTCGGACTGGTTATTCCCACTGGCTATTCCTTTAATTTAGATGGAACTTCAATTTATTTGTCGATGTCGGTTATTTTCTTGGCGCAACTATATGATGTGCATCTTAGCTTTTTTGAAATTTTGGTTATTATTGGATTATTGATGATTACCTCCAAAGGTGCCGCGGGAGTAACAGGGAGTGGATTTATTGTTTTGGCTTCTACTTTAACTGCCATTCACAAAATTCCAGTCGAAGGTTTGGCTTTTTTGCTGGGTGTTGATAAATTTATGAGCGAAGCAAGAGCAATCACAAACCTTATCGGAAACACCGTGGCTACAATCGTAATTGCCAAAAGCGAAAATGATTTTGCGGATCCTATGTTAGATACTACGTTGGAAGAATTTTAGATTTATTCCGCTACAATTCATCAAATTCGATAATTTCGATACTGTCAATTTTTTCTAATTCAAAGAAACTAAAAATCGATCCACCATAACTTTTCTTGAATGAAAAGTGAATCAAATGGTCAAGTTTGGTGTATTTAGAATGTTCGATAATCATCATACCGTCTCCGTGCAAAATATCTTTCTCGAAAACCATCAAAACCACTTTTTCAAAGGTTTTTTGATCTAGTCCATAAGGTGGGTCTGCAAAAATGATGTCGTACGTAGCCTTGTTCCTTTCTAAAAAAGTGAACACATCGCTTTTGGTAGCTGCAATGTTGAAGTCATATTCGGCTGCGACTTGTTTGATGAATTTCACACAACCAAAATCAGCATCGACAGAAGTTATTGGTGTGCTGCCACGAGACGCAAATTCGAAACTTATATTCCCAGTGCCTGAGAATAAATCCAATATTTTCAAACCCTCGAAACTGAAATGATTGTTCAAAACATTGAATAATGCTTCCTTACTCATATCGGTTGTGGGGCGAACGGGAAGTCCTTTGGGTGGAAAAATACGTCTTCCTTTATATTTACCTGAAATGATTCTCACGATTGGAATAGTATAAAATGTTTCCGATTTTGGGCAGTTGAAAAGGGATTGTTTTTTTGCAAATTCGATACGTCAAACAAAGACACATTTCGAATGTATTTATAAGCTAATTGATAAAAATCGTCTTCTTCGGCAATCGTTCCCAATAGTTCCAATTTGAAATTCTCGGGATTCATATTCAATTGTTCGGCAGTGAAAAGCAAATAGTACAGAAAATCTTCCGGCGTTTGATAATCAAAAGAATTAAACAACAATAAATTTTGGTTTTGAACGACTATAATTTCAAAATGCCCCGGATTAAAATTGACAATCATTTTTTTATCGTCATTATTTCTGGAAACTTCTAAAAGTTTGTTGACTAAAATACTATTGGCGTGTTTGTAATTGAAGGAACCAAATTGGTCAATAAAAAAATTATTGATATTCACATACGGTATGTAAACTGCGTTCATTTGGTAATTTGGTATTTCATCGAAAGCAAAAAAATCAGTTTCGAAAACTTTGGTATTGTATTGCAAATAGCTTCCCAAGAAGTTCTCATCGAAAAGTGGTTCCGGTACAAATGTCGAAAGATTGTTGTTGTGAATGACCAATATCTCGTCATAAGAATCCTTTAATTCAGGGTGTTCTCTTAAAGCATGCCCGAACAATTCTTCGATTTTTGTAGCTTTGTGAAAGGTGTCAAAATGGATTTCCTTTACAGAAAGCACCTTGTGATGTAATGTATCAAAAACACAAAATGAAAGTCCGGTTAAGGAAACCTGAAGCGAGAGTTTTTTGTATTTTTTATCGGTAATGGTAGTAGTAATGGACATAGTTGCAAACTTAATCAATTTCAATGGCAATAACAAAAATCAATTACAATATCAAAAATCAAAAATCAATTTCAAAAATCAATTTCAAGAATCAGTTTCAACAATTGAAAATTGCCATTGCCATTGCCATTGATATTGAAATTCTTTCCTTACTTTGCATCAAAATACCTTTAAATGGATTCCTCCTTGTTTTATAGCCTTTTACAGAAAAAATTCCCTTTTAAACCAACCTATAAACAGGATATATTTTTCCAAAAAATCTCTATTTTCTTGACCGAAAAAGATAACAACACGATTTTTGTCTTGAAAGGATATGCCGGAACGGGAAAAACCACTGTGATTTCGACCATAGTCAATAATTTACTCGAAATCAATAAAAAATATGTTTTGCTTGCGCCAACGGGTCGTGCCGCCAAAGTAATTGCTAATTATTCTAACAAACCTGCTTTCACGATTCATAAGAAAATTTATTTTCCCAAGAAATCTTCGGGTGGTGGCGTTTCGTTTACGTTGCAACAAAACAAACATACCAACACGATTTTTATTGTTGATGAAGCTTCGATGATTTCAGACACGAATTCTGATTCTAAAATGTATGAAAACGGATCTTTGCTAGACGATTTGATTTCGTATGTGTATTCAGGAACCAATTGCAAAATGATTCTTTTGGGAGATACCGCCCAATTGCCACCAGTGAATTTGGATATTAGTCCTGCTTTGGACATTCGAACTTTGTGGATGAATTACAATAAAGAAGTCGAACACATCGAATTGGACGAGGTAATGCGTCAGGAAGAAAACTCGGGAATTTTATACAATGCCACCGAACTTCGTGAACTATTAAAAGATTCCTTTATCGATGAATTCAAATTTGACATCAAGAAATTCAAGGATATTGTCCGTTTGACGGATGGTTATGACATTCAGGACGCCATCAATTCGGCTTACAGCAATTACAGTATCGAGGACACGGCTTTTATCGTTCGCTCGAATAAACGAGCCAATCAATACAATGAGCAAATTCGTTCGAAGATATTAGACAAAGAAAACGAACTGTCAACAGGAGATTTTTTGATGGTCGTGAAAAATAATTATTTCTGGTTGAAAGATTCTGATGAAGCGGGTTTTATTGCCAATGGTGATATCATCGAAGTGTTGGAAATTTTTAAAATCCAAGAATTATACAGTTTCAAATTTGCCAAAGTAAAAATAAGAATGGTCGATTATCCCAATCAAAAACCATTTGAAACGATCCTTTTATTAGACACCATAAAAAGTGAATCGCCTTCCTTAACTTACGAAGAATCCAACCGATTGTATCAGGAAGTTTTGAAAGATTACGAAGGCGAAACGAAGTTCAAGCAATTCCAGAAAGTAAAAGCCAACGAATATTTCAACGGCCTCCAAGTCAAGTTTTCCTATGCGATTACCTGCCACAAATCGCAGGGAGGGCAGTGGAATACTGTTTTTATAGAGCAACCGTATTTGCCTGATGGCATCAACAGAGATTACATTCGCTGGTTGTACACGGCGATGACAAGAGCCAAAAATAAATTATATTTGATAGGATTTAAAGACGATAGTTTTGTGGATTGATATAAAAATTCAACCACAAATTACACAAATTTCCGCAAATTTAATTTGTGCGAATTTGTGTAATTTGTGGTTAAAAAAAATAAAAATCGCAGTGGTAAAAAAGTAACAACTATGAACACTCTAAACGACCTACATAAAATTTCAAGCACTTTTTCAAACACTGAAAAGATGCCGGTTTTGTTTCTGGGACACGGAAGCCCGATGAATGCCATCGAGGAAAATCAGTTTGTGACCGGTTTTCGAGACTTGGCCAAAACATTACCACAACCTAACGCCATTTTATGTATTTCGGCGCATTGGTTTACAAATGGAACCAAGGTCACCGCAATGGAAATACCTAGAACGATTCACGATTTTGGAGGTTTCCCACAAGCCTTATTCGAGGTGCAATATCCTGCGAAAGGAAGCCCAGAATTAGCTATTGAAACCAAGGAATTACTAAAACCAATCGACGTGGAACTCGACGAACATTGGGGTTTGGATCACGGAGCTTGGAGCGTAATTAAACACTTGTATCCTGAAACGAATGTTCCTGTGATTCAGTTAAGTATTGATTACACCAAATCACCGCAATACCATTTTGAAGTGGCCAAGAAATTAACCGATTTGCGCCGAAAAGGAATTCTGATTATTGGCAGTGGCAATATCGTTCATAACTTGAGATTGGTCGATTTTCCTAATTTTGACAAAGACAATTACGGTTACGATTGGGCAATTGAAGCCAGAGAAACGGTAAACAATTATCTATTAGACGGCAATTTCCAACCGCTGATTGATTACGAAAAACAAAGCAAGGCTTTACAAATAGCGATTCCCACTCCAGACCATTATTTGCCCTTGATATATACTTTAGGTCTAAAAGACAAAACCGAGGAACTGACTTTGTTTAATGACAAATTAGTGGCGGGTTCTTTAAGTATGACTTCGGTGAAGATTATGTAGGAGGGTTTTGTGGGAAAAGATTATATTTGAAGTTAAAATAATTTAAATTAATTATTAGGGTTCTAAAAGCTATGAATAATATTAATTTAATGAGTAATTAAAAAATGAAAAAAATATTTTATTTGCTATTTCTAATTTCATTTAAAATGACCTATTGTCAAAATCTGAAACCGAATGATATAGAGATTAGCATTTTAAAAATCGATGAGCTAATGCAACAAAACAAATTGAAGTTAATTGATATTAATGATATGAAAACTTGCGGTGGAAACTTAATCGGATATTATTTTAATAACAAATTAGTACTTTTAGTTTCTCAAAACGGGGGAGAAACAGGAACAATAATTAATAAATATTATGTTAATAATGGAAATATAATTAAATTGGTATAGGCGTTTAGGCCGCCCAAAAACGAAAATAGTATTACCTTTGTCAAATGAGTACAAGGGAGAAATTTATAGGTGTGAATTCAATAACATTTAACAAGCGATTTAAGGAAGATGCAGACTGT
>NZ_JBIKRX010000122.1:0-5914 GCF_044348915.1 Flavobacterium sp. | reverse complement strand
AATTTGGTAGGCAAAGCCAATGCTTTGGCTCCGTCAAGAACCAAATATTCTCCTGTAATTAATAGTTTTCCGTTGCTGTAAAATTCTTTTTTCATTGTATAAATAACCCCTGTCAGGGTTCAAAACCCTGACAGGGTGGTAGGTTAAACAGCCCTTCTTAAAGTTTCAATATATTCTACAACAGCACTATGTGATACCACCTGATGCTTGAAATGTTTTCGAATCAAAATTCGTTCTTCCTCAGTTGCCTCAAATTGGTTCAGGATATTATTCAAATGCATTTTCATATGACCATCCTGAATTCCGGTTGTGGTTAGTGAACGCAAAGCAGCAAAATTTTGTGCCAAACCAGCCACCGCCACAAACTGCATCAATTCCTTTGCCGATGGATTTTCAAGCATTTCCAATGATAATTTCACTAAAGGATGCAAGGATGTCAATCCGCCAACAGTTCCTAAAGCCAACGGAATTTCCAGCCAAAAACTAAAAATATTGTTTTCGATTTTGGCGTGTGACAAGCTCGAATAACTTCCGTTTCGGGAGGCGTAAGCGTGAATTCCAGCTTCAACGGCACGGAAATCATTACCTGTAGCAAGCACCACGGCGTCGATTCCGTTCATAATTCCCTTGTTGTGGGTTACGGCTCGAAAAGGTTCGACTTCGGCAATTTGAACTGCTCGAACGAATCTTTCAGCAAAAGCTTTTGGATTTTCAATATGTTTTTCTGCCAATTCATCAACAGGGCAAGAAACTTCGGCACGAGCGATGCAATTGGGTACATAATTCGAGAGAATACTCATTATGACTTCAATTTCTTTTTCTTCATCCGAAAACAAATCAAAGGCTTGCGCTTCTTCTTTCAACGTTTTAGCAAATTGCTCCAAACAGGAATTAATGAAATTAGCGCCCATCGAATCTTTGGTTTCAAAGGTGGCGTGCAATTGATAGTAATTCGGCAACAAATTGGTTTTGTCTCGCAATTCGATATCCAAAATGCCGCCACCGCGTTTTTGCATATTTTTAGTAATGCTTTCGGTGTTGGCGAAAAATTTGGTTTTGGTTTGAGCAAAAAACAAATCAAGTTTCGTTTCATCTCCTTTGAAAATAAAATGCACTTGCCCAATTTTTTCGGTGTTGATAACGCTAGCTTTAAATCCGCCTCGTGTGGACCAAAATTTCGCTGCTTTTGAGGCGGCTGCCACCACCGAGCTTTCCTCAATCGCCATTGGAATACTGTTGTATTTTCCGTTGATTAGGAAATTTGGTGCAACCCCTAGCGGAATGTAGAAATTGCTTATCGTGTTTTCGATAAATTCATCGTGTAATTTCTGTAATTTTTCGTCTGAATTCCAGTAGTTTTTAAGGATAGAAATGGCTTCCTCGGGATTGGAAAAGTATTCTTTGGCAATCCAATTTATTTTTTCTTCTTTGGATAATTTTGAAAATCCTGCGATTGAGTTTGGCATTGTAATTTGGTTCTAATAGGAATATTTATTCTTGATAATGCCAACAACGATAACTAATTGTTTTGAGTCGTTAACTTTGAATGTTATAGTATAACCTTTGTGTGTGTAGTCCCGAAAAGTATCATCCTCGAGATAAAAAGATTTTTTGTAATTGTATGGAAATTTTAAATCTTTTTTGATGGCAACAATTAAATCTTTCTTGAATTTTCTTGCAGCTGCTGGTTTGTCTTTCGCTATGAAATCAATTATTTCGTTTAGTAAAAAATAAAATTTTTCAGAAAAATTAATTTTCATATTTAGAAATTGTCTTTTCTAGCATAGCATCTAATTCGTCAATATCGTATAATTTACTCTCTCCCGACTCAATTTTCTTGACTTCGAGATGCAAGCTACTCCGATACTCTACAAAAGATTTGTCCTCAATAATTGGGCTATCTTCCTCAATAATATGCAATTCGTTTTTAGAGAAAGTATTCAATAATTCGATTAGCTTTTCTTTTATGCTGGATTGAAATTCAATTTTGATAGTTTCCATATTATTATTGATTTATTCAAAATTAGTAAAAAAAATGAGATGCAAGCCGGTTTTACAGCTTGTTTCTCCATAGATATAACATTTAACACTTAAAACGTGAAATAATTGTAAAATTTTC
This sequence comes from Flavobacterium sp., assembly GCF_044348915.1. Classification (GTDB taxonomy): domain Bacteria; phylum Bacteroidota; class Bacteroidia; order Flavobacteriales; family Flavobacteriaceae; genus Flavobacterium. The sequence goes on along the minus strand of NZ_JBIKRX010000122.1, from coordinate 3,795 downwards.
ACTAAAATTGAGGGCTTTTAAATTAAAATAAAATTAATGATTTACAATAAGATTAACCTACTGTTTTTGTTGCTGTTGACTTCTGTTTTTGCCCAACAAAAAATCACTGTCGAAGCCATTTATACTGGACAATTTCAAGCTAAGGGAATGGTTGAATTGCAGTCCATGAAAAACACCAATCAATATACGGTTTTGAATTTTGATCAGTCAAGCCGAAGTATGCAAATTGACTTGTTCGATTTCGCCACTTTGAAAAAAGTAAATACCTTAATTGATACCAAAAATCAGAGTAAATTGATAGGTGGAATTGATAGTTACACCTTCAGTTCGGACGAAAAAACGATTTTGATCGCCAATAATACCAATCAAATTTACCGTCATTCTTTTACTGCCGATTACTATTTGTATTCTATCGAAACTAAAGAATTGGCAAAAATACTAGAGCAAGTACAGGAACCTACTTTTTCACCCGATGGAAAAAAGATTGCATACGTTAAGGATAATAATATTTTTATTTATGATTTAACATCCAAAACCAATGCTCAGATTACCAAAGATGGAAAGAAAAACGAGATCATCAACGGAATCACGGATTGGGTTTATGAAGAAGAATTTGCCTTCGTAAGAGCTTTTGACTGGAGTAAGGATGGCAAAAAAGTAGCTTTCATTCGTTTTGACGAAACTCAAGTTCCAGAGTTTTCAATGTCGGTTTTTGCGAAAAATTTGTACCCAACAATTGAAACCTTCAAATACCCGAAAGCAGGTGAAAAGAACTCCACTGTTTCCCTGCATTTATATAGCATCGATGCTAAGACCACCAAAAAAGTAGATTTAAGCCAATACAATGATTTTTATATCCCAAGAATCGAATGGACGAGTGATACCAATGTCTTATCCGCAAAAATATTGAACCGCCATCAGGATAATTTAGATTTGCTTTTTGTAGATGCAACAACCGCTGCTACAACAGTGGTTTTGAATGAAAAAGGCAAATCCTTTATCGATTTTGTAGATACAGATAACTTGACTTTCCTGAAAGACAATAGCTTTATTTGGACTTCTGAAAAAGATGGTTTCAATAACATCTACCATTATGATAAAACAGGGAAATTAATTAATCAAGTCACAACAGGCAATTGGGAAGTAACCGAATATTATGGGCTTGACGAAAAAACGAATACTGTTTTTTATCAATCGACCGAGGATGGTTCCATCAATAGAGCGGTTTGCAGAGTTGATTTAAACGGAAAAAACAAACTGCGATTATCACAAAATGTGGGAACCAACAAAGCGACTTTTAGTCCTAATTTTCAATTCTTTATCAATACTTTTTCAACCGTAACCCAGCCAACGACTTATTCTCTGAATGAATCTAAAACCGGAAAACAAATTCAAGTTATCGAAAACAACGAAGAACTTTCCTCAAAGTTGAAATCTTATAATTTGCCTCAAAAAGAATTTTTTGTACTAAAAACCGAGAAAGGCAATGAATTGAATGCTTGGATTATGAAACCAAAGGATTTTGATGCATCAAAAAAGTATCCGGTATTTATGTATCAATATTCAGGACCGGGTTCACAACAAGTTAATAATGATTGGAACAGTGCTGACGATTATTGGTTTATGATGCTGGCGCAACAAGGTTATATAGTGGCTTGTGTTGATGGTCGTGGAACCGGTTTTAAAGGTGCCGACTTCAAAAAAGTTACTTACAAACAATTAGGAAAATACGAAGTCGAAGATCAAATTGATGCAGCTATGGTAATCGGAAGTTATCCTTTTGTTGATAAGGCAAGGATTGGAATCTATGGTTGGTCCTATGGTGGATTTATGTCTAGTAATTGTATTTTGAAAGGGAATGATGTTTTCAAAATGGCGATTGCAGTGGCTCCAGTAACCAACTGGCGTTTTTATGACAGTGTGTACACCGAAAGGTATATGCAAACCCCGCAAGAAAACCCTGGTGGTTATGACGATAATTCTCCCATAAATTTTGTGAGTAAACTTAAGGGAAAATATTTGCTAATTCACGGTTCGGGCGACGACAATGTGCACGTACAAAATTCGATGCAAATGATGGAAGCCCTCATTCAAGCCAACAAGCAATTTGATTCCCAAATATACCCCGATAAAAATCACGGAATTTATGGTGGAAAAACAAGAATACAATTGTTCAATAAAATGACTACTTTTATACAAAATAATTTATAACATAACCTTAACCAAAATAAATAAAATGAGTGAAGCAGCAGTAAAAACAGGACATCCAAAAGGACTTTGGGTATTATTCGGCACCGAAATGTGGGAACGTTTCAATTTCTATGGAATGCGAGCCATTCTAACCTTATTCCTCGTGAATTCATTAATGATGAAAGAAGAAGATGCTTCATTAATCTACGGAGGATTCTTGGGATTGTGTTATTTGACGCCAATGTTAGGAGGTTTCATCGCTGATCGTTTTTTTGGAAACAGAAACTGTATTTTATTAGGCGGATTAATGATGGCCATTGGACAATTTTTGTTGTTTGCCAGTGCCAGCGTTTTTGGTGCTAATTTGAGTCTGGCTAATATTTTAATGTGGACTGCTTTGGGAATTATCATTTTTGGAAATGGTTTTTTCAAACCAAACATTTCCTCAATGGTAGGAAGTTTATATCCCAAACAAGAAAAAAGTAAATTGGATACTGCTTTTACCATTTTTTATATGGGAATCAATCTTGGTGCTTTCTTGGGTCAGTTGATTTGTCCAATTGTTGGAGATGTTAAAGATGCAAACGGAATTCGTGATATTCACGCTTTTAAATATGGATTTTTGGCCGCTTCCATCGCAATGCTAATTGGCACGGTACTATTTTATGTATTGAAAGACAAATATGTGGTTAGTCCAGAAGGAAGACCACTAGGTGGGTTGCCTTCAAAAAATGAAGCTTCGGATTTTGAAGAAGGTGAATCTCAAAAAGCAGTTTTCTCTCAAAAGGCTTTGACAACTGCAGGAATTGCATTTTTGGCTTTAGGCGCCATTATCCATTTCGTTTTTGATCAAAATTTAATTTACACTTTGATTTATTCTAGTGGTTTAACATTGGCCGGATTAATAGTTTCCGACACTTCATTAACAAAAGTCGAAAGAGATAGAATATTTGTTATTTATATAGTTGCCTTCTTCATTATTTTCTTTTGGGCAGCATTTGAACAAGCGGGTTCTTCATTGACTTTTATCGCAGATAATCAAACCGACAGAAACTTTTTTGGCTGGAATATGCCTCCTTCAATGGTTCAAATTTTTAATGGATTATTTGTGGTTGCTTTTGCCATTCCGTTTAGTATGCTTTGGGATTATTTGCGAAGCAAAGACAGAGAACCTATTTCTCCAATGAAACAAGCTTTCGGATTGGCATTGATTGCATTGAGTTATTTTATCATCGCTCACAATGTGAAAGATTTAGGTAATAGCGGTCTTTTGGCTATCAAATGGTTGATACTTTTGTATTTAATTCAAACTTGCGCTGAATTATGTTTGTCTCCAATCGGGTTATCGTTGGTTGGAAAATTATCTCCAAAACGTTTTTCATCTCTATTGTACGGAGTTTTCTTTTTGTCTAATGCTTCGGGTTATGCATTGGCAGGAACATTAGGTTCCATTATGCCAGCAACAGGAGATAAATTTAACAAAGCCAAAGAACTCGGAATCGATTTGCAAGCCGTTTTAGACAAAACCATTACACCTACAGCCGAGCAATTAAAATTATTGGCAGCCAATCAGATTAGCGATCATAATCCGATTTTTGCTGGATT
>NZ_JBIKRX010000007.1:0-61568 GCF_044348915.1 Flavobacterium sp. | reverse complement strand
AGCACAAAACTTTGCTAAAATACGCTCAGTCATTGATACAACTATAAAAAATGGCCTAAATGTATTGGAAGCATTGGTAATAATAGCTAAATTTGAGTTTGAATTATAAACTGATTAGTTACAATTTAAATTATTACTTATTTCAGACTAAATCATTTTGTAAAAATAGGTTTTTTTTCAAATATCTTTTTGTTTTCATAAAAAAAACTCAGACTCATTTCCTTTTCCTAGCAAAAAACCGCTTTATCAATTCACTCGCTTCATTTGCCAAAACGCCGCGAACAACTGTTGTTTTTGGATGTAATTGTGTTCCCATTGTGATAAAACCCCGATTTTCGTCACTAGCTCCAAAAACAATTTTAGAAATCTGACTCCAATACAAAGCGCCGGCACACATTTGGCAAGGCTCTAAAGTGACATAGAGCGTACAGCCAGTTAAATATTTTCCGCCAAGGAAATTTGCAGCGGCAGTAATTGCTTGCATTTCGGCGTGAGCGGTAACATCATTGAGCATTTCGGTAAGATTATGACCTCGAGCTATGACTTTATTGTCGATGACAATTAGGGCACCCACGGGAATTTCGTCCTTTTCAAAAGCCGTTTCTGCCTCTTGCAAGGCTTTTTTCATAAAATATTCGTCGGTGAAAGGGTTTTCCATAAGGCAAAAGTACGATTTTGAGATAGTTTTAGTTAATTTTAAAGATCCTTTATAGCAACAGATTCAAGTCATAGCTACGACTTCTTCCTTCTCCTTTTGGAATCAAAATGTTTTTTTCTGTCAAATCCTGCAAATCTCTTGTGGCTGTTGCTCTAGAGGTTTTGTTTATCGAAACATATTTTATAGCCGTCATACCACCTTGAAAACCTGCGGCGCCGTTTTCAAGCATTTTCAAAACAGCCTTATTTTGTCGTTCATTCATCAGGTTTTTAAATCGGTCTATAAATTTCGCTTTGCTCAAAGTAAAAAGTACCGTTTGTTTGGCATTTTTCTGGGATTCTAAAATCAATGAAGAAAAATAGAGAATCCAATCAGTAATTTCAAGTGATTTTTGGGCTTGTTTTAAGGAATCGTAATAACGTTTTTTGTTCTTTTCAATAGTACTCGAAATGCTCATCAAAACAGGCCGATTTAGGGATTCCGAAAGACATTTTTCGGCAATAGCTCGGCCAATTCTTCCGTTTCCATCTTCAAATGGGTGAATACTTTCAAAATACAAATGTGAAATTGACGTTTTTATTAAAGCCTGTTTAATATCTGTTGGTTTAATTTTAAAATTAGTATACCATTTGATAAAATTTTGCATCTCAGTGTGAACCTGGCTTGATGGGGGTGCTTCAAAATGGATAATTTCTTTGCCGTAAGATCCTGAAACAATCTGCATAGGCTCTTGCCCACTTCTATACTCGCCAGGATTAATATGTTTGGAATAGGTCATAAGTGTTGCGTGCCATTCTTTTATAGTAGATTCTGTCAGCTTTTCAGCATAAGAATTCCGAACCGTTACCATCAACTTTCCAATTCCTTGTGCGTTTTTATCTTTTATTTGACCAAAAGCGTCTCCAATACCTAAATTTTTCTTAATCGAGGACTTTACATCTTGCCTGCTGAAAAATTCGCCTTCTATTTCTGAGGTTTTAATAGCCTCCGAAATCATAAATTGCAAAATTGTTTCTTGCTGGATCTCGGTCGATAAAGAATCGACAAGACCTTTTAGTTCTCCTGTTTCTAATGCAAAATCCATACATAATGAATCAATTACAGAATCATCAAATATGAAGTTTTGCCAATTTGGATGTTGCCAGTTGTATTTCATTGAGGCAATAATTCGTGTTAATCGCCTCAAATATAATCATTTTTTGAGGCGATTAGTAAAAATAATCGCCTCATTTACTAGATTGAGTCAATATTGAAGGAGATTCAATCTCAAAATTCAATTTGTATTGAATATTCAAAAACAGATTTCGATTTAAAACCGTAAATTCGCTTTTTAAATTATAACGAAATAGCACTAACCGTAATAAAGATTAGTACACGGATTAAACAGATATAATGCAGATTTTTTTATTCAAGAGTAAAAAACTTCTTTGATATCTGTGCAAATCCGCTCAATCTGCGTCATCAGTGTGCCATTTTCTAAAAATTAGTCTTGTTAGCAGAAAACAACATAATGAATAGCAACTTACTCGAACACATCAACAATCCAACCGATTTACGCCAACTCGAGGAAGCCCAACTTCCACAGCTGGCGCAGGAATTGCGTGATTTTATTATTGGGGTTGTGGCTGTCAAAGAGGGGCATTTGGGCGCTAGTCTTGGTGTTGTAGAACTTACGATTGCTATGCATTATGTATTCGAAACACCCAATGATGTATTGATTTGGGATGTGGGCCATCAAGCTTACGGACACAAAATATTGACCGGAAGAAGAGAAATTTTTCACACCAATCGCCAACTGAACGGGATTTCTGGTTTTCCAAAACGTAGCGAAAGTATTTATGATGCTTTTGGGGTAGGACATTCTTCGACTTCTATTTCGGCTGCTTTGGGAATGGCAATTGCATCCAATTTAAAAGGCGATTCCGAAAAACATCATATCGCGGTTATTGGCGACGCTTCGATAGCTTCAGGTATGGCATTCGAAGGACTGAATCACGCTGGCGTTACCGACGCTAATTTATTGGTAATTCTCAACGACAATGCTATCGGAATTGACCCCAGTGTTGGTGCTTTGAAAAAGTATCTCACAGCAGTAAAGGAAGGAAAAAACCCGAAGAAAAATAATATGATTAAGTCCTTGAATTTTGATTATTCAGGACCCATTGATGGACACGATATTTTTGCAGTTATCAAGGAATTGAAACGGCTTAAAAAAGTTAAAGGTCCAAAATTCCTGCACATTATTACCACAAAAGGTAAAGGTTTGCAACAAGCTGAAGAGGATCAGGTAAAATACCACGCGCCGGGAAAATTCGATGCTTCAACTGGAGAAATTCTAGCCAAATCAGAAGAGAATTTGCCTCCAAAATATCAGGATGTTTTTGGATTGACGCTGTTGGATTTGGCGAAAGCCAATGAAAAAATCATAGGAATCACGCCCGCAATGCCATCGGGAAGTTCCTTGAAATTTATGATGGAAGCTTTCCCAGAACGCGCTTTCGATGTGGGAATAGCGGAGCAACACGCAGTGACTTTATCCGCAGGAATGGTGACACAAGGAATGGTCGTTTTTTGCAATATTTATTCGACTTTTTTACAACGCGCGTACGACCAAGTCATTCACGACGTGGCTTTACAGAATTTACCCGTGATTTTTTGTTTGGATAGAGCAGGATTGGTAGGAGAGGATGGCGCCACCCATCACGGCGTTTTCGATTTGGCTTATTTGCGTTGCATTCCCAATATGATTATCTATTCGCCCTTGAATGAAATTGACTTGCGGAATATTTTATACACCGCTCAATTGGGCTTAAATCATCCTATTGCAATTCGCTATCCTCGTGGTCGCGGTCAAATTGTGCATTGGGAGCGGCCCTATGAAAAGATTGAAATAGGCACAGCAAATTGCCTTCGAAATGGAGTGAATATCGCGATTCTGTCTAACGGAACCATTGGCAATAATGTGACTTTGGCCTTGGCCGAAGTAGATCATCCCGAAAATTATGCACACTATGATTTTGCTTTTGTAAAACCTTTAGATGAAAATTTGTTGCATTTCATTTTTAGTACATTCGAAGATATTATTACAATTGAAGATGGCGTTATCAAAGGAGGCTTTGGCACGACTATTGTAGAGTTCGCGGCAAACAATGGCTATAAGTCAGCGATAAAAACGCTTGGAATTCCTGATGAATTCCTTGAACAAGGAACGATAAACGAATTACAACAATATTGCAATATTGACGTTAAGAGTTTGACATCCTACTTGATGCGGTTCCTGATTTGATGTTTTTGCCTATTTAATTTTTGTTCTATAATGAAATTTTATTCTTTCTCTTTTCTATTACTACTTTTTACTATAAATTGTTTCGCTCAAGACACTATTCAAAACCCTGTTCAAGACACTGTTAGAAACCCTATTCAAAGCCCTATCGAGGCAAATTTACAGCCTACAACAACACTTATTAAAACGCCCACCACTTTGAGTGTAGTAGCTAGAAAACCTACCAGAACACGTGCATTTATACTTTCACATTGGAAAAAAAAGAATTCAGTTGGGTTTGACTTAAGCCAGATTGCTTTTGTCAATTGGAATGCCGGAGGAACGAGCTCTATTGCAGGTTTGTTGAAAGGGAATTTTACTCGAGTTCGATCGGATGTCAATAGCGAATGGGTTAACGAACTTTCGTTTCGATACGGTCTAAATAAGCAAGATGGTATCGAAATGCGGAAATCAGATGATGAATTTCGCTTTAGCTCTACTTTTGGGTATAGAAAAGATACTATTTCGCATTGGTATTTTAGTTCAAAATTCAATTTCAAAACACAGTTTGCCAATGGTTATAAATACCCTAATGTGGAAGATGCAATTTCAAAGCCTTTTGCACCAGCCTACACTTTTTTAGGAGTTGGAGCCAATTATTATATCAAGAAGAAGGAATTTGATATCTATATTTCGCCATTGACTTGGAAAAACACTTTAGTTTTAGATCAAGAACTTGCCAATAGTGGGGCATTTGGGGTGACCGAGGCCACTTATGATGCGAACGGAAATATTATTACTCCAGGGAAAAAATCGAGAACCGAAATGGGGTTTTTATTTACTAATTATTACAAGAAGGAAGTCTGGAAAAACATCACCTTGGAAAATAGGCTGAGTTTATATACCGACTACATCAATAACTTTGGAAATATTGATGTAGAATGGAGGGCGCAATTGGACTTGGTCGTCAATCAATATGTAAAAGCCAATATTGGCTTGCATTTGATTTATGATGACGATGTAAAAACGATTGAAGAAGTAAACGGTCAAGATGTCGAATCAGGTGCAAAAGTACAATTAAGACAAGCTCTTGGAGTTGGGATGGTTTATAATTTTTAAGAATTAATTGGTTTTTCGACCATTGATTGTTTCGTATAACTCTAGCGCGTTTCCGTCGGTCAAAAGCGAAACATAATGGCAAATGTGCAATAATCTTTGGTACAAATCTTCTTTTTCTTCCAGAAATTTTTCGGGTAACATTTTCAGCAATAGCTTGTCATAATTAGACGAATTTCCTTCAAATTTATTATTGAATGCTGTGATGAATTTATCCAGCAAGGTTTGAATAATTTGATAGCCGACAATTTCTTTTTCGATTACTTCGCGACTTTGGTAGATGTTTTTTACACTCAACTTGATGATATCGTCCATTTGAACTTTGTACTTGCTTTTATCAGTCAAAGCATAAGGGAAACGGCCTTCTAAAATAGCTTCTTCATTTTCAATAAACACCTTCACGGCATCATTGATTAAGCTGCCAATGGCCAAAGCACGCAAATAACTAATGCGATCCTCTTTGGTGGTTAAGGTGTTGTATTTTGATGAATCGATGCTGTCTTTGACCAATTTGATTAAATATTCTAAGGCAAAATCCTCAGAAACCAAACCCAGATTTATTCCATCTTCAAAATCGATAATCGTATAGCAAATATCATCGGCGGCCTCGACCAAATAAGCCAAAGGATGTCTTTCGAATCCAATGTCGTTTCCATCTTTGTTTGGAATCATCCCCAATTCTGAAGCTACATCTTGAAAAAATGCAGCATCTGATTGAAAGAAACCATATTTTTTGTCGGCGATGTTTGATGTTGGTTTTTTGGGCAAACTTTCCTTAGGATACTTCATAAAAGCACCAAGTGTAGCATAGGAAATTCGTAAACCTCCCTCGATTCCAGGACGACTTGCCGTTAGAACTGAAAAGCCATTGGCATTGCCTTCAAAATCGACTAAGTCCTGCCATTCTTTGGCCGACAGTTGGTCTTTGTATTGTTGTCCTTTTCCAATCGAAAAATATTCGCCAATGGCTTTTTCGCCCGAATGACCAAAAGGCGGATTTCCGATATCGTGTGCCAGTGATGCCGCGGCAACTATTGCTCCGAAATCATTCGCTTGAAAACCGTGAACTGCCTTTAAATGCGGGTATTTTTCGATGATTTTTTTGCCAACCAATCTTCCGATAGAACGGCCTACAACCGAAACTTCTAAACTGTGCGTCAATCGAGTGTGCACAAAGTCAGTTTTCGATAGCGGAATAACTTGTGTTTTGTCCTGCAAACTTCTGAAAGCCGACGAGAATATAATTCGATCATAATCGACTTCAAAACCCAAACGCGTATCGTCTTGTTCTATTCGTAATCGTTTACTCGTGTCGCCTTGGCGTTTTAGTGATAAAAGTTGTTCCCAGTTCATTGTACAAATTTAGATTAAGCGAATATAAGGAAAAGGAGTTATTTTAATTAAAAACAGCCATCAAAATGACGGCTGAATCTATTTTTATTGGTTTTGTCAAGGAAATATTATAGCGCCCTTTTTATGATTGAACTCGTATTTTCGCACTACATAAGTATCCGAAAATAAATCGTGCAATCCCCTGAAGTCTCCCCATAAAAAAGTAAGGCATTCAAGAGGAATGAATCGAGACAATGTTCGAATGAAAACAAAGTGTATTTTAGGTCTTGAGCCGTTTTTCGTCACCACAATTGTTTTGGTAAAGTATTTGGCAAAAGTTATTGAAAAATAGGACTCGGTCAAAAAGTAGTATAGAAACAATATTAGTATCCAAAAAAAGAATCTTTCGAGAGCTGATGTCGATTCAGCCCAATTAGACAATTCATAATTGTTTGTAATATCTCCAAAAATAATAACGGTTGTGCCAATACTAATCATAATAATATGAACAAACAAAAGATCTAGAATACAATTCATAAAACGTTGTCCTCGTGTTGCCCATAAATCATCTGTAACGGTGAATTCTGTATTTTTCATTGGGAAGGTTTTTAAGGTCTATGAAAAATGTTTTTGTAATGATAACTACACTCAAATATAGTGAATTATTTTGGAAATATTGGGTTTAATGTTTGATATTGTTTCGGGAATTTGGTGTGTTTTTACAATTCAAACCTCCTAGGATTATATTCATATTCAGAACATTCCCAAATCCATTGCACACATTGTCTGTTTAATATTAGATTATTGATTGGGTCTGAAATCATAGCTATTTCAAAAAAAGTATCGGTCTGACGAACAATGGCAACATAAAATTTTTTTTGTTTTTCTTGAGCAACTCCTATTTCATTATTAGTTAGTTTGAATTTCTGACCGGGAAGTGTTATCGATTTTACTTCAATATGAATTTCTTCTCCACTCGGGTCAAATCCATCCAAATCATATCCAATATTTTGTTTACTAACATCTTGCAAATTAAAACCATTTAAGTTTAATATTTCCAATGTTATTTCTTCGGCAGTTCTCCAACGTTTTATACCATATTTAATTTTATCCGTAGAAATTTCTTTAGAATTATTATACCAATTATCTGTTGGAATAGTTGCATTTTGAGCGTTACTGTCTAGTTTAGTATTACTGTTGTTTTTATCAATAATTAAATTTCCGCTGTAATTTGGCAAGAGTTTTTTAAAAGCTTGTTTTATATCAGATTCAGTCAACCCATTTTCAATCAATGAAGAAATATAAGAATCATCAATTAGTAAGTTTTCAGAAATGATTTCCTTAAATGAAAACCTTTTATTGTCGTGAATCACTATTTTTAAATCACTTACTGAAAGAATAAAGTTGTCATTGTTTATAGACAAGATGGAAGTAAATATATATTTGAAAATCTGAACGCAACCTAAAATTGAAATTTCTGAATCATTTATTTTAGTCTTTAATGTTTCAAAAGAAGCTTCTTTTGCACCAAGATATTTTAAAAACGACACTAAACCGTCAATATTTAAAAAGCTTGAGCCAATAACTAAATTACCATTAGATTTGGCAATAGCATTATAATCCTTTGGATTTAACCAATTCGGAGGCAACATTAGTTTTTCGAAGAAACCTGAATTTACATATTTGACTTGTTCTAAAAGAAGTTTTTCAAAAGAAGTCTTTTTAAAACCAATCATTCTAGGGTCAGAGTAAGGAACCAAAGCTTTAATTATGCTGCTGTTTTCCGCTTTATTACTAGATAAATTTTTCTCAATTAAGTTTATTATTTGAGTAGCAATGTTTTTTATTGTAGCATTAGTCTCATCGTCATAAATCAAATGTTTTCTTGACGGATCAGTACTAAAATCGCCATTTACTATTACTCCAAGTCCTGTAACATCTTCTGTTGGTAAAAATGAATAAACAAAAGCGTCTGCCTGATTAATTCTTGTTGGGAAATCTTCTTCTATTTGAAAAGCAATTGCCGTCTTTTTATAATTAGAAACCAACCATTCTGTTTGATTGCCGTTATTTTTGATTTTTAGTTTTGTTTCACTTTCTGAAATTATTGTTTTATCAATATGTGTTAAACTATTATTTGATATAGAAATTTCAGTAGTCACTACATTGTTCAGAAATAGCAATGATTTATAATCAAATGACTCATATTCAGACTCAATTTCGTTAGCAGTAACTCCAGTAAAAACGAAAACCGTTGTAAATCCATCACTTATTAGATTTTCAACATTTGTAGCAATTACTAATTTTTCTTTTTCAAGTATTGGGTGCGGAATTCGTATTAAAGGAACTCTAGTTGCGTTTGGTATCTCATTTTTGGTTCTCTCTTTAGAAAATGTAATTTCTAAATCACCACTAATAATATGAATTTCATTGGCAAAACCTACAACTGATTTAAAACCAATACCTCTATAACCAATATTCTCGCCTCTTGTTTTATTTGAGGAAGCGCTTCTGCAAAGACTTTCTACATCTGTAGCATTGAAAGTTCTACCATTATTTGCAACATATAAAAAATCATTGTCTTTTATAATTTTGAATTTTGTAGAATTTGCATCGTCTGCATTTTGCAATAATTCTATAAAAGAGCGATTGTTATAACTTTCAGCAATATAGGTTTCTAAACCCGCTAAATCGGATAATAAATTTGGAGATGATTTTGCTTCTTCAAGTAGTTGAATTCTGATGTTATTTATATCCATAGAATTATCGCTTTTTAGGATATAATCTTATTTTATTAATCTTATCAGCAATCCCATTTTCATTGAAATAAAATTCTAAAATTTCAAATCCAAAAAAAGCATCATTATTTACATTACAGTTACTAACATCCAAAATCTGTCCATCTATATCATACGCTACACATTCTACACTTATACTTTGATCTATTGTAGTTCCATTGTTTGAATGTAATTCCGAAATAATTTTAACCCAGTTATCTAAATGAATCTTAATTGAAATATTTTCAAACCTAACATTAAGTCGTTCTTCAAAGGCCTCAAGTCTTTCGATTTTTTTTAATAAGGATTTTGCAAGTAGAGAAGGGGTTAATTTAATTTCTTTTTCTCTCTTTTTACTTTCTATCTGTTGCCAATAATTTCCTGTTTTCATAAAACTTATTTCAAGTTCTGCTCCTTCAAGTGGAAGTTCGATGATTATTTGAATTGTGTCAGCATCAGAAATTTTTTTTAGTTTTGATTTATAAAATAATAACGCAGCCTTTTTGAATGAATTTGGTTTTATAGTATCTTCTTCCATAAGATATCCATTCAGCCAATTATCTTGTTCTAATTGTTCTTTTTTATTCGTAATATAAGTTGCTTTTGAAACATTTACTTTTCTGTTGATAGATGTTTTATTATCAATAATGAGATAAATTATAAAAGCATCGTTACCATTTGTCAGTGATGTTTCCTCAAAACCATCAATTTTCAAGTCTAATCCAAAATTTTCATTAGTTTGATATTGCATTTGTTCAGTTTATTAATTCGATTTTATAAAATTAGTGATTTTATGGTTGTCAGCAATAATAAAGCTATTCAATTGCCTTACTATTTTAATTTTAGTTTCATTATTGAATATTGTTTGTCTAAAGCATCAAATATTACCAGTAATTTTTCAAAACAGATTTGGTTAATTTGTGTAAACTCTTTTTTTGTTTTTGAAAGGTAAAAAGTTAGTTCTTCTTTTCTAACTTCTTTAAAATTTTCCGCTATATCTTTATCTTCTAATATTTTCTTTGAATAAAAAGGATGATAATACATTTCTATCCTATCTAGTTCTTGATCAAAATATGAATACCTATGAACAATAATATTTCTTTTTTCATCTGAATAGTTTTTTAAAACTTTGTTTAACATCTCGAGAGAATTATTTAGTTCAATATAACCATCAACGGCATTAATTTTTTTAGTTACACTTTTTTTATTAACCAAATTATCAGTTAAACCAAAATTATAAATCGCATTAACCAATTGAAGAACTCGATCGTACAGAGAATCTAGTCTAATAAAGAAATTTTCAATATTGTAAGATAAATGATGACCCCAACCTATTTCATTTTTATCATCAGTTCTAAAATTAGACAATAAATTTACAGCTCTTTCAAGTTGGTTACAAAGTTGAAACAAATGAATATTATAAAAAGACACATAATGAATATAATGCTCCAAATCAGACATTTCTATTTCATTCTTATCAACAATATATTTATCAGAGAATTTAGTTTCTTTTAAAAAAGGTTCAGCATCCTTAATTAGCTGTTGAAAAAAATTGTGACTTATTAAATTATCGGTATTCATTAAAAAGAAAATGTGTTTAATTTCATTCGTCTAATTGCTTCATTTTTGGCACCTTCTAAATTTGGCATCATAGTAATCCAATTAATATTTAGATGGTCTAATTTTTCTGCAATTAAATCAACTTCAGAATGTGGAAGTGTAAAAAGCATTGGTTTTCCTGTTATTTCAGTTATTATTTGTTGAAATGTAGCATCATTATTTTCAACTATATATTTATCTAAAGTTTTTACTTGAAAACATTCTTTATCTTCATTTTCAAATTTAAAAATTGGAAAATTATCTTTCTCTTGTGGGGGGAAATAATTTATAAAAATGCCTTCTTGTGCAATAATGTTTTTATTGTCAAATTTTTTAACTTCAATTTTGTCAATAAATTTAATTCGTTTGACAGCCTCAATTAATAATTCTGGGATTATCCAAAGGCCTATTTTTTTAGTTTCGTCAACTTTCCTATTGTGAAGGATGTTTTTAGTTGAAAAAAAAATTGCTTTATACGGGTTGTAAGTAAAATCAAGAAGTCTCGTAGGAACCCCAAAATGTTGTGCCAAACCAAGTATTCTTGTTTGTTCAGAAGTTGGAAATTTTCTCATTAAATCGGAAGGACGGTCAAAAAAACCAAAACCTTCTTCTGATTTTTTGCTGCCACTGAAACCGTAATAATTTGCTAATGCCAATGAATCATTTTCTATGTGAAATCCTAAATCATTAATTCCTTTTGAAAAATCTGCAAATAAGTCTAATTCTCTTTTTGGATATTGTTTGTTTTTATAAATATTATATTCGTTTTTGCTTATATTTCTAAAAATTGTTGGTATTAAAGGGTATTTTGAGTTACTATGTCCTCTAAATATAAAATTTCTTTTATGATTATATGGTTCGTTAAAGTAAAGTTCTGATGTTACATCAATTGAATTAAGAAAATCTTTGGCTTTTTGAAAATCATATTCAAAATATGTGTCATTATTTTTTGGTTTAATTCCACATATTTCTTTTCCATTTGGATTTATTGGGAATCCTCTATTTGCTGAATAAAGAGAATTTAGTATTATTTGATTATTCCTGTCTGTCATAAAATATTAGTATTTGAAAACAATTTTTTTTGAGGCAAGTTAAACTCTGTCCCAGAACCAATTACTACCATTTTGTTGACGTCAACAAAATGGTCTAAAATCAGATTATTAAAGACTTCACAAGAAGTTTTTGCTTTAGAAATTACTTTGTTAAAATTCCTCCATTCAGAATATCCTAACAAATGTTGAATATTTCTAGCAAACCAAAATTCAATTCCGCTTTCGGTGCTTTGTGAATGGTCTTCAAAATCATTGGTCAAACTTTTTATTAAATCGTTCTTCATAGATCCTATAACTATTTCATAAAAAAAGGGAGTTAATATTAACTCCCTAAAAATTTAAACTAGAATTTAACTTCCGCACATTTCACAATCTTCTGGTCCGGCATTTTTAGCCATTTCGATCATTGCTCTATATTCTTCAGCGGTCATTTCGACACTAGTTGTAGTTGCTTCTACTTCTTCTGCAATGGGAGCTGGAGCAGCTTTTTTGTCATTGTTTAGAGTGAATTTTATCGCATCAACGGCCGATTTAGTTCTCAAATAATACATCCCGGTTTTTAATCCCGATTGCCAAGCGTAGAAATGCATTGAGGTCAGTTTCGAATAATTAGCGTCTTGCATAAACAAGTTCAACGATTGCGATTGGTCAATAAAATATCCACGTTGGCGTGACATATCGATAATGTCTTTCATAGACATTTCCCAAACGGTTTTGTATAGTTCTTTCAAGTCTTGAGGGATATCAAGCGATTGAACCGAACCGTTTTGTCTCATCAATTCTTGTTTTAAGGTTTCGTTCCAAAGCCCACGCTCTACCAAATCATGCAATAAGTGCTTGTTTACTACAATAAATTCTCCTGAAAGTACTCTTCTTGTGTAAATATTTGAAGTGTAAGGTTCGAAAGCCTCATTGTTTCCTAATATCTGTGAAGTCGAAGCAGTTGGCATTGGTGCAACTAATAATGAGTTTCTAACACCGTGTTCCATTACTTCTTTTCTCAATGAAGCCCAATCCCAACGTCCAGAAAGCTCTTCGTCTTTCAATCCCCAAAGATTATATTGAAATTCTCCCTGCGAAATTGGAGAGCCTTTAAATGTAGAATATGGTCCTTCTTCTTTGGCCATTTCCATCGAAGCAGTTACAGCTGCAAAGTATAAGGTTTCGAAAATTTCTTGGTTTAATTTTTTGGCTTCGTCACTTGTAAACGGCATACGTAACATGATGAAAGCATCAGCTAGTCCTTGAACTCCAAGACCTACAGGGCGATGGCGAAGGTTTGAGTTTTCGGCTTCTTTTACAGGGTAATAATTTCTGTCAATTACTCTATTCAAGTTTCGGGTTACTCGTTTGGTTACATTAAACAATAATTCGTGATCAAATTTGTTGTTTTCTACAAACATCGGCAACGAAATAGAGGCTAGATTACAGACTGCAATTTCGTCTTTCGAAGTATATTCCATAATCTCGGTACACAAATTCGATGAACGAATGGTTCCAAGGTTTTTTTGGTTTGATTTTCTGTTTGCCGCGTCTTTATATAGCATATAAGGAGTCCCAGTTTCGATTTGAGATTCTAGAATTTTCTCCCACAATTCGCGCGCTTTGATGGTTTTTCTTCCTTTTCCTCTTTCTTCGTACGAAATGTATAATTTTTCAAATTCTTCACCGTGCACGTCGTATAATCCAGGACATTCATTAGGACACATCAAGGTCCAATGAGCATCTTCTTGCACACGTTTCATAAACAAATCTGATGTCCACATTGCAAAGAACAAATCTCTGGCACGCATTTCTTCTTTTCCAGTATTCTTTTTCAAATCCAAGAATTCGAAAATATCAGCGTGCCAAGTTTCGATGTAAATCGCAAAACTTCCTTTGCGTTTTCCTCCACCCTGATCCACGTAACGAGCTGTATCATTGAAAACTCTCAACATGGGTACAATTCCATTTGAAGTTCCGTTTGTGCCACGGATATATGAGCCTGTTGCGCGAACGTTGTGAATAGACAATCCCACACCACCCGCAGATTGCGAGATTTTGGCTGTTTGTTTGAGTGTGTCATAAATACCGTCGATGCTGTCGTCTTGCATGGCCAAAAGGAAACAAGATGACATTTGAGGTTTTGGTGTTCCAGCATTGAATAAAGTTGGCGTGGCGTGAGTGAAGAATTTTTTCGACATTAAGTCATAGGTTTCAATCACCGATTTCAAATCGCCTAAGTGAATTCCAACCGAAACACGCATCAACATATGTTGTGGTCGCTCTACAATTTTTCCGTTTATTCTCAACAAATAGGAACGTTCCAAAGTTTTGAAACCAAAATAATCGTAGTTAAAATCTCTATTGTATATGATGTGCGAATCCAAAAATTCGGCGTTGTCCATTATCACTTTATGCACTTCTTCGGAAAGCAAAGGCGCTTCAAGATTGGTTCTCGGGTTCACATAGTGAAACATTTCGTTCATTGTTTCCGAGAAAGATTTTTTGGTATTGGAATGTAAATTCGAAATCGCAATTCGAGCTGCAAGTTGAGCATAATCGGGATGTGCAATAGTCATCGAAGCCGCAGTTTCGGCCGCAAGATTGTCTAATTCTGAAGTAGAAACTCCGTCATACAATCCTTCGATTACTCGCATCGCCACTTTTACAGGTTCTACTAAACCATTCAGTCCGTAGCAAAGTTTTTTAATTCTATCCGTGATCTTGTCAAACATTACTGGCTCTTTGTGGCCATCTCTTTTTACTACGTACATAATTTTTTGGTTTTGTGAAATAGACAATCCCTTCTCTATTTCGGGGTATTTGTGATTGATTTTGGGAAGCTAATCCCGGTAACTATTCAGTTCTGCCACAAAGACACAAAGGCACAAAGCTTTTTTACTTAGCCTTTTGTAATTTCAGCAGAAAAATTCAAAAACTTAAAGTTTACTATTTTTTCTATTAAATAGATGTTTTTTCTTTGCGACTTAGTGTCTTCGTGGCAAAAATTTAAAAATCAGCATCAAAGCTAATTTTTTGAGCATCTGAATCGGTATTCATAACGCCTGTTTTTTGATATTCGGCTACTTTCTTTTCGAAGAAATTGGTTTTTCCTTGAAGTGAAATCATATCCATAAAATCAAATGGGTTTGCCGTGTTGTATTCTCTTTTACAACCCAATTCTACCAATAATCTGTCGGTAACAAATTCTAAATATTGAGTCATCAAAACAGCATTCATTCCTATCAAACTCACAGGAATAGATTCAGTAATAAACTCTCTTTCAATATCTAATGCGTCAACGATGATTTCTCTAATACGCGCTTTTGATACTTTATTTTTCAAATGATGGTTGTGCAAATGCACGGCAAAATCACAGTGAACGCCTTCGTCACGCGAAATTAATTCGTTCGAAAAAGTTAATCCCGGCATCAAACCGCGTTTTTTTAACCAAAAAATGGAGCAAAAACTTCCTGAGAAGAAAATCCCTTCAACGGCTGCAAAGGCAATTAATCTTTCGGCAAACGAATCCGATTCGATCCATTTCAAAGCCCATTCTGCTTTTTTCTTGATGGCTGGAAATCTTTCGATAGCATTGAACAATTCATCTTTCTCAGCTTCGTCTTTTACATAAGTGTCAATCAAAAGAGAGTAGGTTTCGCTGTGAATGTTTTCCATCATAATTTGGAAACCGTAGAAGAATTTGGCCTCCGCGTATTGTACTTCGTTTACGAAATTTTGTGCTAAATTTTCGTTTACAATTCCGTCTGAAGCGGCGAAAAAGGCAAGAATATGTTTGACAAAATATTTTTCGTCTTCGCTTAATTTATTGTTCCAATCGTTTAAGTCTTGAGCCAAATCAATTTCTTCGGCAGTCCAGATGCTGGCTTCTGTTTTTTTGTAAAACTCCCAAATATCATGGTGTTTGATGGGAAAAATCACGAATCGATTTTTATTTTCTTGTAGGATTGGTTCAATTTTTGACATTAGTATATTTCTGTTTTATTGAAATTTTAACGAATTATTATGCTTTTCGTAGAGCACAAAGATTGTGAATTCTTACGGTTTTAAAAAGTCAAACTTATTCACAATTGGCTATAGTTTTTAACAAATGAGAGTGATTTGATTATTTTTCTTTCAAATTTCAATTTACTGAAAGTCAGTAAATTAAAAACCAAAAAAATACCTTAGCTACCGTAAAATAAAGGATTTTATTTTGCTGAATGTTACAGAAAACAAATTTTTGAGTATCACTTTTTTAGTTCCTCAGCGACTTTTTCAAGTTCCATATACCAATCTTCACCAAATTTTCGAACGAGTGCTTCTTTGACAAATTTGTACACAGGAACTTCCAGCTCCTTGCCTAAAGAACAGGCGTCATCACATATTTCCCATTTGTCATAATTGACAGCGAAAAATTCAGTAAAATCTTTGACACGGATAGGGTATAAGTGGCAAGAAACGGGTTTTTTGAATGTTATTTCAACTTGATTGTAGGCTTGTTCGATTCCGCAAAGTGCAGTTTTGCCATCAAAGATAACATAGGCGCAATCCTTATTATTAATCAGAGGTGTTTCAAGATCTCCATCGGTTCCATTTGTCCAAGTGCCTTGCGCTTCGATTGCTGCAATACCTTCTTTACGAAGAAACGGTTTTACTGTTGGATAGATATCCTCCAGAATCTTGGTTTCGGCCTCGCTTAAAGGTGCGCCAGCATCACCATCGACGCAACAAGCGCCTTTGCAAGCTGATAAATTACAAACAAATTCTTTTTGGAGAATGTCTTCTGATACGATGGTTTTTCCTAGTTGAAACATTTTGCAAATATACTTTGCAATTCTGAATTTTGAATGTTAAAGTTTTGGTTTTTGAATCAGATGAACGATCAATGTTACTTTACTATTTAGAAAGAAAAGGTTCTGTCACGGGGCTGTTTTGGCTTTTTAGCATTGAAAATTAACCGGTTTTTGTGAGTTAACCGCTTAGAATATACTACTTTTGCGCCATAAATTTTTAGATTATGGATTTGGATTTAAGAGAAATTATCACAGTAGGAATGGTGCTTTTTGCCGTAATTGATATTGTAGGATCGATTCCAATTATTGTCGATTTAAGAACCAAGCACGGTCATATCGAATCTGAAAAAGCTGCATTAGTGGCCGGATTGATTATGATTGTATTTCTTTTCGTTGGTGAAGAATTCCTGAAATTGATAGGGATTGATGTTCATTCTTTTGCTGTGGCAGGTTCCTTTGTGTTATTTTTTTTAGCATTAGAAATGATATTAGGAATCCGATTGTACAGAGACGAAGAGGCCAATTCTGCTTCCATAGTGCCACTCGCTTTTCCTTTGATTGCTGGAGCGGGAACAATGACTACTTTGCTTTCATTGCGGTCTCAATTTCATACGGTAAATATTGTTATCGCAATTTTCTTGAATATCATATTGGTTTACATTGTTTTGAAGTCTTCGTCCAAAATAGAAAAAATGCTAGGAAAAAACGGTTTAGGCGTGGTCAGAAAGACTTTTGGAGTGGTTCTTTTGGCTATAGCTGTTAAATTATTCGCCGCTAATGTTAAAGGTTTGTTCGTCTAACTTTAATTTTTATAAATTTATCCCCTCTTTATTTCAAAAATAGAATTTATGAAAATTTTTACTAACATATTAGTCGCTTTGGCAATAGGACTAATTATTTTTAATGTAAGCTTACTTGATTTCAAAAGTCCTTTTGAAGGAAATAGTATGATTGCATTTATCGGAATTGCAGCTTCATTTTGTGCTATTTTGATTCTTTTGATATTTAGAATGTCAAAAAGTATCGAAGAAAAGATGAACGATTAATTCTAGATATGTTTGATGTTTTAATTGTAGGCGGTGGCGTATCAGGAATGTCTTGTGCTTTAGTGTTAGGTTCTGCCAAGAATAAGCCTTTTGTTATCGACAAGAAAATTGCAATATTAACTCATCAAAAAAACTCTAATCTTCAAGAAGCGATAATAAACAACGCCTACGGAATCCCTCCCGGAAAGTTAGGAGCCGATTTATTATCCGAGAGTATTCAGCATTTATCTGAAACTTATCCTCATATTAATCAGATTCCAAATGAAAAAGTGTTGAAAATCGAAAGTGAGTCTGAAACTTTTACAATTACTACAAATAAAAGCACGTATAAATCCAAAATTGTTGTGGTCGCTATTGGCGCTGCAAATACTTTTGCAATCGAAGGTTTAATGCACTACGTTGAACCGCATCAAAAGGCACCGGTAGAGAAAAAAAGAATCCAACTCAAAAACAACGACCAAAAGGTAGTCGATGGGATTTATGTAACAGGAACATTAGCAGGTTCTAGAAGTCAAGTTCCAATTGCCGCTGGAAGTGGTGCGGCTGTTGCCACAGATATTCTCACTTTATGGAATGAAGGCAATCATACTCAAGTTCACGATAGTATTAAGAAATAATCCGTTCTGAGCATAAAACTCAAAAGACTTTCAAGTTGTTTTTATTATTTCTTTTGTTAACGTATTCACCTCTTTGATCAACAACGGAAAAGCAGGTTCGACCATTGTTCCGTGATCAAAACCTTCAAGTTTATAAATCGTTGTTCGTTTGTGACCCGCTAATTTCATCATTCTCCACAGATAGGCATTTTCTTCATAACGGCCTAGTAATTCCTTTTCGGGGTCACCTGTGATCAGCACTAAAGGGGGAGCGTCCGGCCGAACAAAGTAAAGAGGTGCATATTCGTCAATCAAAGGCTGTATGTCTTTTATGCCCCTTTCTTTGCGAATGGTAAAATGGGTAATGGTTTGGCCGCTAAAAGCAATGTTTCCAGCGATTCTATTGGCGTCAAGGTCATATTTAGCCAAATATTCTTTGTTAAGCCCCACCATCATCGTTAAATAGGCTCCTGCAGAATGTCCCGACAAAAAAATCATATCGGCCCTGCCTCCATAATCCGCAATATGTTGAAATGACCAAGCAATGGCTGCAGCAGCATCGTCTATACAAGCAGCTGCTTTTACTTTTGGTGAAAGCCTATAACCAACCCCAATAATAGCGAATCCTTTTTCTAACAATGCATTCGGAATTTCTTTGTTCCCTCCAGTGAGTCCGCCACCGTGAAACCAAATAATTGTGGCGAAGTTTTTAGAATTTTTAGGATAATAAATATCCAAAGTGCATTGAGAATCGATGTATTTGTCACTTTTATTAACTGCATCAGGGTAATAATGGATGTCTTTCTCGATGGCATATTGCTGTTGGGCACTTACCAAAAATGAAGTGGTAATTAACAGCAAAAGAATTAATTTTTTCATATTTTTTTACTCAAATTCATTACAGTCAATTTCGAATTAGGCTATTTTAAAACCTTTTCAATCATCGCATCCTCTTTCAATACAATTTCATAAAATTTACTTTCATTGAATAGCTGCCTGGCGAATTCTGCCGCCAAATAGCGTTTTACCAAAGCTTTGTTCGTATCCAAATTCATATTCATTCCGTTTCTGAAAAGGAATTTTTGGAAAGCGTTGAAATACAAATCAGTACCATCTATTTTAACTTTAAATTGTTCGAAAGACAATCCTTTAAAGGCGTTTCGATTTTGATCTAATTGCTCAAAAACAAATTGACCCAAAATCCCCGTTTGCAATAAATAGACCGTATGTTCTTTGCTAGGTGTTAATTCAAGCGGAACAAAAATATCGGGAACAATGCCGCCGCCGCCATAGACGATTTTGCCTTTTGGCGTTTTGAATTTCGGAGTAGTAGGTGTTTTGATACTGTCTTTATTGTACAATTCACCGCTTTTGAAACGCAGTTCAGATTCTTTTTGATAATCTTCATTGCCTTTTGAATACGGTTTTTGAATGGAACGGCCTGTTGGAGTGTAATATCGGGCAATCGTCAGTCGAACAGCAGAACCGTCGTTGAAATCCATTTCGCGTTGTACCAATCCTTTGCCAAAAGAACGGCGTCCTACAATCGTTCCTCTGTCATTATCCTGAATGGCTCCAGCCAATATTTCGCTTGCCGATGCACTGTTTTCGTTGATTAAAACAAATAATCGGCCGTTTTCGAAACTGCCCTCTTTTGTTGCATAAGTTTTTTCTAGCGTTCCGTTTTTGTCCTTCGTAAAAACAATCAATTGCTTGTCTTTCAAAAATTCATCGGCAATAGCCACAGCTTGTTCTAGGTATCCGCCACCGTTGTCCCTAAGGTCTATCACGAGTGATTTCGCACCTTGTTCTTTCAATTTGGTCAATCCTTTATAGAATTCCTCGTAGGTACTTTCGGCAAATCGATTGATTTTGATGTAACCAGCTGATGGACTCAATAGTAAGACGGCATCAACACTTTTTATGGGGATTACACCTCTTTTGATTTTAATGTTTAATTTTTTGTTTTCGGATTTTCTGTAAACCGTTACCAAAACTTCCGAACCTTCTTTTCCTTTTAGTTTAGAAAAAAGGCTGTCGGTGGGGAGTTTTCGTCCATACAATTTTGTTTTGTCAGCATATAGTATTCGGTCTCCCGATTTGATTCCCGCTTTCTCCGAAGGGCCGTTTTCGACTGGTTTTATAATAGCGACAGAATCTTTGTACATATAGAAATTTACTCCAATACCCACAAATTCGCCTCGCATACTTTCGGCTACGGCGATTTGTTCACTAGGCGGAATATAAACAGAATGGGGGTCTAGTTGTGCTAAAATAGTATTGATAGCTCGGTTGGTAATCGTATCCGCATTTACGTTGTCGACATATTCGTTATCGATGAAGTCAAGTAATTTGTTGAGTTTGTTTTTAGAATTATTTTTAACAAAAATCTGATTTTGACTTGGGAAATTAAGCCATCCACCAATAAGAATCCCTAATGCAAGTGTTGCAAAAAAAAGAATTGGAAGATAGTTTTTATTGATGTTCATTTAATCTAAAACTTCAATTTGTTCTACAATTACGCCGGCTTTCGCTAGAAAATCAACTCCGGATGTATCTCTGTACCCTAATTGATAAACCACTCTTTTTATCCCAGCTTGATGAATCAATTTGCTGCATTCTTTGCATGGCGACAAGGTAATATAGAGTGTTGCTCCTTCACAAGTTTGCGTAGATTTTGCAACTTTTAGAATCGCATTGGCTTCGGCGTGAAGGACATACCAATTGGTTAAACCTGCTTCGTCTTCGCAGCAATTTTCAAAACCAGATGGCGTTCCATTGTATCCATCAGAAATAATCATTTTATCGCGAACTATTATGGCTCCAACTTGTTTGCGTTTGCAATAAGACAAAAGACTCCATTCCTTCGCAATCCGAAGATAAGCTTTGTCGTATTTATTCAATTTTTTCTTTTCCATTTTATAATTTATCTATTCCAAATTCCGCTTTGGATAATCATGGGTAAAACTACTCCGATAACAAATGCCGACATTACCAAGGTCCAATCTCTTTTCGAAAAACGGAAGAAAGTTTGGACAATGTACGAAAGAATCAACACAATAAAAACTACAATAATTTGCGATGCTTCGATTCCTAATGAAAACTCAGACAAGGGCAATAATTTTGACTGAGATGAGCCTCCGACTAAAGTTTTGAAATAGGCTGCAAAACCCAATCCGTGGATGATTCCAAAAAACAGTGTCACAAATCCTATTACACTAATACTTTCTTGTTTTGAAGATTTTCCTGCGGTGAAAAGGTTGAAAAAAGCTACAATTAGAATCGTTATTGGAATTAAAAAATCGACTAAATTGGCTTTAATTATTACCACTCCAAAAATAGCTAATAGCAAAGCCAGGGTATGCCCAACAGTAAAAATAGTGATCAAAATTAGCAATCTTTTCCAGTCCTTGAAAGCATAAGGAATCGTCAAAGCGATTAAAAACAAAATGTGATCGTTAGCATAAAGGTTAAGAATATGTCTCAAACCTTTCTCAAAAAAAATCCAAAATTCTGACATTATAATGTGTTTAATAGATTAGGGGTTGTCAAACTTACAATTTATTTTGAAATTAGCGTGAACCCATATTGTTAAAACCTCTTTTGCGTTATTTATTTTATAACAGCAAAGTATTGTATCAAAATTTAAGTGGCCCAAACTTGATAAAAAAAGATTTTTTTAGTATCTTTATACGACATTTAAAACTTAGTATTATGTCAATAGCACAATTATTTGATAGCGAATTCAAACACCGAATTAAAGGTCGTTTTTCCGCGGCAGTTAGGGTGTTGTATGCAGACGGAGGGAAATTTGATCCCGCTGAAAAAAAGTTTTTAGACAAGTTAGCCGTAAAACTTGATATTTCGGATGAGGAATACAAAGAGATTCTAAAAAACCCCTTAAAGTATCCTCTAAATCCTCCCTACCTTTATGTAGAAAGACTAGAAAGTTTATACAACATTTCTAGAGTTGTTCATCATGACCATCATCTGGGGGATAAACAAGAAACGCTGCTGCGAAAATTTGCTGTAGCACTTGGTTTTACTACAGGCAATGTGAATTACATTGTTAGTAAAGCATTAGCATTAGTAGATAAAAAAGTCGACTTAGATACTTTTATTTACGAAATGGAAAACATGAACCGATAAAAATTATAGCTGCGTTTTTTACGAATGTGGTCGGATTTAAATTCCATTAGCCAAAATAAATCCGCTTGTCCATGCATTCTGGAAATTGAAGCCTCCAGTCACGGCATCGATATTCATAATTTCTCCTGCAAAATAAAGATTTTTGTGCAGCTTGCTTTCCATTGTTTTGAAGTTGATTTCCTTTAAATCAATGCCGCCAGCAGTAACAAATTCTTCCTTGAAGGTACTTTTTCCATTGACTTGAAAACTGGAATTCGTCAATTGATTTGCCAAATTTTGCAACTGAATCTTAGACAAATCAGCCCATTTGGTTTCCGCTTGAATGCCGGAAGCTAAAACTAGACTTTCCCAAAGGCGATTCGATAATTCTAAAGGCGATTTCTTGGAAACCGCCTTTTTGGCGTGTTCTTGTTTTAAATCCTTTAGGTTTTTTTCGATATCTTCAGCGTCTATATCATTGAGCCAATTGACAAAAATGGTGAACTGATAGTTTTTATCGTGTAAAGTTCGGGCACCCCAAGCTGATAATTTCAAAATGGCAGGGCCGCTCATTCCCCAATGTGTAATCAATAATGGCCCAGTTGAGGATAATTTAGTGTCTTTTATTTTTACAGAAACAATTGCTGAAACTCCAGGTAATTCTT
Organism: Flavobacterium sp.; assembly: GCF_044348915.1. Classification (GTDB taxonomy): domain Bacteria; phylum Bacteroidota; class Bacteroidia; order Flavobacteriales; family Flavobacteriaceae; genus Flavobacterium. The sequence goes on along the minus strand of NZ_JBIKRX010000007.1, from coordinate 38,559 downwards.
TTATTCTTGCATCTTTGATGTTGAAAGTAAATAGGGAAGGTACCGGAGTCACGATAGCGTGGCCATAATTTTGCAACATATCCCAAATTTTGGTATTGCTTCCGGTGGCGAGAATCAGCTTTTCAGTAATATAATTTTCGCTTGTAGTTTCAACTTTCCAATGATTTTCTTTTTTGAAAATAGATTGAACGCTTTGTCCGGTCAAAACTGCAATTCCCAATTTTTGGGTCGCTTGGAGAAAACAATCAATAATAGTTTGAGATGAATTAGATACGGGAAACATTCGACCATCCTCTTCGATTTTGAGTTCTACTCCGTGATTACTGAACCATTCAACAGTATCACCCGAACAAAATTGATGAAAAGGGCCACGCAATTCTTTTTCGCCACGCGGATAATATTTTACTAATTCGTTAGGCTCGAAACAAGCGTGAGTAACATTGCATCGTCCGCCTCCAGAAATTCTGACTTTAGATAATACTTCGCTTCCACGCTCGAGAATGGCAACTTTTAGCTTCGGATTTTTTTCTACAATATTGATGGCTGTAAAAAAACCAGCCGCGCCACCTCCAACAATGATTATGTCAAAATTCTGATTCATATTCTTTTTTTAGCCACAAATTTCACAAATTTCACAAATTTCCACGGATTAGAGCGGTTTTGAATGTGTTCGTGGAATGAACGTTTAAATTCTATCCGGAAAATCGGAAATAATTCCGTCTACGTTGAATGATTTTATTTTTTGAATGTCTTCGATTGAATTTACAGTCCAGGTAAAAACTTTGAAACATTTATCTTGCATCAAAGCTACATTTTCTTTTGTTAGCAATCGATAATTAGGATTGATGGAATAGGCTTTTATTTTTTTGGCAAAAGCCACAGCCTCGTCAATAGCTTCTTCTGTTAAAACACCAATTCGTATTTTCGGGTTTAACAACTGAGCTTCTTCCAGCATTTTCCAATCGAAACTGGAAACTAGAAAATCAGTGTAACTCCAGTTTTTGTTTGAAATATAGTGTTCTATTAATATAACAACGGGTTTTACGGTCCCAATTCCTTTAAGTTCAATATTGACAATACAGCTGCGATGAACCAAATCTAAAACTTCGATCAGAGTTGGAATTCCTAATTCTTTTAAATCTGATGAATTGCTATTTCTAACAAGTCCTTTCTTGTCGGTTGTTCTATCGATGGTTTCATCGTGAATCACCATTATTTTTCCATCCGAACTCAAATGCACGTCGAGTTCGATGCCATCAACATTCAAATCAATCGCTTTTTGGAAAGAAATTATGGTGTTTTCGGGTTCGTGTCCTTTTACGCCACGATGACCAATTTTTAGCATATTTGGAATATTTGTTTGAATCAAAAAGACCTCATAGGTTTTTAAAACCTATGAGGTCTGTAAAATTAAATAAAGAATAGTAATGAAGAGGGATTTTCCTTAAAAGTTGAGATTATTTTTCCAATAGAACAATATCAAATTGAGTATCAATCATCACTTTTCCATTTGAAACTACAGCTTCTTTTCCAGAATAAGCATCGGTTAATTTGGTTCCGTTTTCGAAAATAGTTCCAACCGAAATTTCTTTTGGTCCTTTTGGTAAATCCAATCCAACAACAACATTATCAGTGAAATTGTCTTTGGTAAAAGTTCGGCTAAATACATAAGGACTTGCCGAAATTTCTTGGTGCATTCCAGCTCCAACTGCTGGATGATTTTTTCTGAAAACGCCTAATTTTTGCCAATGCAAAAGCACTTTCTGAGTTTCGGGATTGCTTTTGATATCATCCCAATTCATAAAGGAGCGTAGGGTGGCATCGCCTACAGTTCCTGGAATATCTAGTGCGCGAGCACTTTCGTCACCATAATATACTTGTGAAATTCCTGGGGCAAGCAGTAATTTTGTGCCGCTTTCGAATGTTTTTTCACGTTTCTTGTCATACGGATAACTATCGTCGTGGGAAGAAACATAGTTCATTACGGTGTTCCCTTTTAAATCATTTTGAAGAATTGAATTGTATTTTGAAAACAAATCTTCGTACTTCATTTTTGCCTCATTTCTAAAATCAAAATTGATTAAACCGGTAAAACCATTGTCGAAATAATTAACTTTTTTATCTCCAAAATCAAATAGTTTTTTAGCTCCAATGTTGTAGCCATACACTTCCCCAACGGTGAAAAACGTATTGTTATCCAATACTTTATTCGGATTATTTTTTTTAAAATCGGCAAAAGCTCCATCGCAAACTTTCTTGAAATCGCCCCAAATATCTTCGTACGTGTGCTTCACTGTATCTACTCGATAGCCATCAATACCATAATCCGTGATATAGTCAGCCAACCATTTCATAATGTAATATTTTGGCGCACGAGGATATCCTGTTTTGGCGAAAAAGGCATCCAATTCGGCTATTTCTTGTTCGTAACGACCTTCTTTTTTCCATTTTTCTGCGAGCATTGGCGGCAAAGAAACGATCTCATTGCTTTCTGTTTTTACGTCGGGAAGATTTTCGACCAAAGTACAGTTGATGTAGGTGTCATAGGAGTTGTAAGTACATTTTGGTGAAGTTCTAACCCAATCATTGGGATAGACTGGATCTTCGGCAGTAACTGGTCCAGTGTGATTGATGACGGCATCCAATAGAATGCGAATTCCTTTGGCGTGTGCTTTTTGAACCAATTCAGCCAAATCCTTTTTGGTTCCAAAACTCGGGTCCAAAGTGGTCCAATCCTTTGACCAATAGCCGTGAAATCCATAGCTATAGCCAGTTCCTTCGTCGACTCCATCGTGAATTTGTTCTACGACTGGAGTCATCCAAATGGCATTTATTCCTAAGTTTTCAAAGTAGCCTTCGTCCAGTTTTTGAATAACACCGCGAATATCGCCTCCTTCAAAACCTCGTAATTTTCCAGTTGGTTTGTTTCTGTTGAATGTGTGGTCGTTAGTTTTGTCGCCATTGTTGAATCTGTCAATTAAAAGAAAATACACATTGGCACTTTCCCACACAAATGGAGTTGCAGACGCTGTTTTTCCGGTTTTAGTTGAAGAACAACCGGCGAAAAGCAGCGATAGCAATGAGATTGAAAATAAGATATTTTTTTTCATAGGTCTTTTTTTGAATCATTAAGATTAATAAGTAAAACTTAATTTTTCTTAATGTAATTAATGGTTTGTTTTTATAATTGAATTTTGATTTCCACTTCCGTTCCTTTTTTCCAAGAAGCAGGAATTTCTATATTGTTTTTTACAGTTTTGAAATCAAGGTTTTTACCGTTGATACTCGCAGATTTAGCTTTGATATTATGAATGATTAGTGTCACATTTTTGTCTGACGATGCAAAGTTTTTACCAATTTCTGAATTCAATTTGATAGTTACGGTTTTATCATTTACATTACCATTGAATTTCAAAATTTCAAAGGCTCCTTTTTCGAAAGCGTTTGCTGTTGTTCCATCGTCATTGTATAATTTTCCGGAACTTTGAGTGGTTTTTGCATCAAAATAATAATGCAAAACGAAGTCTGCCAAGGAGTATTTCGATGTGTTTGGAATGGTTTTTATCATCGGAATAAAAGCCCCACCACGAACAAAAACTGGAATATGGTCTTCGACAACTGCAATGGCCGAAGTAGTTCCCGCTATTTGCTCTTCATCGGTGTAGAAATCAAACCAACTGTTGTTTTTAGGAAAATAAACGGAAGTTGAAGTCACAGCAGCTTTCGTAATTGGTGTAACCAAAAAGTCATTTCCCCAAAGATAGGTTTCGCAAACGGTCCATAATTTGGGATTATTCGGTTCTTCAAAAAATAACGGGCGCATCAAAGGAGCTCCTTTTTGATTGTTTTCAAAAGCCAAAGTATAGTTGTAAGGCAAAAGTTGGTAGCGCAATTCAACTAATTTTTTAGCTTTTGCTTTGGTTATGACGTCTTTTCTAGCCACTTCCGAAGCCACATCTTCCTGTGCGTGCGGACGGAAAACGGGTTGAAAAACCCCATATTGTAACCATCTTAAATACAATTCGTTGTCGAAATAATCACCTGCAAAACCACCCAAATCGGAGTGCATATAGCCCATTCCTTGCATTCCCATTTGGAGTGAAATCTCCATTTGAGACTGCAATCCTCCCCAAGAGCGGCTTACGTCGCCAGACCAAGGCATCATTCCCAAGCGTTGAGAACCCGAATATCCTGCGCGCATCAGAATAAACGGGCGTTGATTTGGAAAATCTTTTTTGTAACCGTCGGCAATTAATTTTGCCCAATTGTGACCATAAATATTATGAACTTCATCGGCTTTTCCTCCAGCAGTTATGGCTTCGGAAGGAAAAACTTCGGGTTCACCCAAATCGCCCCAAAGTCCGCCAACACCTTGATTGATTAATCGTTTGTAAACATTCCAAAACCAAGTGTTGCCATCGGCTTTGAAAATGTCGACAATGCCTGTGTTTCCAAAGTAGAAATCATAAGTAAATGGTTTTCCAGATTTATCTGTTGCCACCACTTTTTTGTCCACGGCTTCTTGCCATTTCTTGGACGTTGTCAATACAAAAGGTTCGGTAATAAGTACCGTTTTTATGCCTTTAGCATTCAAATCCGCCATCATTTTTTCAGGATTCGGGAAGGTTTCGTTTTCCCAATCCAAGTTTCCCATTGTGCCTTTCATGTCTTTGCCAAACCAGTACAAATCTAGGATTATAGCATCAACAGGAATTTGGTCGTCTTCGAATTTCTTGATGGTTTTCTCGACTTCTTCTTGGGAATGATAGCCAAAACGACTGGAAAAATTACCCAAAGTCCATCTTGCTGGCAAAGGTTGTTTGCCGGTTAAATCGGTGTAATTTGAAATCAAATCGGTCCAAGAATCGCCCACAATTACTTGGTAGGTTTTTCTTCCGGAAATGGTTTCGTAGGCCAGAGTATTGTCTTTTTTGCTGTCTAAATCCAAGTAACCAATAGCTGGATTGTCAAAATGAACGGCATAAATTTTCGATGACAAAATCATTGGAATAGTAAAATTCATCAACTCCGAATGGGTTTCGTAGCCATAATGAGCACGATTGTACAAGGCTAATTTATTGCCACGACGGTTCATTCCTAAAGCGCGAGCACCTCCGCCATAGAGGATTTCGTCTTGTGAAATGTTAAAGTCAATCACCATGGTAGAATCCGCTTTTATGTTGCCTTTTACATTGTCTAATGGGATGTGTTTTTGTTTGAAGTAGCCATTTTTTTCAGATAACAAGAGTTTCTGTTGATTGAAATAGGATATTTGGAACGGCGATTTTTGAACTGTAACCACAATTCCTTTGGTATAAAGGCTTATCGTGCCTGGTGTTTTGATTATTTTTGAAGTCCCTTTTTTGGAAACTAAAACCACGGCCTGCGAATTGCTATTGCTCGATTCTCCTTTTGGGATAAAGGTAGTTTCTACAATTTTATCAGAATAGGCTTTGAGGATGTATTGCCCGTCTGAAGTGTTGATTTCTAGTGTATTGTTAACTTCTTTGTAACTTACAAATTTCCTATTTGCGTTTTGGGCAAAGGAAAGTGAGCTGATGAATAATAAGAAAAATAATTTTTTCATTTTTTAGGTTTTTTTGACCCTATAAGTCATTTAAGTTTTTCTAATATGACTTATAGGGTTTGAATTATTCCAATTCCAAGATCAAAACCGATTTTGGTTCTAGTGAAATCTCGTTGGTAACATCGATTATTTTGTCTGAAATAATGTCTTTGCCAGTTTTGTAATTCCCGATATTTTCTTGAAAACGATTCGTTTTTATAGCTTTGGTTTCTTTGCTATTATTGATTATAACCATTACGCTTTTAGTATCATTGTATCTGAAATAGACATAAGTATTGTGTTCGGGAATATAATGTGTCATTTTTCCGGAATGAATAACAGCTTTTGTTTTTCTCCAAGTGAACAGTTTTGACGTAAAATCGAAATATTCGTTTTGCCCTGCTGTTCTACCTTCTTTGGTAAAGGCATTATTACTGTCGCCATCCCATCCGCCAGGGAAATCTTGTCGAATATCGGCATCGCCTTTGTCTTTATTTCCAGTCATTCCTATCTCGGAACCATAGTACAATTGAGGAATACCCCTTGTAGTTGCAAGCAAGCCCATTGCCATTTTGTATTTATTGAGGTCATTATTGAACATATGATTGATACGATTTGTGTCGTGGTTTTCGGCAAAAATCAAAATGTTGTTTGGGTTTGGAAACAGAAAATCATTGGTAAAATTGTCGTAAATTTTGATCATTCCTTTATCCCAACTAGCTTCGTCTTCATTGAAGGCTGAATTGATGGCGCCAAGTAAGGTAAAATCCATTACGGACGGCAAATAGGAATTGTAATTTTGGATTGCAGCAATTTTACTGTCTTTTTGCCAATAGGCTGCGTGCGATTGATTGAACATCCAAACTTCGCCAACGATGTTGAAATTCGGGTATTCATCGGTGATGGATTTGGTCCAAAGTGCAATTCCATTTGGGTCCGAATAATTGTAAGTATCTACTCTAAAACCGTCCAAATTGGCATATTCGATCCACCATATTGCATTTTGAGTTAGGTATTTTAGAACCAATGGATTTCTGATATTTATGTCAGGCATTGATGGGACAAACCAACCGTCGATACATTTTTTCTTGTCTAATTCTGAGGCGTGAATATCGTGAATAACGGTGCGCTTGTGATTGGTTTCGGTATAATTTCCAATATAATTGAACCAATCTTGAGTTGGCAAATCTTTCATCATCCAATGTTCGATGCCCCAATGATTGGTCACATAGTCCATGACCAATTTCATTTTTCGATGGTGCAGTTCTTTTGATAATCGCACATAATCTTCGTTTGTACCATAACGAGGATCAATTTTATAAACATCAGATTGACCGTAAGTATGATAGGAGAATTGGGCGTCATTGTCTTCGCAAAGAGGTGTGCTCCAAATCGTGGTTGCTCCTAATTCATTGATATAATCCAAGTGATTGATAATGCCTTGGATGTCTCCTCCGTGTCTGCCACCAGGTAATTCTCTATTGTTTTTTTCCTTCGTGGAAGAATTCGCGTCATTGTTTTTAGTGCCATTCGAAAATCGATCGGGCATCAGTAAATACATCACATCTGAGGTGTCAAAACCTTTGCGGTCGGCTGAGTTTTCTTTTCGTTGCTTTAAGCTGTATTTTTTAGTGAAGGCCACTTTGTTATTTTCTTTAAAAATCAACGAAAAATCTTGAGCTGGAATGTTGGCCGTGTTGATAGTGACAAATAGATAGTTCGGATTTTCTGTTTTTTCAACTTTTGAAATTGGAATTGCATTGGAAGTTGAAACATCGTATTTCGCTATGTTTTTGCCATAAACCAAAATTTGTAATTCGGGATTGTGCATTCCCGCGTACCAAAACGGAGGTTCAATTCTTTCGATTTGTGCTAACATAGTTGATGTTGTAAAAATTAATGACAATAAAAATAGCTTTTTCATTTGAAATAAATTTATTTTTTTAAACTATTAAGACATTAAGAAAATTAAGAAAAACTTAATGAAACTTAATGCCTTAATGGTTCGCAATTATTTGCTTAAACCCGTTAGTTAGAATTGATAAAAACGTCAGTTCGAGTATTTTTTGTGTAGTAAAACGAAACAAAAAATGTATCGAGAACCGTTTTTAATGAAATTTTTCTTGTTCTCGATACGATTTTCTATGGAAAATCACTCGAACTGACGGAAAAATATCATCAAAAACTAATTACACCCAATGGGTGTACTAGAAAATGTTTTTATAATATACCGTTCCCTAAGGATTTGGTTTTACCGAAACAGCTTTTTCATTAACATAAACAGTCAGTTCTTGAGTGCCTTCAATAGAGAATTTTGTTTCGTTCTGATTGATTTCTACTTTCAAAATTTGATTTCTGAAATTGATTTTAAAGGAATAACCCGTCCATTCTTTTGGGATTTTTGGTGAGAAGTGAAGGGTGTCATTTTTTACTCGCATTCCTCCAAATCCTTCTACAATGCTCATCCAAGTTCCCGCCATCGATGTGATGTGACAACCTTCTTCCACTTCTTTGTTGTAATCGTCAAGGTCTAAACGAGAAGTTCTAAGGTAGAAAGTGTAGGCCATATCCATTTTGTCCAACTTCGCCGCTTGAATGGAATGCACGCAAGGAGAAAGGGAACTTTCGTGAACAGTAAATGGTTCGTAAAAATCGAAATGTTTTTCTAATTGTTCTCTGGTAAAATGATCTTCGAAGAAATAAAATCCCTGCAAAGTATCGGCTTGCTTGATATAAGGCGAGCGCAAAACTCTATCCCAAGACCATTTTTGATTGATGGGTCGTTGTGATTTATCTAAATCTTTAACTTGAACTAAATGTTTGTCTAGGAAACCATCTTGTTGCAAATAAACACCATGTTCTTCAGAAAAAGGGAAGTACATATTGGTCGAAACTTTTTTCCAATCGTGTAATTCAGCATCTGATAAATGTACTTTTTCAATGATTCGTTTGTGATCTGATGGATATTCCAAAGAGACTTTCTGAATTTGTTCATATGTATAATCAATACACCATTTGGCTATATAATTGGTGTAGAAATTATTGTTTACGTTATTTTCATATTCATTCGGACCTGTAACACCTAGAATGACATATTGGTTTTTGCTTGTCGAAAAATTCGCTCTTTGATGCCAAAAACGGGCAATCCCAATCAAAACTTCTAACCCTTTTTCAGGAATATAGGAATAATCTCCTGTAAAACGATGGTAATTGAAAATGGCAAAAGCAATAGCTCCATTTCTGTGAATTTCTTCGTGCGTGATTTCCCATTCGTTATGACATTCTTCGCCGTTCATTGTCACCATTGGATACAAGGCAGCGCCGTTGGTAAATCCGAGATTGTCTTTAGCGTTTTCGATGGCTTTGTCCAATTGGTTGAAACGGTAGGTTAGTAGGTTTCTCGCTACTTGTTGGTCTTTGGTCGCCATGTAAAACGGAATGCAATAGGCTTCAGTATCCCAATAGGTGGAACCACCGTATTTTTCTCCAGTAAATCCTTTTGGACCAATATTCAAACGAGAATCTTTACCAGAATAGGTTTGGTTCAATTGGAAAATATTGAAACGGATACCTTGTTGTGCTTTTACATCGCCATCGATGGTGATGTCTGACATTTCCCAAATTTTGGCCCAAGCCTCGATTTGTTCGTCTAATAGGATGTCGTATCCTTTTGCTAAAGCGGTTTTTATAGCACTTTCGGCAGCAGAAATCGTGTTGTCGTGATTCAAAGAAACAGTATAACCTGCAATTTTTTGGATAGATGATTTTTGCCCTTTGGCAATAATCACATCATATGAAAATTGTATTTTATCGGTTCCTGTTTTGATGTTAGAAGGGGAGATGTTACCATTTTTATCATTGACAAAAATGGTGTTTTGCATAAAGGTGGTTACTTTAAAGTGGGTTTTAAAGGTTTGAGCAGTTACAAATGCTTCGTTGCCGCTTCGTTTTACATCCAATGGTTCCCAGAATTTTTCTTCCCAGTTGGCATCTTCATTAGTTACTCCAGCGTCAACATAGGGTTTGTAGACAATTTTGGTGTCTTTGTTGATGGCTGTAATTTCATAATTGATAATCCCTACTTCGTCTAAATCCATACACAAAAAACGACGAACATTGACTCCAATTTGGGTTCCGTTTTGCAAAGTAGCTTCGAAGGAACGATTGTACCAGCCTTCTTTCATATTCAACTCGCGACGGAAGTTTTTCACTTCCTTGCAAGCATTCAGATCTAGGATTTCGTCATTGATTTCAATATCAATTCCAATCCAGTTGGGAGCGTTTAGTACTTTGGCAAAATATTTTGGATACCCATTTTTCCACCAACCCACTTTGGTTTTGTCAGGATAATAAATTCCTGCGATATAACTTCCTTGAAAAGTTTCTCCTGTGTAATTTTCTTCAAAATTCGCGCGTTGGCCCATAGCACCATTACCGATGCTGAAAAGACTTTCGGACGATTTTACGCTCTCAGCATCAAATCCCTCTTCAATGATGGACCAATTGTCTGCTTTTATATAATCTTGGTTCATTTTTTCTTTTTTATTTACTAGTTGAAAAATTTAAGAATTTTAATTTTCCAATTCTTAATTTTCAAATGTTTAATTGTTTATTAGTTTATCGATAAAAGCTTTATCCATTTGGGTAAAATCTTTAAATAAATAGTTGGCTTCGTGCAATGTTGCCGCTTCTCCGATTCCCACACTAACCATTCCACCAATGTTTGCGGCTTGAATTCCAGCAACCGAATCTTCAAAAACAATGGAATCTTCGGGTTTGGTATGCAATAATTTGGCGGCAAGCAAGAAAACTTCAGGATCGGGTTTGGCATTCGAAACATCATTTCCGTCAACGATAGCGTCAAAAAAGGCAAGAGTTCCTGTTTTTTCGAGTATAGGTCTGGCGTTTTTACTGGCAGAACCCAATGCTATTAGTTGATTCTTTTCTTTCAAATAGTTTAAAATAGGCATTACTCCTGGCAAAATTTCACTTTCGTCCATATCGACTAAATAGGACAAATAATCTTCGTTTTTTTGAACAAGCCATCTGTTTTTGTCTTCTTGCGAAGCTTCAACTTTGCCTAATTCTAAAATTATATCGAGCGAGCGCACACGGCTTACTCCTTTTAATAATTCGTTGTTTTCGTGTGTAAATTCGAAACCTAATTCATTGGCGATTTTTTTCCAAGCTAGGAAATGGTATTTTGCGGTGTCCACAATTACGCCATCAAGGTCGAATATAAAAGCTTTTGTATTCATTATTGTTTTTTAATTTTTATTTATTGGATGTTGCTTTTTCTTTTACAAAAAACACTGCTAGTCCAGCAATCAACATAGAAACTCCAGCGATTACAATTATTGCCATCGGAAAACCTCCAAATAAAGCAATGATGGTGCTTCCTAATAGTCCAGCAGCAATTTGCGGAATGGTAATGGTTGCATTGAACAATCCCATATAAACGCCCATTTTATCGGCTGGTAAGGAACCAGATAGCATAGCATAAGGCATGGCCAAAATGGCTGCCCAAGCCAATCCTACTCCGGAAATAGATAGTAATAAGATGGTTTTGTCGTGTACAAAATACATCGAAGCCAAGCCAATTCCTCCCATTAAGAGTGAAATACTATAGGTTTTTTTTCTGCCAATAGATTTTGCAATAGTTGGAATTAGTAATGAAAATAGGGCGGCAACTGCGCTGTAAAAGGCAAACAATACACCTGTCCAGTCTCCCGCTTCGTTGAAGCCAATAGATTTTGGATCTAAAGCTTCGGGTCCCCATACTTGATTCGCGATAGCTCTAGTGGTATAAACCCACATCAAAAACAGAGCAAACCAAGAGAAGAATTGTACAACACCCAGTTGCCAAAAGATTTTTGGTGCATTGGCAATCAATTTTATAATGCTAGTTTTTTCGGTTACAGTTTCGGCTTCGAGGTCGATGTCGTTGTATAAGGCGTGTTCTTTTGGAGCGTATTCTTTCGTTCTGAAAACGGTCCAAAGCACGGTAACCAATAAAATAGTTCCGCCGATATAGAACGACCAAATTACAGAAGCAGCAACTTTTTCGCCTGCTGCGGGAACATTGGCTACTCCAACTTTGGCAAGAATCCAAGGCAATAACGAGCCGAAAACGGCTCCAAAATTGATTAAAGCACTTTGTAAAGAATAGCCCAGATTTTTTTGTTCATCATTGACCATATCTCCAACAAGCGCGCGAAACGGTTGCATGGTGACATTAAAAGAAGTGTCCATTAAGAGAAGCATTACGGCACCAAAGATTAATGGTGGTAACAAAAAGGTGAAGTACTCTGCATTGGGCATAAAATACATAGCCAAAGCTGAAACTATTGCTCCAAAAAAGATAAATGGAATTCTTCGTCCAAGTCGTGTCCAGGTTTTGTCACTAGAAAGACCAATGATGGGCTGAACAATTAGACCAGCGAGTGGCGCTGCCAGCCAAAAATAACCAATACTGTGAACATCAGCGCCAAGGGCTTCTAATATTCTGCTGGTATTGCCATTTTGTAGTGAATATCCAATTTGTACTCCTAGGAATCCAAAGCTTAGATTCCAGATTTGCCAAAAACTTAATTCGGGTTTTTTCATTATCGTATATTGAAATTAATGTACGATAAGCACCTTGCTTATCAAAACGTAACTTATTTTTCGAAGTAAAAGTAATTGTTTTGATAGGTGTAAATATAATAAAAGAAGTTAGAAGTTAGAAGTTAGAAGTTGGAAAAGTGTTTATTTCAAAAACTACAACGTAATAGTGTGAATAAGTTTTAGTTACGATGGCAATTTCAATGGCAATATCAATAACAAAGGCAATAACAATGTCAATGTCAAAAGATGTAGGTTTTTCAGGAAACTTTGTAATGAATTCCTATTTTTACCATTAATTGAATTAAAAAGAGTCACAAGGGTTCAAACCTTACTTTTCTTAACTTTCTTAATGGTTTTAAATGGTTAATATTTCACACAATCACCTATAGTAAGTTAATTGCAAATTGAAATTGTTATTGCTATTGATATTTTTTATTGAGTTGATTCTCTTTCGATTAAATGGGTTTCGATGACTACTGTTTTGTATATCTCCTCTTGTTCTTCTTCTGAATCATTTTCTTCTTCCGCTTGTAGTCTTTCGATAAGGATCTTTGCTGCTACGCTTCCCATTTCTGCGCCGTTTTGACTTACGGTAGAAATAGTAGGTGTGGAATATTTGGATATAATTCCATCGGTAAAAGCTATAACGGCAAGGTCTTCAGGAACTTTTATTCCTATTTTGTGAGCCATTTTGATGATGGTAACAGCAAATAGTTCGTTTACTGCAAATACCGCATCGATGGCTTTGTCTTCGATCAATTGGCCAATAGTAATTTCACAGTTATCAACATTTTCAATTTTTATGATTAAGTTTTCGTCAAAAGGCAAGCCATTATCTATCAAGGCTTTGGTGTATCCGTCGGTTCTGTATTTACCAACGCTTACATAATCGACAGTGGTTACAAGCGCAATTTTCTTTCTTCCTTTGTCTATCAAACTTTGAACGGCTTCATATGCCGCCAGTTCATCATTAATGATTACTTTGTCGCATAGAATATCATTGGTCACTCTATCAAACATGACCACGGGCATACCTTGGCTAATCACTTCTGTAATATGATGATAATCGCCTTTGAACTGGGTTTCTTTAGAGAGAGACATGATAAATCCGTCGATACTACCATTGGCAAGCATTTCCATATTAAGAACTTCTTTGTCAAAGGAATCGTCTGACAAGCAGATAATTACACTATATCCGTTTTGATTGGCAACATGTTCAACCCCATTGATTACGGTAGAAAAAAAGTGGTGTACGATTTCTGGAATGATAATTCCGATGGTTTTTGTTTTCCTGTTTTTTAGACTTAGCGCAATATTATTGGGTTTGTAATGGTAGAATTTTGCAAAAGCCTGAACTTTTAGCCTCGTTTCTTCTCCAATTTCAAGGCTGTTTCTCAAAGATTTTGAAACAGTAGAAATCGACACATCTAGTTCTTTTGCAATTTGTTTTAAAGTAATCTTCCTTTTCATTGTTTAGAATTGAATAATAATCATTTTCGTAATAAAGATAAAATATTTATTAGATTATGGTAATTATATAGGTGCAAAATTATTAAAAATCAAAAACTTTTCAACACTATCACGTTTTCGTAACGGTTTAAATTTTTACCTTTGTTGTAAGTGTTGATTATTATCTAATTTTGAGGTTCGAAGTAAAGGTAATTTCAAACAAAAACCTAATTAATTTAAACAAAAAGTATGAAAACAATTTATAAAAAGTTGTTATTATTGTTACTCTTCTTGCCATTTAGTGTTCTTGCACAAGGAACATTAGGAGGGACGGTTGTAGATTCAAAGTCGAATCAGCCAATTCCGGGCGTGAATGTGGTAATTGAAGGTTCCACTATAGGAACACAAACTGATTTTGATGGTAAATTCAAATTACCTAAAGTGAATAAAGGAGATAAAATTGTTTTTTCCTTTATTGGTTACACCAATCAAACAGTAACTTATGCAAATCAGCAGACAGTAAATGTAAGCATGGTTGAAGAATCTAATGAATTAAAAGAAGTTGTAGTTCAGGTAGGATATGGTTCTGTAAAAAAGAAAGATGCTACTGGAGCGGTTGCTTTGATTACCACTAAGGACTTCAATAAAGGAGCTATTACAAATACCGAGAATTTAATCAATGGTAGAGTTGCCGGAGTTGTTGTAACTCAAGGTGGTCGTCCTGGAGATGGAGCTGCAATCAGAATTCGTGGAGGTTCTTCTTTAAATGCTTCCAATGATCCATTGGTTGTAATTGATGGTTTACCTGTTGATAAAGGTCTTTCTTCAGTGAATCCTAACGATATCGAATCCTTTTCAGTATTGAAAGATGCATCAGCAACTGCTATTTATGGTTCTCGAGGTTCAAACGGTGTTATTTTGATTAAAACTAAAAAAGGAACCAAGAAAGATGAAATTCAATTGTCTTTCAATTCCTATACAGCAGTAAACTCATTGGCTAAAAAAGTTGATAATTATTCTGCGAATGAGTTTAGAGACGTCGTAAAACAATTTGTACCATCTCGAGTAGGTCTTCTAGGTAAATACAATACCGATTGGCAAGACCAAATCTTTGAGGATGGAATTACTTCTGATAACAACCTTTCAGTTAGAGGTAACATAATGAATACTATGCCAACAAGATTATCTGTTGGTTATACTAAAATAGATGGGGTTTTGAAAACTTCTGAATTTGATAGAAAAACAGTTGCCTTGTCTTTGACACCTTCGTTTTTTGACAATCATTTAAGAGTTGAGGTAAATGCTAACTATGCATACGAAAAAAATAGATATGCCGATGAAGGAGCGATTAACAATGCAATAGCAATGAATCCTACAAATCCTGTTTATGATGCTAAATCTCCTTTTGGAGGATACTTTGAAACTTATACTCCTACTGGTACTGGATATACTGTTTATGGACCTGCAAACCCATTGGCACTATTAGAGCAAAGAAATAATCGCGGTGCAAATAGCAGGTATTACGGAAACGCTCAAATAGATTATAAACTTCATTTTTTCGAAGATTTGAGAGTAGTTGTCAATGCTGGACTTGATATCAACAAACGAGAAGGGACTGATGTTACTGCTCAAAACGCTAGAAGCGGAATGAATGGATTGTCTTTATTGGGTTCGAATAGCAATTCTTGGGGTAATTCTGAAAACAAGCTTTTAGATGGGTATTTAAACTACAATCACCAATTTGGAAAAGTAAAAGTAGATTTTACCACAGGTTATTCTTACCAAGATTTTCAGGATGAAAGCTATGGCTCAGGAAACACTTTGAGAGTAGATTCACAGCCAGACGTATGGACATCACCGGGAGTGAATTTGCAAGCATTTTATGCTAGAATGAACATTGATTTATACAGTAAATACTTGATTACCTTAAACTACAGACGAGATGGTACTTCAAGATTTGCCGAAGAAAGCAGATGGGGTAATTTCCCTGGAGTTGCAGTAGCTTGGAAAGTTTCTGACGAAAACTTCCTTAAAGATTCTAAAGTAATCAGTGATTTGAAATTTAGAGTTGGTTGGGGTGTAACTGGACAACAAGATATTCCGGCACAGTATGATTATTTCAAAAGATATAATTTGAGTGGACCTAATTCTGGAGCATCTTATCCGTTTGGCAGCACCTATTATTTGTTGGCTAAACCGGAAGGTTATAACGAAACTTTGAAATGGGAAGAAACTACAACTTATAATTTAGGTTTTGATTTTGGCTTTTTTGACAACAAACTAACGGGGTCATTAGATTTCTATAATAAAATCACCAATGATTTATTCGCGTTTGTTGATGAAGGAGCTTTACAGAACTTTAGAACCAGAGGACCAGCCAATATTGGCCAGTTAGAAAGTAAAGGTGTTGAGTTAGGCTTGAACTACAATGCAATCCAAAATGACATTCATAGATTGAATTTTAATTTTAACATTGCCTACAACAATCGTAATATAACAAGCCTAGATGATAATGAATATTTTACTGGAGGAATCGGATTAGATTTATATTCTCAAATTCTAAAAGAAGGTTTGGCTCCAAATTCGTTCTGGTTGTACCAACAAATTTATGACGCCAATGATCGTCCAATTGAAGGCGCTTATGTAGATAGAAATAAAGATGGAGCAGTCGATTCAGCGGATAAATATGAATTTCATAAGCCAGAGGCAGATTATACAATGGGTTTCATGACCAATTACAATTACAAAAAATGGGATTTTTCTATGGCTTGGAGAGCAAGTGTAGGGAACTATATCTATGACAATGTGAGCGGTAGTAGATCCTTTTTATCTCAAGGTATTTCAGACAACAATCCAAATGCTATCAACAACGCACCAGTAGATTTTAGCATTACAGAATTTAGCCAAAGAAAAGCGGAATCTGATTATTATGTGCACGATGGTTCTTGGTTGAAATGGGATAACTTAACAATCGGGTATTTGTTTGACAAACCCTTTGGATTAAGTGCAAAAAAGGAATCAAGTTTAAGAATCTACACTGGTATTCAAAACGTATTGATTATATCAAAATACAAAGGAATGGATCCTGAAATATTTGGTGGGAATGACAGTACTATCTATCCTCGTGCTAGAATGGCTATGTTAGGTTTAAACTTTAATTTTTAATTAAAACATCATGAAAAATATAGAATCAATAAAAATTAAGTTTTTCGCCTTTATTGGGATGATAGCCTTGTTTACGGCTTGTACAGACGATATGAACGTATTCCCTAAAGACGATGATGAATTTACATCTGAGAAATTTTATGCTGATCCAAGTTCATATAAGCAATTTATGGCAAAGATATACGCAGGTTTGGCAGTAACAGGTCAAGCAGGACCAGCAGGAAATCCAGATATTCAAAATATTGATGAGGGATTTGGTCAATATTTAAGAGGCTACTGGCAACTTCAAGAATTGCCAACAGATGAAGCAATGGTAGCCTGGGGAGATCCAACGTTGCCTGAATTGAATACGCACACATGGACAAAAGACAACCGATTCGTAAGGGCTTTTTATTCAAGAGCTTTTTTTCAAGTTTCATTAGCAAATGAGTTTTTGCGTGAAACGACAGACGATAAATTAGCTTCAAGAGGTGAAACACCTGAAATAAAAGCGGATGTAAAAGCCTTTAGAGCTGAGGTACGATTTTTAAGAGCTTTGTCGTACTATCACGGGATCGATTTGTTTGGAAAAGTGCCTTTCGCTACCGAGGATGATAAAGTTGGGGTAAAACCACAAGAAAAAGACCGAGTTTTTGTTTTTGATTTCTTAGTAAAAGAATTGAAAGCCATAGATGCTGATTTGAAAGCGGCTAGAACAAATGAGTACGGTAGAATAGACAAAATTGGAGCAAAAATGCTTTTGGCTAAATTGTATCAGAATTCATTAGTGTACACCAATGTAAATAGAGATGTAGAGGCATTAGCAGTGATTAATGAGATCATCGCTTCTCCATATAAGATTGCAACAGTTCCTTACAGTAATTTGTTTATGGCAGATAACGACAGAGCAGCGGTTCAGAACGAAATGATCTTCCCAGTTTTATTTGACGGTCTTAAAACAAAATCTTGGGGGGGAACAACTTATTTAGTTCACGCTCCTTGCGGAGACTGGAATGGTGAATTAGGAATCGATGGTGGTTGGTTTGGATTAGTAGGAAGAAAAGAATTTGCAGCAATTTTTCCTGATTTGACAGGAGCAGCAGATAAAAGAGCTATTTTTAATTCTGGACAAGGGACAGCATTGAGTATTCCTACTGCTTCCGACTTTTTCAAAACAGGAGGATTAAAAATTAGAAAATGGACTAATATTACCTCTACAGGTGCGACAGCTAGCAATCAGACACATCCTGATACTGATTTCCCGATGTTTAGGTTAGCCGATGTTTACTTAATGTATGCTGAATTAGCTGCAAAAGGTGTTGCTGGTGCATCGACTACTACGGCTAGAGACTATGTAAATGTATTGAGAGTACGTGCCAATGCAGGGCAAGTTACCACAACAGATATTACCTCTCAATTTGTTTTGAATGAAAGAGCTAGAGAATTGTATTGGGAAGGACATAGAAGACAAGATTTAATTCGTTTCGGTAAATATGCTGGAAGTTCTTATAATTGGGAATGGAAAGGAAACGTTCAAACAGGAACTAGTATAGATGATAAATACAAATTATTTCCAGTTCCACAATCTGAAATAAATACAAATCCAAACTTAACTCAAAACCCTGGGTATTAAAAAGATAAACAATGAAAAATATTATAAAAACAACAATTTTCGCTATATTCCTGATTGCATTAGGATCTTGTGAGACAGATACGCATCCGGTTGCTACGGCTAATGGGTTTACCCTTAGTCCTATAGTACCTAGCGGACCTTATGTTTTATCTCCATTGAATGGGGACAATAACGTAGCCACTTTTACTTGGACTGTAGCTGACAACGGTATCGAAACCATTCCTTCGTCTTATGTAATTGAAATTGCAAAAGCAGGTACTAATTTTGCAAATCCGATTGCCGCTAGTCCTAGTTCTACGAATACTACTTATACTTGGACTGAAGGGTATTTGAACCCAATATTAGTCAATAATGGTTTCTTACCTGATGTCGCTTCAGATATAGATATTAGAATTAAAGCAACGCTTGGTCTAGGGTCTCATCCTTTCAATCAATATTCCAATGTGTTTACTACAAAAATTACTCCTTTTACACAGTCTTCTTTTGCATTAACAAAAGTGGGGGATAACCCAGCAAACGCTCCTAAGTTGATTTCATCCAGCTTGTTTACTACAGATTGTGAAGGATATGGCTGGTTAGAAGCAGGTAATTATAGGTTTTATACCTCAGTGCAAAACAAATATGCTAGTACAAACCCTTACTACGGAAACAATGGTAGTGGAGGTCTTGTGCTGAATGGCACCGATATTAATATCGCAACAGCGGGTTATTATTACATAAAAGCAAATATTGGTTCAACGCCAACAACTTATTCTGTAACTGCAAGTAGTTGGGGAATATTTGGACTTGCCACTCCTAGGCCAACTGGTCTTAACAAGCCGATGACTTACAATCCTGCAACTAAAAAATGGGAAATTACAATCGGATTAAGCGGTGGTAGAGCATTTAAGTTTAGAAACTCTGCTGCAACTTCTATTCTTGGAAATTTTGATGCTAGCAAAACAGGAGTTGACTATGCTGGAACCAAAATGAGTTACAACGGATTTGATATAGAATTGCCAGGAACCACGCTGACAAATTATAAAGTTACTTTGGATTTGAGTACACCAAGAGCTTATACTTATACTTTGGCTATTCAATAGTAGTATTCTAACTTTTTTTAAAGGGCTGTTTTAGGACAGCCCTTTTTATCATTAAAGACATTTATTATGAAAAAGATTGTTTTATTATTTTTACTTATAACCTCTTTAGGTTATGCTCAACAACAAACGGTTACTTATAGCGTAAGTCCTGCGACTTTTGAGGAAACGGACGCAATTACTATCACAATCAATGGGAATAGTATAAACGAATCTACTTGGGGTGTGGTCGGAAATGCGTTGTATATGTGGGCTTGGGCTTTTGACTTAAATGATACAACCCCAAAAGGGACCCCACTAAACGGAACTTGGGCAGCATCTGATGAAGCAAGTAAATTCAACTATGATGCGGGATCTGACACCTATTCAAAAACGATTACCCCTGCTACGTATTACAATACTACTGGCCTTGGAAGAATTGGGTTTTTAATCAAAGCAAAGAACGGAACAGGTGACAAAAAATCACAAGACATTTTGGTTGAAGTAGGTAATTTTCAAGTAACATTGACTTCACCACTACAAAACAGCTCTACAATTCTTACATCAGGGGGGAGTCTGGCTATTGCAGCAACTAATACTGCAGGAAATGCAAGTTATAATCTGAAATCGAATGGTGTTCCTATCAATACAAATCCGAGCACATCTAGCTATGTGTTCAATCATACAGGTATAATCGCAAATCAAAATTATGAATTAGAAGTAACTCAAGGTACAACAACCATAACCAAAAAGTTTTCGGCCATTGTCAACCCAGGAGTTGTTTCTGCAACTTTGCCAGCAGGTTTAGTCGAAGGAATCAATTATAATGTGGGCGATGCGAGCAAAGCAACCTTGGTTTTAGATGCCCCAGGCAAAGATTTTGTTTATGTGGCAGGAAGTTTTAATAATTGGCAACCGGGGACAACTTATGCTATGAAAAAAGACGATACTGCAGGTTCAACCAAATTTTGGTTAGAGCTTACCGGTTTGGTTTCAGGCACCAATTACACCTATCAATATTGGGTAATCGATGAAACTCCAACTTCAGGTTCTCCTGTTTTGGTCAAAACAGCCGACCCTTATTCTACTTTGGTTTTGAATAAAGACGAAGATCCTTGGATTCCAGCAGGAAATTATCCAAATCTACCTCCTTATCCAGTAGGTCAAGAGCGAGAAGTTACGGTATTAAAAACCGGGCAAACTCCTTATGCTTGGAGCACGGCTACAACTAATTTTGTAAAACCAGATAAAGATAAACTGGTGGTGTATGAAGTTTTAGTTCGCGATTTTGATGCCAACAGAAGCTATCAGAATCTGATTGATCGTATTGATTATTTCAAAAATTTGAAAGTCAATGCTATTCAACTAATGCCAGTAATGGAATTTGAAGGCAACGAAAGTTGGGGTTACAATACTTCTTTTCACATGGCTTTAGATAAAGCCTATGGAACGAGTGATAAGTTTAAACAATTCATTGATTTGTGTCATCAAAACGGAATTGCAGTAATTCTAGATGTCGCTTTGAATCATGCTTTTGGCAGAAACCCAATGGATAGAATGTGGATGAACGACCCTGATGGCGATGGCTGGGGTGGTCCGGCGGCGGACAGTCCTTATTTTAATACTGCTCCAATGCACAGTTATAATGTTGGAAATGATTTTAATCATCAGCAATCCAGAACTAAAACCTTTGTAAAAAGAGTGGTAAAACATTGGATTGAAGAGTACAAAATTGATGGTTTCCGTTGGGATTTGACCAAAGGATTTACCCAAAATTGTCCTTCAAATGTTGCTGGAGGGCAAGACAATTGCACCAACTCGTACCAACAAGACAGAGTAGATGTGCTTAAAGAATATGCCGATTATTCTTGGAGTTTAGATCCTACGCATTATGTTATTTTTGAACATTTGGGTAGTGACTTCGAAGAGCAACAATGGGCTAATTATAGAATTGGCGAATCGCCTAGTAAAGGTGTAATGATGTGGGGAAAAATGACCGAGCCTTACAATGAGTTATCGATGGGTTACAACAACTCAAAAAATAATATCGAAAGAATGGGTTATGACGCTCACGGTTTTACAGGAAAAAGACTAATCGGGTATCCCGAAAGTCATGATGAGGAACGCTTGATGTACAAAAATGTAACCTTTGGAAACTCTTCGAACCCCGCTCATAATGTAAAAACTTTAAATACTGCTTTGTCAAGAATGTCTGCCATTGGAGCAGTGTCTTTGTTGGTTCCAGGGCCGACAATGATTTGGCATTTTGGAGCTTTAGGTTGGGAAAAATCTATTTTCACTTGTAATAATGGAGTTGTAGATGTTGATACTGACGGAAACGGACCTGATGGAGATTGCAAACTAGATAAAAAACCACAACCACAATGGGTGAACAATTGGTTAGGAGACCCGAACAGAAACAAAATCTATTTCGATTGGGCAAAAATGATTTCCTTGAAAACTACTGAGCCTATTTTCAATGTTAATATAGTGCCAGGCAGTAGCGGTTTTGATATTCAATCAGGAAATACGATTACGCCAAGATTATTCCTTTGGGACAATACCTTGCCTTCGACTCAATTGAAAAATGTAGTAGTTCTAACTAATTTTGATGTCAATTCGCAAAACGTTGTTCCTGATTTTCCATATACGGGAACTTGGTACAACTTGATGGACAATTCCACTATTGATGTAACTAGTACAACAGCAACTATTGCTATCGAAGCGGGTGGGTTTAGAATTTATGGCAATAAACCTTCTACTTTAGGCACAGAGGCTTTCGAGCTAAATGGTGAAGTTTATTTATATCCTAATCCAGCGTCCGATTATTTTACACTGAATGTAGCAGCTTCGAAAGTAGAAATTTATTCCACCACCGGACAATTGGTAAAAAGGTATAGTGCCAATACTACTGCTGATTATCAATTTTCAATTAGTGATTTGAACCAAGGAATCTACCTCGTAAAAGCATTAAATGAAAACAACGAGTTAAAAGTGATGAAGTTACTAAAACAGTAGTTTTCTTCTCTTTGATTACAAAGGCTGACCCGAAAAGGCAGCCTTTTTTTTGCTGTTTTTTTTTGACTATTTCAATAGGTTGTATTAACAAACATAACATATATTAAAAATAATAAAATCTTATCAACACGAAAACGTGGTAGTTGATTTTTTTTTTGAAGGATTCATTTTTTATTCGACTGTTTTTTATACTTTTATAGGATATTAATCTAAAAATAATATTAATTATGAAAACAAAATTATTTTCTTTCTTTATTGCTGTGTTTTTGTTTAGCATGGGCAGTAAAGCGCAAACGACGCCAACTTGTCCTGCTACAACTCCAGCAGGGCAAAACTGTATTTCTCTTATTGGTCCTGGAACACCTGGTGGAGATTGGGCTACAGACACATTCTTGTCTTCTACAGATGGTAATGTTTATACAAAATTAGACGTGCAATTTTCGGCTGGTGAAATAAAATTCCGTCAAAATGGTTGTTGGGATGGTTGTCCTGGAAACCCTGCTGGTTGGGGTCCAGTTTTGTCAACACAAACAGGATGGCCTACAGGAACAAATACTGCTCCAGTACCTTTTGGACCAAACATTCAATGTCCAGGTGGCGTTTGGAATGTTAAATTTACTTTATCTACTCAATCTTGGGAATTCACTCCAGGTACTCCTAATGCGGTGGTTAAACTTGTTGGAACAGGTGTAACAGGAACTCCTATTACAATGACAACAAAAGATGGTGAAAACTATGTAATCAAATTGGCTAAACTTACTAATGCACAATGTCAATTTGAAGTAGACGGTGTTTTAGGTGGTAGTACTGCTTTCCCTACTGGTTCTGCTTTAAGTCCTACACAAACAATTCCTGTATTGACCACCGGAATTGATTACGATGTTACTTTTAAATTATCTACTTACGCTTACACTTTTGCTGTAGCAACTTTTCCTAAAATTGCAATTATTGGAGCGGGAACTCAACAGGGATGGCCAAGCGACCCTCAAGTAGATGCAAATGCAATGACTACAACAGACGGTATTACCTATACTATAAAAAATATCCCTTTAACAACAGGTCCAATTAAATTCCGTCAAGACAATAGTTGGTCTAACAACTGGGGTGGAGCGACTTGGCCTTCAGGAACAACTGCAGGTTCTGATATTCCTGCGACTGTCGGTAATTATGATGCTACATTTAATAAAACAACTGGAGCTTATGCTTTTACTCTTAATACTGTTGCAATAGTAGGATCTGGAGTTGGCGGATGGCCTAGTGATCCTCAAGTAGATGCAAATGTGTTATCAACTGTTGATGGTGTAAACTATACAAGAAATGGTCTAGTTGTTACAGCTGGAGCTGCAAAATTCCGTATGAACAATGGTTGGGCTGTAAACACAGGAGGTGATTTGTGGCCAGCAGGACCAAAAACAGGTAATGATATCCCAACTCAAGCTGGAACTTATAACTTGAAATATAATATTTTAACTGGAGCTTATGATTTTGGAACTGCATTAGCGGTTACTAAATTTGATGCTGCAAGTTTCAAAGCCTATCCTAATCCAACCAGAGGTAACTGGACTATTACTTCAGGAAACGAAGACATTACTTCTGTACAAGTATTTGATGTATTAGGAAAAGCGGTTTATACTAAATTTGGCGCTGAGAAAGAAGTGAATGTTAATGCTTCTGAACTTTCAAGAGGTGTTTATTTTGCCAAAGTGGCTACTGCCAGCGGTGAATCTACACTTAAATTAGTGAAAGAATAAACAAAAATTAAGTTAATACTAAAATCCCTTACTGCAATTTGTAGTAAGGGATTTTTTTTGTAATTAGGATTCAAATAATACCAATTGTAATTTTAAAATGGTCTAATCCATTTAAAAATTTTACAATGGTTTATGCCGATAGACAATATATTGAGTACAATTTATTGGACTCTTATATATTGCTAATCGGTATAACAATCAACGTCCCTTCGAGTGATCCCGCTTTTGGGCGGGATTGTATCGAGAAGCAATTTGGACCATATGGTCCTCGATACAATTCTTGTTGTTTTGTCATTCTGACGCAGGAAGAATCTTATAATGAGGAGCAACTAATGCGATTCCTCCTTCGTCGGAATGACAAAAGGGAGGTTTTTTCTTAACTTAATCACATTGTGTGCACGGACTTAGAATTCGACTAATGTATAAATCGAATTGGTGTAAAAGCAAAAAGGCTGTCGTTACGGACAGCCTTTTTTTATTTAAAATAAACAGATTATAATTTCCCGTCCTTAATTTCATCCACAATTTCTGGATTCAATAAAGTGGTCGTGTCTCCAAAATTAGAGAAATCCCCTTCGGCTATTTTGCGAAGAATGCGACGCATAATTTTACCAGAACGGGTTTTTGGCAAGCCAGAAACAAACTGTATTTTGTCTAATTTGGCAATTGGTCCAATGTGATCGGCAATATGTTGGTTGATTTCCTTAGTCAAGTTGGCACGGTCTCTATATTCTCCAGATTCTTTCAGGATTACAAAGCCATACAATGCGTTTCCTTTGACATCGTGAGGAAAACCTACTACAGCACTTTCAGCAACTGCTGGGTGTTCGTTTATGGCATCTTCGATAGGAGCTGTTCCTAAGTTGTGGCCTGAAACAATGATAATATCGTCCACACGACCGGTAATTCTATAATAACCTACTTCATCACGCAAAGCACCGTCTCCTGTAAAATATTTGCCTGGGAATGCACTAAAATAGGTTTCTTTATACCGTTGATGATCGCCCCAAATGGTTCTCGCTATTCCCGGCCAAGGGAATTTGATACACAGACTTCCGGGAACTTGATTGTCTTCGATTTCGTTGCGTTTTTCGTCCATTAACACCACTTGAATTCCAGGTAATGGCAAAGAAGCGTAGGTTGGTTTTGTTGGTGTAATAAAAGCAAGTGCCGATATCAAAATACCTCCTGTTTCGGTTTGCCACCAAGTATCCACCAGCGGACAACGTTTGCCTCCCACGTGGTCATTGTACCAGTGCCAAGCTTCCTCGTTGATCGGTTCGCCAACTGAACCAATCACTTTTAGAGATTTTAGCGGATATTTTTGAACGTATTCTAAATTCTCTTTTGCCAAAGAACGAATTGCCGTTGGCGCAGTATAAAATTGGGTTACTTTGTGTTTTTCGATAATTTCCCAAAAGCGACTAAAATCAGGATAAGTTGGAATTCCTTCGAACATCACTGTTGTAGCGCCGTTTAATAATGGACCGTATAAAATATAGGAATGTCCAGTAATCCAGCCAATATCGGCAGTACACCAAAAAACATCATTTTCTTCGTAATTAAAAACGTTTTTGAACGAATAGGCAGTGTAAACCATATAACCCGCTGTGGTGTGAACCATTCCTTTTGGTTTCCCGGTAGAACCAGAAGTGTAAAGTATAAATAAAGGATCTTCGGCGTCCATAATTTCAGCAATATTGTTATCTGAAGCAGTATCTAGAAGTGGTTGCAACCATTGATCACGACCGGGTTTCATGCTAACGGAAGTATTAGTTCTTTTGACAACCAAAACAGTTTCGACAGACTTACAATTGGTAAGTGCATCGTCGATGATTCCTTTTAAATCGATTGTTTTTTCACCTCTAAATCCACCATCCGAAGTGATCACCATTTTACATTCACTGTCATTAATTCTTGCCGCCACAGCCGAAGCAGAAAAACCTGCAAAAACTACAGAATGAATAGCGCCAATTCGAGCACAAGCCAAAACTGAAACCGCAATCTCAGGAATCATAGGCAAATAAATACAAACTCGATCTCCTTTTTGAATGCCTTGATCACGAAGCACATTGGCCATTTTGGCCACTCTTACATACAAATCGTTATACGTAATGTGTTCCGCAGCATCGTTTGGATTGTTGGGTTCGAAAATGATAGCTGTTTTTTCGCCACGCTTCGAAAGATGTCTGTCCAAACAGTTTTTTACAATGTTTACTTTGGCGTCAACAAACCATTTTATCTTGGCTTCTGCCATATCAAACTCGACTATTTTTTCAGACTCTTGGTACCAAGTAAAGTTTTCAGAAGCAATCTTACTCCAAAATTTTCTGGGTTCGCGAACAGATTTATTGTAATGTTTGAAGTATTGTTCTAAATTTTCAATTTTGTAATAACTCATTGTAAAAGTGTTTATAAGTGTGAATGATATCGTTTTTTCTTTGCTAGAGAAACAAATTTAAAATTTATTTCAAAGGAATTATCAGTTAAGCTATTGTTTTAACAATAGATTGTGTTCATTGTTATAGAGGCAATACTTTTCTGCCGATTTTCTCATTGATTACAATGGTAGCTCCTTCATAAAATGCGAAAAATCCACAAAGGATGCCCTCATAACCTGCAATAGTATGTATGGATTCGCTTCCTGTGAAACTTGCTGCAGAGAGGAGTGTAAATAAAATAACTAGTGAACCAAAAATAAGTTTCCCAATAGTGTTTCCGTTCAATGTCCCAATAAAGAATGCCAAAGTAAATAATCCCCAAAGTCCCAAATAGCAACCCATAGAAGCGCCATCAGGTTTTGTAACTCCCATAGATGGAAGAATCCAAATGGCTACAAGCGATAACCAAAAGAAGCCGTAGGAAGTAAACGCAGACATGCCAAAACCATTTCCTTTTTTCCATTCCATAACCCCAGCAATAACTTGTTGTATGCCTCCAAAAAAGATGCCCATTCCCATAATCATAGAATTAAGCTCGAAGAAGCCTGCATTGTGAATGTTTAAAAGAATTGTGGTCATTCCGAAGCCAAAAAGGCCTAATGGTGCTGGATTGGCTGTGCTGTCTTTGATAATTTGTTCCATAAGTTTAGCTGGAAATTAAAAGGTTTTACAATTGGTTTTTGAAATTTTAACTGAAAAAAAATTAGCCAATTTATATTGAATTCACAAATATATACAACCTCTTCGATTTTTTAATAAATTTTTTCAATTTCCTCTTTCAAATCAAGTCGTTCGTCACGATTATTGGAAACGGATACTGAAATAATATAGATTTTGACCTAGCCTTGTAAATGAAACAGATAAAAAAAAGGAGGTTTTTTGATTTTATAATCCTACAAATAAATTAAATTTTAACACATTTTTAAATATGACAATTATCATTTTTTATTAGTAGGAATGCTTCTACCTTTGGGAAAAATATAGAAAAATAATATAAAACAAGTAAAAATTAATAAAATGACAAAAGAGAAAAAAGCCACAAAGTATGTCTATTCCTTTGGCGGCGGTAAAGCAGATGGAAATGAATCAATGAAGAATTTATTGGGAGGAAAAGGAGCGAATCTTGCCGAAATGGCCGGACATCCGAACCTTATGTTGCCTGTTCCTCCGGGATATACCCTAACAACTGAAGTATGTACTGCTTTTTACGATAACAAAAAGAATTATCCTGCTGAATTACAAGGGCAAGCAGATGCTGCTTTAGCCGCTGTTGAAAAAATAATGGGTAAAAAATTTGGTGACGTAGAGAATCCATTATTGTTGTCTGTACGTTCTGGTGCAAGAAAATCGATGCCTGGAATGATGGATACCGTTTTGAATATTGGACTTAACGAACAAACTATCGAAGGAGTTATCAAACAATCAGGTGACGCTCGTTTTGCCTATGATGCTTACCGTCGTTTGATTATGATGTATGCTGATGTGGTAATGGAAAAAGCTGCCGGAATTGAGCCAAAAGACGGGAAAGGAATCCGTAAAGTATTAGACGAAAAACTTGAAAAAGTAAAACATAAAAAAGGATATCAATTTGATACTGATTTAACAGTTGCCGAATTAAAAGCTTTGGTAGTAGAATTTAAGGCTACAATTATCAAAGTGCTTGGAAAACCATTCCCAGAAGATCCAAAAGAACAGTTATGGGGAAGTATTGGCGGTGTTTTCAGTAGCTGGATGGGAAAAAGAGCCATCGAGTACCGTCGTATCGAAAACATTCCTCACCAATGGGGAACTGCAGTAAATGTGCAAGCTATGGTTTTCGGAAATATGGGAGATTCTAGTGCGACTGGTGTTGCCTTTACAAGAAATCCTGGTAATGGAGAAAATTATTTTTACGGTGAATATTTAATAAATGCTCAGGGAGAAGATGTAGTTGCGGGTATCAGAACTCCGGCTCCAGTAAATGAAAAATCTAAAAACGATCAAAGTAAGCAATTGCCAACTCTTGAAGAAGTGATGCCAGCAGCTTACAAACAATTGCACGAAATACAAAACAGATTAGAAAATCACTATAAAGACATGCAAGATATCGAGTTTACTATCGAGAAAGGAACTCTTTATATGTTGCAATGCCGTATCGGAAAACGTAATGGTCTTGCTGCAGTGAAAATTGCTAGCGATATGTACAATTCAAAATTAATTGATGCTAATACTGCAGTAATGCGTGTAGGACCAAACCAATTAGTAGAATTGTTATTACCAATGTTGAATCCTGTTATTCAAAAAATCACCAAACCAGTTGCCAAAGGATTGCCTGCTGGACCTGGTGGAGCTATAGGACGAGTAGTTTTCTCATCAAACGATGCTGTAGAATGGGCAAGCCGTGGCGAGAAAGTAATCTTAGTGAGAGAAGAAACTTCTCCAGAAGATGTTGATGGTATGCACAAATCACAAGCTATTCTTACTACCAAAGGAGGTATGACATCACACGCTGCTTTAGTAGCTAGAGGATGGGGGAAATGTTGTATCGTAGGATGTAATGATATCCAAATCAATAGCGAAACTAAATCATTTAAAGCCAATGACGGTACTTTCATCAAAGAAGGAGACTGGTTAAGTCTTGACGGAACAAAAGGATTGGTTTACCTAGGAAGTATGGAATTGGTGGATGTGGATTTAGATAAAAACCAATCGTACAAAAACTTGATGAAACTGGTAGATAAAACCAAAGTAATTGGTGTTCGTACCAATGCTGAAACTCCTGGTGATGCCGAACAAGGCGCTAGATTTGGAGCTGAAGGAATTGGACTTTTCCGTACAGAACATATGTTTTATGGTGAAGGAAGCGACCAACCATTATTTTTGTTACGCAAAATGATTGTGAGCAAAACCGAAAAAGAAAGAAGAGAAGCGCTAAACGGTTTGTTTGTATATGTTAAAAAAGATATCAAAAGAACTTTGGGCGTAATGAGTGGTTTCCCAGTGACTATTCGTTTATTGGATCCACCATTGCACGAATTTGTTCCTCACGATAAAGAAAAATTAGTTCAGTTGAGCAAAGAATTAGGAATTAGTATGAGCGTTTTGAACAGAAGAGTTCTAGCCTTACACGAAAACAACCCAATGCTAGGCCATAGAGGTGTTCGTTTAGGAGTTAGTTACCCTGAAATCACCGAAATGCAAATTAGAGCCATTTTTGAAGCATCGGCTGAGTTGGTTCAAGAAGGCAAAAAAGCAATGCCAGAAATTATGGTTCCTGTGACTTGTTCTAAAAATGAGTTGAAAAATCAAAGAGAAATTGTAGACGCTGTTTACAAAGAAACTTGTGAAAAATTAGGAGTTAAAAAAATCCCTTATTTGTATGGAACAATGATTGAAATTCCTCGTGCTGCCTTAAAAGCAAACAGCATGGCAGAAGAAGCTGATTTCTTCAGCTTTGGAACCAATGACTTAACCCAAATGAGTTTTGGATTCAGTCGTGATGATATCGGTGGATTCCTTCCTAAATATCTTGACCTTGGAATTCTTCCAGACGATCCTTTCCAAACCATCGACCAAGAAGGTGTAGGGGAGTTGATAAAAATTGGAGTAGAAAGAGGCCGTCAAACCAAACCAAACCTAAAAGTTGGTATTTGTGGTGAACACGGTGGAGACCCTGAAAGTGTTGTTTTCTGTCACAAAATCGGAATGAACTATGTAAGTTGTTCTCCTTTCCGTGTGCCAATTGCAAGATTAGCAGCGGCTCAAGCAGCTTTACTATTTCCAAGAGAAAAATAAGTATAACCTGAATTTTATAATGAAAAACGGCATCCAGAAACGGATGTCGTTTTTTTTTATTTAAATCGGAAAGAATTATTTTAGCGCAGGCATTAATTTACTTAAAAACTGTATTTTTTTAGAGTTAAATCTAAAATTATACGGTTTTTTTGCGATTACAATCCAAAATTATCCACTTTCAAAATACAGAAGACATTACAATAACCGTACAAACAAAAAACAAAAAACCCACTCGTTTGAGTGGGTTTCGTGGTACCTCCAGGGATCGAACCAGGGACACATGGATTTTCAGTCCATTGCTCTACCATCTGAGCTAAGGTACCTTGCTAATAGCTCACTTTACTCTTATTTGAATTGGAGTTCGCTGAACTTGTTTGCGGGTGCAAATATAGAATGATTTTTAATTTATACAAAACAATTATTAAAAAAAATCTATTCGTACCTTTGCGACTTTAAAATTAGATTATGATTCTAGCGATAGATGTTGGGAATACCAGAATTAAAGCCGCTGTATTTGAGGATAATACCCTTTTAGAGAATTTTGTTTTTCTAAAAACGGAGCTTGAAAAAAGTATTAAAAATATTTTAGAAAAGTATAAAAATACTTCTGATTTAGTCGTTGCGTCCGTTTCTGATGTCGAAAAAGAAGCTTTTATTCGCCTCAATACTACTTTGAATGTTCATTTTGTTTCCCATTCCGATGCATTTCCATTTGTCAATTGTTATGAAACTCCACAAACCTTAGGTATAGACCGAATGGTGCTCGCTGCAGGAGCAACACTTCAGCATCCAAAACAAAATAGATTGGTGATTGATGCTGGGACTAGTATTACTTTTGACTTTATCGATGAAAACGACAATTATCTTGGCGGTGCAATTGCCCCAGGATTGCGCATGCGTTACGAATCACTACATAATTTTACAGCGAAATTACCGTTGTTAACTCTAGAAAATCCAACGCATTTTATTGGAAAATCTACATCAGAATCTATACATTCAGGTGTCGTAAATGGGTTGGCATTTGAAATTGACGGATACATAAATGAAATAAAAGGTCAATATTCAAAAATTATAATAATTTTAACGGGTGGCGATGCAGTTTTTTTGGCTAAACGATTAAAAAATACCATATTTGCCAATTCAAATTTCCTACTCGAAAGTTTGAATCAAACATTTCAATATAAAATCAAAAATGATTAAAAATTTTTTAATAAGCTCTTGTTTATTGTTGTCATTAATTTCTTTTTCTCAATCGGGAACCTCGTCACCATATTCATTTTATGGAATTGGAGAGGCTAAATTTAATGGGAATGTAGAAAGTCGCTCAATGGGTGGAATATCAATGATTCCAGATAGTACCCGAATCAATTTTCAGAATCCAGCTGGATTTGCAAATCTTAAATGGACCAATTTTACGATAGGAGTAAGTACGGATTACAAAAAACAAAAGTCGGGTACATCCGATGCTGTAACTCGAAGAACTACCCTAGATTATATTGCATTAGCGGTTCCACTGGGGAAATTTGGTGCAGGTTTTGGTTTAATACCTTATTCTTCTGTTGGGTATAATATTGAAAACATCTACGAAGACGGTTCGCAAAACAGCAAACGTTTCAACGGTTGGGGAGGTATGAACAGAGTTTTTTTAGGTGGAGGATATAGAATCTTACCTAATTTGAGTATTGGTGCCTCTGCCTATTATAATTTTGGAAAAATAAATACCAATAGTGTAGAGTTTGTTCCGCAGCTTCCTATAGGATCTCGCGAATTGAATGTCACAACCTTATCAGGGTTGAATTTAAACCTTGGTTTGATGTACCAACAAAAACTGAAGGATAAACTAACACTTTTCAGTAGTTTGTATTACACTCCAAAAAGCATTTTGGTGTCTAATAACGAAAGAACAATCGGTACGGTTACAATTAATTCTAGTTTCGATTACTCGCCAGTTGATTCATACGATCCTGTTGTGACAAAAAAAGATTTGAATTTGCCTCAAAAATGGGCTCTTGGTGTGGGAATTGGAGATGCTAAGAAATGGGTTTTTGGAGCTGATTTTGCTGTTCAAGATGTGGGGAAATTATACAATACGTACAATACTTTAGACAATGTAACTTATGAAAAATACCAACGATATGGTTTTGGAGGTTATTATACACCTACTGTAAATCCATTTTTCAGTTATGCAAAAAGGATTACCTATAGAGCTGGATTTGTTTACGAAAAAACCGGTCTAGTGGTTAACTCTACTTCTATAAATGATCTCGGGATGACACTTGGAGTTGGATTGCCTATCACAGGTTCTTTGACCAATTTGAATTTAGGCTTACAATTCGGAAAGAAAGGAACAACCTCGAACAATTTGGTTCAAGAAAATTATATTGTTGTCAACTTAGGATTTTCGCTTAATGATAAATGGTTTGTAAAAAGCAAATACCGTTAATCGATTCTGCTTAAAAAATAATTATAGAGAATTCTGTTAAGTTCAGCCAATGACTTTACTAAAAAAATTTCCCATCCTTGTGTTTGCCACTGTTTTTGCTGTGATGCTTTTAGTTGGATGTGAAAGTAATTTTAAAGAAGTTCAAAAAAGTAATTTTTCAGAATTTGTCCCAAGCGGTGAAGCAGAAAAAATTAATTTGAAATACACCGATTCGGGCCGAATCACAGCTATTTTGGTGAGTCCAAAAATGAGGGAGTTTGCCAGTGTCGATTTTCCTTTTACTGATTTTCCAAAAGGGATTGATGTTACCTTGTATGACAAAAACAACAAAAGAACTATCATCCTTGCCGATTATGCGACCTCCTACAAATTGACCAATATTATCGATTTGAAAGGCAATGTAAAAATAAGTTCGCAAGACGGGCAAATTCTTGAAACAGATCAATTGTTTTTTGATCAAAAAAACGAATGGTTTTTTACCGAAAATAAATTTAAATTTACGGACACGAAAGGTTCATCCATCGGTCAAGGAATTGATTTTAGTAAAGATTTTAAGGTGATTAATTCGCAGAAAATTGCCGGAGAGATCGAATCAGACGAATAAAAAAATACAATATGAAATATTTAAAATTTACCCAATACATTTATCTTGTTGCTGCAATCATTTTTGCTGTTAGAGCTGCTGAAATTTGGGACAAAGAAAGAGACCAGGCCTATTTATTTTTAGGAATTACAGCGCTGTCTATTTTTATGTTTTTCTTCAGAAGAAAGTTTGCCAAAAAGTTCGAAGACAGAAACACTAATTCC
The DNA here is from genome assembly GCF_044348915.1 of Flavobacterium sp. Classification (GTDB taxonomy): domain Bacteria; phylum Bacteroidota; class Bacteroidia; order Flavobacteriales; family Flavobacteriaceae; genus Flavobacterium. The sequence continues at coordinate 4,869 of NZ_JBIKRX010000007.1, read as the reverse complement.
TAATTATGGAAATTAGTATTATCATTTTATGTCTAATACTATGTGCATTTTTCTCAGGAATGGAAATTGCCTTCATCTCTTCGAATAAAATTTATCTCGAAATAGAAAAAAAACAGGACAATTTCATTTCTACTATCCTAACTAAACTTACCGAAAAACCATCAAAGTTTATCGCCACAATGCTTATTGGAAACAATATTGCATTAGTAGTTTACGGTTTCTTTATGGGCGATTTAATAATGCGTTGGATAGAAAATCTAGGAGTGCATTTGTCTGATTTTTTGAATCTTCTTGTTCAAACCATCGTCTCAACCATTATCGTTTTGGTTACAGCGGAGTTTTTGCCTAAAGTCTTTTTTCAGATTTATGCCAATTCGCTGCTTAAGTTTTTTGCGCTTCCAGCCTACTTTTTTTACTTCTTGTTTTATTTTATTTCCTCTTTTTTCATTTGGGTTTCCAATTTTGTTTTGATGAAATTCTTCAAAACCGAAGGGGATCAAGTGCCATTGTATTTTAGCAAAGCCGAACTTGGGAACTATATCACCGAACAAATGAGTACTGTCGAAAACAACGACGAGATGGATTCTGAGATTCAAATTTTTCAAAATGCTTTAGACTTTTCAGGTGTGAAAGCCAGAGATATAATGACTCCTAGAACTGAACTAGTTGCTGTAGATATATTCGATTCTATTACTGAATTGAGAGATTTGTTCATTGAAACGGGCTATTCTAAAATTCTAATTTTTCAAAACTCACTTGATGACATTGTGGGTTATGTACATTCTTTTGATTTATTCAAAAAGCCGAAGAACATCAAGTCAATCCTTATTCCAGTAGAATTTGTTCCAGAAACTATTTATATAAAAGATGCAATGAATTTGCTGACCAAAAAACGAAAAAGCGTTGCCATTGTCCTTGATGAATACGGGGGAACATCTGGAATTATTACCATCGAAGACATTGTCGAAGAACTTTTCGGAGAAATTGAAGACGAGCACGATTCAGACGAGGAATTGACCGAAAAGCAAGTCGAGGAGGGTGTTTTTGTTTTTTCTACCCGATTGGATGTTGAGTATTTAAACCAAACTTATAAGTTGGATATTCCAGAAAGTGATTCTTATGGAACATTGGGTGGTTTTATTGTAGATTACACCAAAGAAATCCCTCAAAAAGGCGATGCAATTACCATTGGGAACTACCATTTTATCATCGAAGAGGCCACCAATAAGAAAATCGAAATGGTTAAAATGACAATAAAAGATTGATTTTATTTAATAAATCAAAAAAACTTGTAAATTATAGCGCGACTACTATAATTATTAATTAGATAATTGTATTTTCGCAGACTGAATATAAAAATTAATATAAATAAAAATGGCAGTTTTACAAAAAATTAGACAACGTTCCGCATTATTAATAGTAGTTATTGGATTTTGTTTATTTGCATTTATTGCAGGGGATGTTTTTACTAAAGGGAACTTTGGTAAAAGTTCAAATGATGTTGGTAGTGTTAACGGAAAAGACATTCCATTCGAAGATTTTAGAATTAAAGTTAGCAATGTTGAAAAAAGTCAACAAGGTGTTACACCAACCGCAGCAGCGAACAGAGTATGGGACCAAGAAGTTTCGATAGCTTTATTGATGACTGAATTTGAAAAATTAGGTTTAAGAGCTGGAGCAAAACATATAATGGAAGTTTTGAAAGCAGATCAAAATATTGGAAAAAACCCAATGTTTTTGAACGAAGTTGGTGCTTTTGATGAAGGAAAATTCAAAGAAGCAATAAAATCAAACCCACAAATAGCTGAATATTTGAAGACTGCAGAAAAAGATGCAGAGCTTAACGCAAAATATCAAATGTATGCTACGATGATAAAAGCGGGTTCTTACACTACTGAAAGTGAAGGAAAATTGAAATATGAAATGGAAGCCAACAAAGTGAACTTCGCTTATGTTGCCGGATTATATTCGACCATAAAAGATAGCGATGTAAAAGTTTCTGATGATGAAATTGTTGCTTTTATGAAAAAGAACGAGAAAAAATACAAAGCCGACGAATCTCGAGAAATAGAATACGTTCTAATTGAAGACAAAGCTTCGCCAGAAGATGAAGCGGAAATCAAAGCTAAAATCAACGGATTGTTGACAGGAAGTGTTGTTTACAATACTAAAACTGGAAAAAATGATACTTTGCCAGGATTCAGATCTGCAACAAACGTAGTTGAATTTGTAAACTCAAATTCAGATATTCCTTATGATTCAACTTATGTAGCGAAAAAAGATTTGCCGGCTGTTGATGCGGATAAATTATACAACTTGGCTCCAGGAGAAATCTACGGACCTTATATGTTCGGAAAATACTATTGTTTATCTAAATCATTGGGCAGAAAAGTTGGCGTAAATGCAAAAGCAAGTCATATCTTGATTAGCTACGAAGGAACACAAGTTCCAAATCAAAAAGAGAAAAGAACAAAAGAACAAGCCAAAGCCAAAGCAGAAGAAGTTTTAGCACAAGTAAATGCTAATCCAGATAGCTTTATGATGTTAGCTTTTACCGCATCGGATGATTCATCATCACAACAAGGTGGAGATTTAGGATTCTTTGGTCCTAATCAAATGGTGAAACCATTCAATGATTTTGTTTTTGGAAGTCCTATCGGAAAAGTGGGATTGGTAGAAACTAATTTCGGATACCATATTATCAAGGTTACTGACAAGCAAGACGGAATTCGTCTTGCTACTGTAGCTCAGAAAATAGAAGCTTCAGAAGTGACTTCTAACAAAATTTTTGAACAAGCAACTAAATTCGAAATGGATGCTAACGAAAAAGATTTTGCAAAAACTGCAGCAGCAATGAAGCTTACCGTTGCGCCTCCAGTAACTGTAAAAGCTATGGACGAATCTTTTGGTCCATTGGGTAACCAAAGAAGTATTATTCAATGGTCATTCCAAGACGACACTAAAGTTGGTGCGGTAAAAAGATTTGAAGTTGCCAATGTTGGGAACGTAATTGCAAAAGTTAAAAAAGCAAATCCAGAAGGATTAATGGCAATCGACCTAGTACGTTCTTATGTGGAACCAATTCTAAAAAACAAGAAAAAAGCAGAATTAATCAAAGCAAAAATGACTGGATCTTCTCTTGATGCAATTGCAAAAACTTCAGGTGCTGCCGTGCAACAAGCTATTGATGTTACTATGGAAAACCCTGTCCTAACAGGAGGTGTTGGTCAAGAACCAAAAGTAGTTGGTAACGCATTTGCGTTGAGCGCTGGTAAACTTTCTGCTCCAATCGAAGGAAATACAGGAGTGTATGTAGTAAAAAACAATAGCACAGTAAAAGCGCCAGTTTTGAAAGATCATACTGCTTATGTTGCTAAATTGAAAGCACAAAGTGCTGGGGATTTCAACAGAGTGATGCCTGCCTTAAAAGATAAAGCAGAGATTAAAGACAACAGAAAACAATTCAATTACTAGTCTGAGGTTTTCATAAATAAAGAATCCCGTTTAGGACTTAACTAAACGGGATTTTTTGTTGTATATAGTACTGTCTACAAGTTTGCCATTCCGACAAAGGAGGGAAGGGTGCACGACAAATTGCATTTATCAAAAAAAGGCCTATAATTCTAATTTTATTCAAATCCATTACTAGTCCGGTTGAAACCGAGGGCAATATTGAAGAAGAAAAACGGTTTTAAAAACCATATCCGACGGTTTCAACCGTTGGGACTTGAGGCAAAAGATTTTAAAAATGCGCTTAATTCTACTATTTATTTCATTTGTCATTCCTCGAATGACAACACAACTAACAAAAATGCTTTTAAACAAAAGCTGTAAATAGTAGAGTTAAGCCTAATAATGCAATTTGTTGTGCACCCAAAGAGGAATCTCAACAAACGGATTCAGCTAAAAGGCAATAAACCTACAGTATCATTTCAGCATAAGGAACTATGGTATGAAAACCCTTTTGTCTAAAATATTCGGTAGGATTTTCTTTAGAGATAGCCAAGACAAAATCCCCTCCCCAAGCACCAAGGCTTTTTATGATGCCATTAAAATCTGGAAATATTGATTCTTTTATAGTTTGCATTTCGAGAATTATGCTCATTTCAGCCTCGTGTTTTTCCAATGCCAAAGCAAATTCTGCTAGTGTTTTTGCGGATAAAACTGCTGCCGTTATTTTGTTGTTTGCTATAATGTCTTCGTTTAGTGCTTCGTTTTTATTGTTGTAATAAGAAACGATGGAAGCTTTGCTGCTTTGCTTTTTATCTAAATAAACAAAATATAGATTTTCGGCGAAATCAGGAGCAAATTTTACTTTTTCGACTACTGGTTGTCCATTCTCTAAATGATACAAAATAGGGCAGTCATTTTGCGCGCAGGCAATGTCGTAACCGCTACCGCCAAAACTATTATTAAGCAAAACAAAGGCGTCAACTTCTAGCCATTGAGCTATATTGTTAATAAGAGTAGAGGAGGTGCCCAAACCCCAATTTCTTGGAAAACTGAGCTCAGTTCGAATTTGAAACCCTTGAGATTTATTAATAAAATTTGGATTTAATAAGTAACCTTGGCGCAGTATTTCTATTAAAGTGTTTTTTACAGATTCTGGTTGTACTGGAGACTTTTCTTTTAAAACATCCTCAAACGACAATGTTTCTTGCAACCAGATGCTTCCGTCTGCATCAAAACTGCGCCATTTTATTTCTTGGTCAGTTCCTTGTTCTACAATTAATTTTTGTCCAAATTTGGTAGGCAAAGCCAATGCTTTGGCTCCGTCAAGAACCAAATATTCTCCTGTAATTAATAGTTTTCCGTTGCTGTAAAATTCTTTTTTCATTGTATAAATAACCCCTGTCAGGGTTCAAAACC